>JAZOSO010000148.1:0-3839 GCA_045657185.1 Victivallaceae bacterium | reverse complement strand
TAATTAAAAGGTTTGGAAAAAGATGAGGGGGTGCAGGGGGAGAAGAAAAGAACCATATAAAAAGGCGGGTGGAACGCCAAAAGGTTTTTTCTTTTCCTCCTGCAACAAATCAGTCATCTTTTATAACACAGCCTTTTATTTTCAGATGCTTTGTTAGGATGACGGAATTATTTTACAGTAAGATATGAAGATAGTTTTTGTTTTGACGGAAGTTGCCGTCGGCGGTGCGGAACGGGTCGTGCTTGACCTCTGTACAGAATTCAGAAAAAGAGAACATAAAGTTTCTGTTATTGCACTTAAAAGTGTTGAAAAAGATGACATTATGGTCAGGGCGTATCGAGAGGAGGGGATAAAAATATATTCTCTCAATGTTGATAAAAAACATCCTTTTCGCGCATTCGCTTTAAAGCGTTTGATACGCATGCTTGCCCCTGATGTTGTTTCCTCACACCTTTTTCATCCAAATATACTCTGTCGCATATTGCTGAAAGAGCGTTTTTTTAAACTGGTGAATACGGTTCACATTATGGAGATACGCAAATCTCAATGGTGGCGTTTCCTGATTGACAGATTGACTTTCGGCATGGCAGATTTGCATACTGCAGTCTCGCATGCCGCGGCGGATTTTCAGACAGAGAAACTCGGTTTGAAAAAAGGCGCAATAAAAGTTGTCCGTAACGGAATATATCTGCCTCAGACATTTGATGCGGAACAAACAGCTGAAATACGCCGCAAATGGGGCGTGGATGATTGCCAATATGTGCTTGGTTGTGTCGGCAGATTGAATTATCAGAAAGGGTTTGATTTGCTGCTCGGCATGACTGATAAAATCTGTTCGTACATTCCCAAAGGAAAAATAGGACTTGTCTTTATCGGTGATGGTCCTGAACGGGAAAATCTGGAGAAACTCGCACAGCAATCAGATGCGCGCTTGAAAGTTGTTTTTGCCGGATATTCAGATAATGCGGCAAGTGAATGCAGTGCTTTTGATGTTTTTCTCATGCCCAGCCGTTTTGAGGGGTTCGGTCTGACTTTTATTGAGGCTCAAGCTCATGGTATGCCTTGTGTGGTGCAGAATATTCCGCCTCTGGCGGAAATTGCTGCTCATTATCCCAATGCCCTGCTTACGGATTTTGAGCATGCTCCATATATTGCCGCGCAGGGAATTGCCGATATGCTCAAGCGTGAGCGTTTGTCCGCTGTTTATGTGCCGACGGTGGAAAAAATGGCTGAAAGTTACTTGGAATTGTTGGCTCTGTACTAAAGACTGATTTTTATCATCTTTTCAATAATTTTCTATAAATTTGACTGAAGAAAATGTCAAATATAATTAAAAGGTTTGGAAAAAGATGAGGGGGCAGAGGGAGAAGAAAAGAACCATATAAAAAGGCGGGTGGAACGCCAAAAGGTTTTTTCTTCTCCCCCTGCAATAAATCAGTCATCTTTTATAACACAGCCAAATTGTTTAAAGAAGATTGATTTTTCTGCTGAAAATAATTTGAAAATATTGCTTTTTGCTGTATATTAAAGCCAGAAAGCAGATTTCTCTCAGTATACTATATGCATCGGAGCGGACTTGCCTGCGCCCATTGCGGACTTGCAAAACAAGCTCTATATTACTTAAGTCTATTTCGTTGAGGCTATAATCTGCTTTCTTTTTTTGTTTAACAAATTGAAAGGTTATATTATGGGAAGTTTTATTCTTAAAACATTTTTGCAGTTTCTGTTTTTGATTACACCGTTTTTTGTTTTGTCAATGTTTCTCTCAATGACTCAGGGCTGGGAGACGGCGGCAAAAAAGAACTTGGCGGTCAAAGTCGGAGTTTCTGCATTTCTAACTTGTGTGATTCTGCTCTTTTTCGGGCGTTGGCTTTTTGCCGCTTTTGATATAACTATTGATGCTTTCCGTATTGGCGGCGGTGCATTGCTCTTTCTCTCTGCCGTCGGGTTGGTCAACAGTAAAATTGCTGACAAAGCTCCGAGTGAAGACATGGACAGAGAAGTATCAAATATTGCCGTTGTGCCTTTGGCAATTCCTGTGACTTGCGGGCCGGGTACGATTGCGGCAGTTCTGGTTATCGGTGCTGAATCCAGCAGCTTCACCAGTCAGCTTGCTTGTGTGATCGGGTTGGTCTGCGCTTTTGCCATTCTTACAACAATGCTGGTGCTTTCTGCTTGGGTTGAACAGAAACTCGGTCGTAATGTCATTGTTATTTTAAGTAAAATTACAGGGCTTATCCTCTCCGCCATGGCGGCACAGCTGGTCTTTACCGGTATCAAACATATCCTTGCAATTTAATACAGCGAAAAAGAATTTATCTCTTTTGAATCATGTCGATTTTTTTCCATGCGCCGGAGTGAAACCGTATGTACAGCAGAACGGTTAAAAGCACACAGTAGGCGACCATAAAGAACCAGAGTTGAGTCAGATTGCAATGCAGTACATGAGTGAAAATCCATGTGCCGGGAATCATTACAGCAAGAGAACATCCGCCGATAATATAGAGAATTGCTCTGGTATCCCCTGAACCGCGCAGTGCCCCCATAAAGGTAAAGCGCAATGAGTCAATGACATTGGAAAAAGCCGCTATAAGCAGCAGAACTTTTGCCATTTCTTTGACTGTATTGAAATTTACAGCGGCGGAAACGGTTTTTTCCGCACTTTTGAATATATCTACCGGAACATCAGGAAATCCGATATACAGCACTGCAAGGAAAATCAGATACGGAATTTGTATGCGCCAAGCGTTATAAACAACTTTTTCCGCTTTCTGTTTGCGTTTGCGTCCGATGTATTGCCCTACAAGAATACTCGTTGCATCACAGAATCCGATTATTACCGCAAACGCCAGATTGTTAAGTGTAATGAGAATACTTGAGGTCGTCAGCGCATCAGGCCCCATATAGCCTATCATAAACTGGAAAAATGTAAATCCTCCGCTTCCGAGCAATACCTGAAGTCCGCTCGGCATGCCGTATATTGCCAGCTTTTTCAATCTCCACCACTCAAAATCAAACATTTTGCGCGTCGGATAAATTGTTTGCTCCTGTTTCAGAAATACGCCTAAAGCCCATATCATACCAATCATGGAACAGATGCTTGTCGCAAGCCCCGCTCCCACAATTCCAAGTTCCGGAATCCGTAAAAATCCAACCCCGTATATCAGCGCATAGTCAAGAACTATATTCAATATACACATGCTTGTATTGACTGTCGCAATTATTTTTGTTCTCCCTGTCCCTGAAAAAAAGCCGAAAACTGCACCGCTTACACACATGAAACAACTGCTCGGAACTATTGAATAAAAAAACTTCAGCTCCAGCTCTATCAATGCCGCATTGTGTCCGCTGTGCATGATTATCCATCTGCCCAACGGTAAATTTATCAGCAGTATCGCCGCCGCCGACAATAACGCAAAATATACCGAATTCCATGCTGTTCTGACACATTGACCATACTCCTTCGCTCCGAAATACTGCGCCGCTAACGCACTTGTAAAATTAATCGTCACCGTGTAAAAACTGAACAGCGTAAAATTCAATCCGCCCGCAGGTACCGCCGCTGACATCTCCAGTGTATTGTGCCACGCCAGCAATAACCTGTCTGTTATCATCAATACAATGTAACTCGCCCCCATTATCATCAGCGGATAGGCAATTTTCCATATCTCTCCATACCCGCCTTTGCCTATAAACGCCCTGCGGCTCATCCACGATTTAATTCTATTCATAATGTTTCCTTTAAAAAAGAAGTTGGAGAATGCAGGGGGGGAAGAGAAAAACTTTTTTGCAAAAAAGTTTTTTCTTCTCCCCCTGCACCCCCCCATCACATTCAAAAA
>JAZOSO010000147.1:0-30164 GCA_045657185.1 Victivallaceae bacterium | reverse complement strand
GTTATAAAAACGATTTAGCGATAAAATTATCCTCGCTGAATATCGTTGATGATTTAAAACAAAAAGTCCTCTGTCTGCCGTTCTACGGAGATTTAGAGCAAGACACAGTAAAATTTATATGCGATAACTTGAAAAAAGGATTTTAAATATGCGAATTCAGTTTTTTCAGGATTTAATAGATTTCTTGCGCAAAAAAAAGAATAATCAATCTCGCACAATTCCTGAGGAAATTATAAAAAATAATAACATATTGATACCTTCTGAAAAAATACCGAAAATCAGTTTGTTTATTTCCGGCACGAATAACACAGTTGACTTAAGAAATTTGAAAATCAACGGGACTGTGGAAATATTCATTTACGGAGATAACAACAAAATCATATTTCAGGAAAATACTTCAGTCGGAGATTTGTTAAAAATCCGTATAGGCAATGTTTCAAAAAATTTCGGCAAAGCAAATAATACAGAATTGATTATCGGCAAAAATACAAGTTTCGGCTCTGCTGAATACACGACATACAACTGCAATGCAAAATGTATAATCGGCGACAACTGCATGTTTGCTTTCGGCATTCAGCTTTTCAACACAGATGCACATCCTGTTTTTGATTTTTCATCCGGAGCAATAATCAACAAAGTCAAAGGCATCACCATCGGAGAACATTGCTGGATAGGCGCAAATTCAACAATACTGAAAAACACAGTTCTTGCCGAAGATACAATTATCGGCTGGGGCAGTGTTGTCTCCGGCAAACATACAGTATCACATTGCGCCCTTGCAGGCAATCCGGCAAAAATCGTCAAAGAAAACATAACCTGGAACAAAGACGGCAGCAACGGATATGTTCAGAATGAATATTGAAAATTTTTTCTGATGAATTTTATGATTTATAAATATTACATAGCTGACATAAAAAGGTAAAATTAAACATGCTTAATTTAAAAGATAAAAAATTATTGATTATAGGAGGCGCGGCTCAACACTGCAAATTGGTTGAAGCGGCAAAAGCTCTCGGTGTAATAACTTATGTTACAGATTATCTGCCATTGGAAAAAGCTCCGGCAAAACAGATTGCAGATAAATATTTCATGTATAATATCACCGAAATTGATAATATTGCGGAAATGTGCAGAAATGAAAAAATCGACGGAGTTATCTCCACCTCTCTTGATATCTGCCAGAAACCCTACCAGCAAATATGTGAAAAACTCAATCTTCCATGTTTCGGCACAAAAGAACAGTTTGATATTTTAACTGACAAAAAATTATTCAAAAAACATTGCCGCATGAGCGGTGTCGATACAATTCCGGAATATACAGAAAAAGATTTCTGCGATGAAAAAACATGTACTGTCAATGTTTCTTTCCCGATTCTCGTCAAACCCGGCGAAAGCCGCGGTTCACGCGGTCAGTCTATCTGCAATAATTTTCAGGAATCTTTAAAAGCCATTGAATTTGCAAAATCCGTCAGTTCAAACGGTGATGTCGTAATTGAAAAATACATGGGGCAATCAAATGACTTTTCAATGACTATTATAATGATAAACGGCAAAGCATATCCGATAAGAACCGTTGACAGAGTACTCGGAAAATACGAAGATAAACTTGACAAACTTGCCGTCGGCTCTGCAACCCCCTCAATATTCACACAAATTTATATAGATAATGTCCATAAAAAAGTTGAAAAATTCTATCAGGACATAGGCATTTCTACCGCACCCGTATTCATGCAGGGATTTGTTGACGGAGATACAGTCCGTTTTTATGACCCCGGATTAAGATTCGGAGGTAGTGAATTTGAACGTGTATTTTATGCAGTAACTAGAAAAAATCCGCTTACTCCTTTAATTGAATTTGCGTTAACAGGCACAACATCTGCTGATTATCAATTTGAATATAATGAAATATGGCTGCAAGGAAAAACTGCAGTTCAAATTTTTCCGACATTGAAAGCAGGAAAAATAACTCGCATTGAAGGTATGGATAAAATAAAAAAACATCCGGATACAATTTGCGTATTTGAGCGTTACACTATCGGAGACATAATTGAAGAAACTCACAATGTCAACCAGCGTTTTGCGGAAATTTATCTTGTCTGCAAAGATAATACTGAAACCCGAAAGACCATTGAATGGATTTTGAACACCTTGAAAATATATGACGAAAACGGCAATGACATGCAAATCTCAAAATATGATACAAGTATATTTGCAAATCGCATAAAAGTTTTCGGGAAATAATAACTTTCATAAAAAACAGGCTGAAAAAAACATGACTCCTTTACTTACAATATCCTGTATAACTTTCAATCATGAAAAATTCTTACGGCAAACACTTGACGGCTTCGTCTCACAGAAAACAAACTTCAAATTTGAAGTTTTTATTCACGATGATGCCTCAACTGATAAAACTCAGGATATCATCAGAGAATATCAGGCAAAATACCCTGAAATAATCAAACCTCTGCTGCAAACAGAAAATCAGCATACCAAAGGACATTCCATTTCAAGAACCTTTGTTTTCCCGAAAATAAAAAGTAAATATGTTGCAATTTGCGAAGGAGATGATTATTGGATTGATGAAAATAAATTGCAGAAACAAGTTGATTTTCTTGAAGCCAATCCGGACTATGCAGTTTGTTTCCATCCCGTAAAAGTAATTTATGAAAACAATACAAAAGCCGAAGAAATATATCCTGAACAGGAACTCTGGCATACTCCGCTCGATTTTGAACAACTGCAGCAGAGAAATTTTATCCAGACAAACTCCGTTGTTTACAGATGGCGATTCACCGACGGCAATGCCGCAGAATTCATACCCAACGGAATACTCCCCGGAGACTGGTACTGGCATTTGCTCCATGCAAAGACGGGAAAAATCAAAATGCTGCCTGATGTCATGTCTGTTTACCGTAAACATACGGGCGGTATTTGGTATGATGAAGATAAATATAAAGTAAATACACATTTGAAACATGGACTCAAGGAGATAAAGTTTTATCATTCAGTTTACAAAAATATAACTGATTCATCAGAAAAATATTTCAATGAAATATTATTACCTTCATGGCGTAATATTTTAGCGGCATACGGCGAAAACGGCAAATGGCAGGAAGTGAAAACAATTGCTGAACTTTATCCGCAGGAATACGCCGCCGCTTTCAAAAAGCCGAATGATGAATATAAAGAAAAAATAGTATATTTGGACAAAAAAGCCAATAAATACAAAAAACTTACAAGATTTTTTATTACAGCTTCGATTATTGAAATATTAATCATTCTTGCAGCTGTTTTATTCTGTATTCTTTAACAAAATATATCAGGAGATTTGTTAATGGGTTTTCATCCGCTAAAAATGTTAAAACTGGCTCTGTCCAGAAAAAAGTGCAACAAATATGATTATATCTTTTCACTCGGATATAATTGTGAAATCGCTTTCCGTTTCGTCAAATATTTTAAATTTGAAGAATCAAATTTATTTAATTGGATGTATGTTTTACCTTTTGAACGATTGCTCAACGCAATAAACAATCTTGATAAAATCGGAACAGAAGGTTTTCGCGGTCCGAATCCATTATGGCATGACAATTTTTCCGGAATTAACTTTCACGGCAAGGCATCTTTTGATGAGTTGAAAGATAATCCGCAAATTATTGAAAAAGACCTTGAAGATTTGAAGTCAAGAATACCTTATCTCGCTCAAAAATTTAAAAAATTTCTCACTTCCGATTATAAAAAATTATATATTTGCAAGCTGAAAAGTGACGATATTGATACGAATATAAATAAAAAAATAAAATGTCTGAATGACAGCCTGTCAGCTCTCGGCGGTAAAAATTTTGATATCCTCGTAGTTACGGAAGAAAAATATAAAGACTTTTTCAAAAATCCCGACGGCTTCATTTATCGCACTGTCACTCAATTTCCTCCGGATACTAATGCCGTTAGTCCCGACTTTTTCAACAACGGCTGGAATGAGATTTTTGACGAATTTTATGTGAAAAAACCTAAAAAGACAAAGAAAAAACATTATAAATTTGATTGATTTTATGCAAAAAAAGTGTATATTTTCAACATGGTAAAAAACTTTTACGGAGGTTACTATGTTCAATCCTTTTAAATCTTTGATACGCAAAATAAAACATAAAAAAGGCAAGCGGTATGACCATATCGCTTCTATCGGATTCAACTGTGAACCCGCATACAAAATCGTTCAATACTTCGGCTTTGAAGAATCAAGTCTTTTCAACTGGACTCTGACCTACTCTGCAAAAAGCCTCATCAACGCCATCAACAATATTGACAAGCTCGGAACTCAGGGATTCAACGGTCCGCTGCCTTTCTGGAACTGCAAATTCTCCGGTCTCTACTTTCACACCAAACGCGAACCCGAAAATCTCGCAAAAGATCCCGAACTCGCAGCTCTTGACGAAAAAGAACTCGGTGAAAAAGTTCAATATCTCGCTCAGAAATTTCTCCGCATTCTCCGTTCCGACGACAGCAAACTCCTTATCCGCAAAATGCAAGCCGATGATGTAAACGAGAACGTAAATGAAAAAATCGAAGCCATCCGTCAGGCTCTTATCGCTCAAGGCGGAAAAAACTTTGATATTCTGCTTGTTGCCGAAGAAAAAGATAAACATTTTTTCCAAAATCCGCAAAATTACATTTTCCGCACAGTAAAATTTTTCACCCCCGACCACGATGTCACCGACCCGAAATCAAAACACAACGGCTGGGATGAGATTTTTGACGAATTTTATGTTGAAAAACCCGCAAATGTAAAGAAAAAAAGCTACAAATACGAAAGAAAGCATTGATAATATGAAGAAAAAATTTGATATCGTTTTCAGCATCGGAAATTTGTGTGCCTCCACTGAAAATCTCCGCAAGTGTCAGCTGCAGTTTTCTACTTATCCGCTTGACTGGGTTGCCGGCGGTGATATAATTCACAGAACCAAAATCACGCTCAATGGCTGTGAAAACTTCATTCAACTTGAAACTTTGGAAAAATTTGCGGAAAACATGCTTTCCCGTGTTCCCAAACATGTTTGCAAAAACACTGCAAACGGACTTGTTTTCAATCACGATTTCCCTCTGCATCTTCCCATTGAAGAAAGTTTTCCCGCAGTCAAAGCAAAATACGACCGCCGCGCCGCCCGTTTGCAGAAGCAGATGGCAGAAAGCGACACTATTCTTTTCGTCTGGGTGGATTCCATTATCAAAGGAACCGAATCGTCTTACGAAAAAATTGAAGAAGCATACGAACTTATCAAAGAAAAATTCGGCGATAAAGCATCTTTTCTCGTTCTCAAAAATGAAGCCGGACGCAGTTTCAAAGACCGGATTGAAAAAGATTATAACGACAATTTCAAATGTATAACTTTTGACTACAACGGTTATGCAGAACTCCCGCATATCGTCAATCCGAAAGGAATAATAAAAACCTTTTCCCGCTTCCGTCTGACGCCAAAATTCCTCCCCCCGAAACAACGCCTCTTGCGCATTTTCGCATATATTAAACTTTTCCTCACAGGTCAGTCATGGTAAAAGCCGCCGTTTCAGTCATAATTCCGGCATACAACCACGAATTGTATGTTCAAGATACAATAAACTCAATCATCTCTCAAACCTTCAGAGATATTGAGCTTATTATTGTTGATGACGGGTCAAAAGATTCAACTATGCAGAAAATAAATGAACTTGAAGAAATCTGCCGAAAAAGATTTGTAAATGTTCATTTTGAAACAAAGCAAAACGAGGGCACCTGCAAAACCTTTAACCGCCTGCTTGAACTGGCGCAGGGGGATTTTGTCTATCTTATTGCATCAGACGATATTGCCAAGCCTGACGCAATCCGAAAGGAGTTTGATTTTCTCTCAACACATCCGGATTATGTGCTTGCAGTCGGCGACAATGAATTTATAAACGGTAAAAAACTGCGTATCGGCTGGGATGATGCAATGAATCCTGTCCCGCTGGATGAAGCGCCTTACAAAACTTTCCGTGAAAAAATTTCTGTTGACTCTCTCGGTTTGGATTTTACAAGTGAAGATTTCGGAAAATACACAAAACTTCTGCGCAACAACCATATTCCCAACGGCTACATGATGCGTCGTTCCGCACTTGCGGATGTCAAATTCACACCGGAAGCTCCGCTTGAAGACCTCTATCTTATGCTCCAGCTTGCTAAAAAAGGCAAATTCAAATACATTGATGAAATTCTTTTTTCATATCGCTGGCATACCGGCAATACAGCTGCCAAACGCGCCCATATGCTCAATATCACATGGCAGACTTACCGATATGAAAAAACTCTGGTTGAAAAAAGTCACGACAGCGAACTTATAAAAACTTTCACGGCTCATACAGAATCTGTAACTCCGAAATTCAATATCGGAAATTTCATCAGATATTACCGCCATTACGGCATCGGATTCAGAGAAAATATCCTTGAAATTTGCGGAAAAAAATTCCAAGTAAAATATGTTCCCATTACCGAAGACCCGCCAGCAAAGAAAACAAGCATAAAATAATTACTAAATCTTTTCTTTTTTACTTGTTTTTAAGCGTTTTCGGGTGTAAATTATATGTGAGTAATTGTACTTTAATCTTTTATACCGAAAGGATATCATACTATGGATCACAGAATTGTTCTTTCCCCTCTCGCAAACTGGCGCGATGCCCGCGGTGAAGGCACCAAAGCTCAAATCGAAAACTTCCTTAAAATCAATCTTGACAAAGTTGCAACCCGCGACGTTTACACCATCCACGCCGACATCAATAACGACGAAGCAGCAAAAATCGCTTCTCTCCTCGTTAATCCCGTTCTCCAGTCATGGCGTGCAGGCGGCAAATCCTCCGACAATGACAAAGACCCCGCAACTCCCGACTTCATCGTCGTTATCGGTTTCAAACCCGGTGTGACTGACAACGTCGGACGCTCTGCCAAAGCCGCTGTCTCAGATATCCTCGGCAGAAAACTCGGTGAAAACGAACACGTTTTCAGCTCCGTTGAATACCTCCTCTACGGCAAATCTCTTACTGCCGATGATGCAAAAACTATCGGTGTCAAACTCCTCGGAAACGAACTCATCCAGTCTGTCACTGTTCTTCCCGGTACTGAACTTAACAATATTCCGCTTAATCTGCCCCTCATTGAAGGCACAACCGAAGGCACTGTCCGTGAATACAACCTCGAAGTCTCTGACGAAGGTCTTATGGAAATCAGCCGCAAAGGCACCCTCGCCCTCACTCTTGAGGAAATGAAATCCATTCAGAACTACTTCCGCAATGCCGTCGGCAGAAAAGAAGCAGGTCTTACTCAGAACCCCACTGATGTCGAACTTGAAGTTCTCGCTCAGACATGGTCAGAACACTGCAAACACAAAATTTTCTCTGCTGTTATTGATTACGAGAATGCCGAAACCGGCGAAAAAGAAACCATTGACTCCTGCTACAAATCTTTCGTCAAGAAAAGTACCAATGAAATCGCCGAAGAAGTTGACTGGCTCGTTTCCGTTTTCCACGACAACGCAGGTGTTATCGCTTTCAACGACAAAGTTGACCTTGTTTACAAAGTTGAAACTCACAACAGCCCCTCCGCTCTTGACCCCTACGGCGGCGCAATGACCGGTATTGTCGGCGTCAACCGTGACCCCATGGGTACCGGTCAGGGTGCTGAACTCCTCATCAACGTCTGGGGCTACTGCCTCGGTTCACCGTTCACTGAAGAAAAAGATGTACCCGAAGGTTTGCTCCATCCCCGCCGTTTGCGTGACGGTATTCACAAAGGTGTTATTGACGGCGGCAACCAGAGCGGTATTCCCTACGGCATGGGCTGGGAATATTTTGAAGACCGTTACCTCGGTAAACCCCTCGTTTACTGCGGTACTGTCGGTCTTTTGCCCAAGAAAATCGGCAATGTCAAAGGTTCTGAAAAATCAATTAAAGACGGCGACCTTATCGTTATGGCAGGCGGCCGTATCGGTAAAGACGGTATCCACGGCGCAACCTTCTCCAGTGAAGAACTTCACAAAGACAGTCCTGTTCAGGCTGTTCAGATCGGCGACCCCATCACCCAGAAAAAGATGTCAGACTTCATCTACGAAGCCCGCAACAAAGGTCTCTACCGTTTTGTCACTGACAATGGCGCAGGCGGTCTCTCTTCCAGCGTCGGTGAAATGGCTGAACTCTGCGGCGGCTGCCGTATGGACCTTGCCAAAGCTCCGCTCAAATATGCCGGCTTGAACCCGTGGGAAATCCTCGTTTCCGAAGCACAGGAACGCATGAGTTTCGCAGTTCCCAAAGAAAATATTGAAGAATTCAAAGCTCTTGCCAAACTCCGTGATGTTGAAGTTACCGTTATGGGTGAATTTACCACTGACGGCAAATTCTGCATGACCTGGGGCGACAAAGTCGTTGCCAATCTGGATATTGACTTCATGCACGGCGGATTGCCCAAACTTCACCTCAAAGCAAAATGGCAGACTCCCAAATTTGACGAACCCTGCCTCTGCGGACGCAAACTTGCAGATGATGTTACCGCCATGGCAGGCCGCTTGAACATCTGCTCCGATGAATTCAAAGCACGCCAGTACGACCACGAAGTTAAAGGCTTGAGCGTTATCAAACCGTTTGTCGGCAAATGCCGTGACGTTCAGTCTGATGCAACCGTCACCATGGCAGAACAGCTCGGTACTGAAGGTATTGTTCTTTCCGGCGGTATCCTCCCCCGTTACAGCGATATTGACACCTACTGGATGACTGCTTCAATCATCGACCTTGCAATCCGCCGCATTATCGCAGTCGGCGGTAAACTCGGTCATATCGCAGGTTTGGACAACTTCTGCTGGCCCGACCCCGTTCAGAGTGAAAAAACTCCCGACGGTGAATACAAACTCGCACAGCTCGTCCGTGCAAATCAGGCACTTTACAACTTTACCAAACTTTTCAAAGTTCCCTGTATCTCCGGTAAAGACAGTATGAAGAACGACTCCACCAGAGGCGGCAAAAAGATTTCTATTCCGCCCTCAATCCTCTTCAGTGCCATTTCAAAAATGGACGATATCTCCAAAGCGGTCACTCTTGACTTCAAGAAAGCCGGCGACCTCGTCTATGTCATCGGTGATACCAAAAACGAATGCGGCGGCAGTGAATACTTCGCTATGCTCGATGCAACCGGCAACAATGTTCCCAAACTTGACGCCGCCAAAGCCATTGAGATTTATACCAACGTTTCAAATGCAACCGAAGCTGAACTCGTTCACTCTCTGACAACTCCCGCACTCGGCGGTCTTGCCATGTCATTTGCACGTTCAGCAATGGGCGGCCGCATGGGATGCACCATTGACCTTGCCAAAGTTCCCGCAAGCGAAAAGATGAAATCTCTCGAACTCCTTTTCTCTGAAAGCAACAGCCGCTTCGTCGCAACTGTCGCTCCCGCTGACAAAGAAGCATTTGAAAAAGTTCTCGGCAATATCCCCTTTGCCTGTGTCGGTACAGTTGATGACTCCGATGAAATCAAATTCGTCAACACTGATGAAGGTACTTGCAGTGTAAAACTTGAATCTCTCATCAAGAATTACAAAGGAACTCTGGATCACATCTGATTCAGGTAAAAAAATATGACGCAGAGCCGCATTGATATCTACCCGACAGACGCGCTTGTCATGGCGCCGCTTTCGGGATTTACCGATGCGGCTTATCGCCGTTCATTGTACCGTCACAACTGTAAATTTGCCTTTACGGAAATGGTTGATGTTTCAGCGATGGCGTATAAAACAAAATCCTCATTTTTCATGCTTGAGCGTTCCGCCGAAGATAAGTTTCTCGGTTGTCAGCTTGTCGGAAGTTCCGTCGAACATGCAAAAATTGCCATGCAGGAACTTAAGCATTACGATTTTGACCTCATAGATTTGAATCTCGGCTGTCCTGTTCCCAAAGTTGCAAAAAAAGGTGCAGGCGCAGCTCTCGGCAGAAATTTTGAACTTGCAAAAGCCATGTTCAATGTTATCGCCGAAAATGCCAAATGCCCGGTAACTGCAAAACTCCGCATCGTCGATGCAGAAAATATTGAACCGACTCTCAACCTTGTAAAAATGCTGGAAGATTCAGGCGCAAGCGCAATCACCATTCACGGCAGAATCAAGGAAGCATTTTATTCAGGTCCGGTAAATTTTGAACAAATCCGTATCTGCCGGGAAGCTCTGAATATTCCGGTCATTGCCAACGGCGGCGTGATGAATTTTGATAACTACATGGAAATCAGGGAGAAAACGACTTGCGACAAAGTCATGCTTGCACGCGGAGCAATGGGAAATCCGTGGCTTTTTGACGAGTTGCAGAACCATGATTTATTCCGTGAACCTGATGTTTTTGAACTTGCAGAAGAGATAAGGCTGCATATTACTGACACTTGCGGACTTTACGGAGAAACACAAGGCATGAAACTTTCACGCAAAATCGTTCACGATTACCTCAAAGGCAGAGGTTTTAAAAGCTCATACCGTGCCGAAGCATCTCAAATGGCACAGCTTGCAGATTTGCATAATTTATTGGATAAATTATGTGCCGAATATGGAAATTGCCCTTGAAAAAATCAATAATGAATGTATATTTTCAAAAAGGAATTTACTATGAAATATTTTTATCTGACCTTTGCTGCAATACTTGCTTTCTGCATTACAGGCTGTCGTACCATGCTGCCCGCTGAAGATATCAAAATTTTTGAAGTCTGCAAAGATGAAATTGCCGTACTCAAAAATCCCCGTATCTCACGCAACAGCAAAGAAAAATACGAAGCAGCTCTCTCTCTCAGCAAGAAAGTTGACTTCAGTTACACCCGTACAGTCAAATTTCTCGGCAAAGTCTTCCTTGATTCTGATGCCCGCGTAAGCAATCACGGCGAAGGAAGTATGACTATTATCATGTACTATCCTTACGAAGACCATTTTGTCAGTTTTGAATTTCACCGCTATCGCGACCATATCCTTAAAACAAATATAAGATACAGATAATGGCAGAATTTTTTTATAGTCGTACAACTGACAGTGCATTCAATCTGGCATTGGAGGAACTGCTTGTAAAAGATATTTCTGATGAGCTGTTCTTTCTCTGGCAGAATGCTCCTGCCGTCATTATCGGCAGAAACCAGAATACTCTGGCGGAAATAAACACCGATTTCATACGCTCCAACAATATCAATGTCACCCGCAGAAATACAGGCGGCGGAGCAGTTTATCACGACCTCGGCAATATAAATTACAGCTATATCACCAATTTTGAGGAAGGCAAAAGCATAAACTTTGCCGACTTCGCCGTTCCTGTCATCAAAACACTTGCCGAACTCGGAATAAATGCTGAATTTTCAGGCAGAAATGATATCCTTATTGACGGTAAAAAAATTTCCGGCAGTGCACAAAGCCGTATCGGAGACCGTATTCTTTTTCACGGAACAATGCTTTTTGATACTAACATTGAAGATTTGGTAAACGCCCTCAATGTCAGCGGAGTTAAAATTTCCGGCAAAGGGATTGCCTCCGTCCGCTCCAGAGTGACGAATATCAAAGAACACCTTTCTCAAACTCTTACTGTTGAAGATTTTATAAATGCGATATCCGCATCTCTCCGCAAGCAGTTCAATATTACATCAGATTACATTGTACCGCAGGAAATTATTGAAAAAGCCGAAAACCTTGCTAATACAAAATACCGTACAGCAGAGTGGAATTACGGAAACTCTCCGCAATTCAATTATGAAAAAAGTCAGAAATTTACAGGCGGCAGTGTAACATTGCATCTGGAAATTCAGAAAGGAACAATCACCAACGCCAAATTCAGCGGTGATTTTTTCTCTCGCACCGATGTTGCATTCCTTGAACAAATGCTGGCAAATGCCGATTTGTCCGTAACAAATATCAGCAATATTCTTGAAAGTATGCCTGTTTCAGAAATGTTTCTCAATATTACTCAAGATGAAATTCTGTCTCTTTTCCCGACGATTTAACGACCGACGGCATGACAGCATTTGAGTTTTACTCCACGCAAAAATCCGATAATGTAATAATCTATATTGCGCAGCTCAAAAATCAATCGCAAAATCTGTATGCGGCTGAAGAACATTTTATTTATCTTTTTGCGGCAGAAAAGTTTACGCATCATCTTTGCAAATAACGGATAACTCTCACAAGCCACCTGTCCCACTGTGGAATTGAAATATTCATCAAACTGTAATGCAAGTGCATCATACATTTTCTCACCGAAGCCGCGCAGCCAAAACGCAGTACGCATATAACGGCGTATCACCATGTATGCAAAAAATCGGCGTTCATCATCATTTGCAGCTGAATGAAACGCCTCAGCAAAGGCGTTAATAGTCAATTCAGGCTCATGGTAAAAATGCGGAGGAATGCGGTTTGCACTGCATACAGCGGCCTTCTCGCCCGGTGCATAAATTCGTCCGTGACGGTAAAAATATCCCGGAAAATCAATTTCCACGCATTTTGAACAGCGCAAAAGATAGAGATGAATAAACATCAAATCATCTCCGCGCAAAAGTCTTTCATCAAAACGCAAGTCTCCGATAGTATCCCGTTTGAACATACGGCAAATGAATTTCTGCCGCAGCATCTGACGCTTTTCCAACGGTCGGCTCAAATGCAAATAACGCTCTGCTGAAAATGTGTTTTGAAAAGAAACTTTTTCACCGTCTTTAAAATCCGTAATCGCACATGTCACCATATCTGCATCATAAAAGTCCATGACTTCAGTCATTACTTCAAGATAATTATCAGGCACCAGATCATCCGGATCAATACGGCAGAAATATTTCCCCCGCCCCAACTCTACACCTTGATTTGTCGCAGCGGCAAGTCCTTTATTTTCAGCATTATCCACAACTTTAAAACGACTGTCTTTTGCAGCATATTCATTGAGAACTTTCACTGTATAATCGTCAGGCGACTTGTCATTGACCAATATAAATTCAGCATCACGGCAACTCTGCCGCACAAAACAATCCAAAGCCTCACGCAAAATCCGTTCAGGAATTCCGTAAACTGCGGACAAAACTGTAACTTTGACTGACATTTTTACCTCAATTCAAATCACCTGAAATCCCGATGTCATTTCCGAGTTTCAGTATCTCTACATTTTTCAAAGAATATAAATTTGCAAGGTCAAACGGTGAATTTCCGCCGACTGCTCCTATACTGTCTCTGCCGCCCATGATTTTCGGCGCAATATGAAATTCAACCCGGTCAACAATGCCCGCCGCCAAAGCGGAAGCCGCAAGCTCGGAACCTCCTTCAATAAAAAGTGAAGTTATTTTACGACAGGCAAGATTTTTCAAAAAAACATCCCACTTTTCTGCACTTGAAACATCAACGATTTCAAAATCACCGACCGAATCAACATCACCGTAAAGTTTCTCCAATTCATGTTTCGTCATGCTCTTTGAAGCAATAATACGCTGCATTTTTCTCTCAAAAAGTGTACCGTCAGCATTGCGGGCAAACAGCGTCGGCAAATCCTTGCGGACAGTCTCCGCACCTACCATGATAGCATCAAATCCGCGGCGCAAATACTGCACCCTCTGACGCGCCTCCGCTCCTGTTATGAACTTGGAACAACCGTTGGCGCAGGCAATTCTGCCGTCAAGCGTAATGCCCATTTTCAACAAAACATAAGGACGTTCAGAAGTAATATATTTAAAGAAAATACGGTTCAAATCTTTACACTCTTTTTCAAGAACGCCGACTTCATATTTTATATTGTGTTCATCAAAAATCTTCAATGCCCTTCCCGCATGAGACGGATTGGGGTCAAGTGTGCCGATTGAAACAAATTTGAATTTGCGACTGCAAATCAACTCTGTACACGGCGGAGTTCTGCCATAGGTACAGCAGGGCTCAAGTGTTACATAAATTTCCGCCCCCTCACAGCTGTAACCGTTAGCTTCAGCATCACGCACCGCCTCAACCTCTGCATGAGGCATACCGCATTGGTGATGATAGCCTTTGCCGAGAATTTTTCCGTCCCGGACAACAACCGCACCGACCAGCGGATTCGGGGAAACAAAACCGTACCCTTTGCGGGCCTCGTCAAGAGCAATCTGCATCCATTTTGCGTGGTCGGTTGACATAATACTTACTCCGTTGCGTCGTGTTCAAAAAGTGCTTTGGCATACATATCAGCATCAAAGTGCTGCAAATCCTCAGGAGCCTCACCGAGACCTGCGAAAAAGCACGGCAAATCAAATTTTTTCTGCAACGCAACCGCCATACCGCCCTTGCCGCTGCCGTCAAGTTTGGTAAGAACTATACCTGTCAGTCCGGCAACTGCAGAAAATTTCTCCGCCTGACTCAAAGCATTTGCTCCGATACTTGCATCAACTGTAAGCCATGTTTCATGCGGCGCACCGGGCAGAACTTTATTGATTGAACGGCAGATTTTCGCCAATTCTTCCATAAGGTTTTTCTGATTATGCTGACGGCCGGCAGTATCAATAAGAAGATAATCAGCTTTTTCGGCAATAGCAGTTTTAACAGCGTCAAAAGCAACACCTGACGGGTCGGCACCTTTTTTGGAAGCAACCAGCAAAGCTCCGCTGCGTTCACTCCATAATGTCAGCTGTTCATTGGCAGCTGCACGGAAAGTATCACATGAGCCGAGAACAACTTTTTTGCCCTCATTACGCAAAAGATTTGCCAATTTACCGACGGTAGTCGTTTTGCCTGAGCCATTTACACCGACGAACAAAATTACAATAGGCATACCTTCATCTCCGCGATTGATTTCACGGATATTGCGTTTGAGAATTGCCGCCACATGATTTGAAGCAACTTCATAAATGTCTTCTGAGCTTTTGATTTTGCCGCGTTCATACTCATCTTTCAGAGTATTTGCAATATCTGCCGCCGCGGCAACGCCGAAATCGTAAGATATCAAAGTATCATTCAGAAGTTCAAAAGTTGAAGCATCCCATTCTTTGACACCGCCGAAAAGTGAACTTATGGTTCTGCCGACTTTAACGGAGCTTTTTTCCAGACCTTTTTTGAAAATTGAAAAAATTGAAGCCATGAATCATCCTTTACAATTAACGTTCAGGGCGGTCAAGAGAATCCTTGACGGCATTCAATACGCCGTTGATAAAGTTTGCAGATTTTTCATCTGAATAATCTCTGGCTATCTCCACACCTTCATTGATACTGACAATAGGCGGCACATCCATATCAAAAAGCATTTCATAAACCGCTACGCGCATAATATTGCGGTCAACAAGAGAGATGCGTGACCAATCCCAGTTACAGGTAAAACTTTTGATTTTTTCGTCAACAGTATCCAAATTCAAAGCGAGCTGAGTAATAATATTTTCCGCTGCTTCACGACTTTTGCGTGAATAACGATTATCAGTAAGACCGTGCTGGTCTTTCATCTCCTCTTCAAAAAACTCATCAAATTTACCCATTTCAGGAAATTCGTTCAGCATATCACAGCTGAAAAGAAACTGCATGGCAATCTCACGCGCCAACCGTTTGGTATGCAGTTTGGGCGTTGTTTCCAATGATTCGTCAATGTCCATATAAAAGCCTTTTATTTGATAACTTTGCAGAGGTTAGCCATTTCGATAGCGGCAATTGCGGCGTCAGAACCTTTGTTGCCGGCTTTGGTGCCACTGCGTTCAATTGCCTGGTCGAGGTCTTCAGCAGTAATCATACCGTAAGTAACGGGAACTCCTGATTCCAAACCGAGCTGAGCAAGGCATTTGGAAACTTCGCTGTTGATATAACCTGCATGCTGAGTTGCGCCCTGAATAACAACACCGAGAGCCATAACAGCATCAAATTTTTTGGTGGCAAGAAGTTTTTTAACAGCAAAGGGGATTTCGTATGAGCCGGGAACGTATGCAACAGTGATATTTTCTTCACTGCCGCCGTGACGGACGATGCTGTCAACTGCGCCGGTCAGCAAATGGCTGACAAAAAAGTTATTGAAACGGGCGCAAACGATACCGAACTTCAAACCTTCGGCATTAAAATTTCCTTCGAGAATTGTCTTTTTTTCCATAATATAAACTCCTTATTTAAAAGATGTTATGATTTAAATTCAAGCATGCGGCGAATAGGAATGACCGCTTTTTCGCAAATATCTCTGCTCAAAACGATTTCTTCCGTTTCTTCTTCAAGCGCACGCAGCAAATCCTGCAAACGGGCAAGTTTCATGTGCGGACATACCGCCTCCGGGGATATGAGAACAAAGCGTTTATCGGGATTTTCCTTTTCCAAACGGTGCAGAATTCCGAGTTCAGTGGCAATGATAAACTCTTTTTTATCTGAATTTTTGACATGAGTCAAAATTTTTCCCGTACTCAAAGCATAATCTGCCAAAGCAACGACTTCGGCGGGAGCTTCAGGATGTATAAGTACTTCGGCTTCAGGATATTCGCTTTTTCTTTTTTCAATCATTTCCACTGTAAAACGGTTGTGTACCGGACAGCAGCCATCATAAAGTTTCATCACTCTGCCGACTTGGGCGGCACAGAAACTGCCGAGGTTTTTATCAGGCAGAAAGAGTATTTCTTTATCTTCCGGCAATGCCCTGACCACATTCAAAGCATTGCCGCTGGTAACGCAGATATCGCATACTGTTTTGGTCTCCGCAGTCGTATTGACATAAGCAACAACGTACAAATCGGGATTTTCCTCCTTCATACGGCGGACAGTTGCCAAATCAACCATATCCGCCATATCACAACCTGCAGTTGAAACGGGCAGGACAACTTTTTTGTCAGGAGAGAGAATCTTTGCCGTCTCTGCCATGAAACGGACACCGCAAAAAACAATCATATCCGCCTCTGTTTCAGCGGCTTTGATACTGAGTTCCAGAGAGTCGCCGCAAAAATCGGCGATATCCTGAATTTCACCGAGAGAATAGTTATGCGCCAGAATAACAGCATTTTTCTCTTTTTTGAGCTTTTTGATATGCTCAATTATTTGTGTGTCCGTCAACATTTTTACCTCAATTCAACATTAAGTTTATTGGCAAGGCTTTCACGCAAAGCATGATAAGACTTATTGATTTCATCATCTGTCAAAGTGCGTTCAGCATGGCGGAATGTGAGTTTGAAAGCCATACTCTTTTTATCAGCACCGAGTTTTTCATCAGTGAAAATGTCAAAGAGTTCGACCTTTTCAAGATGTGCCAACTTGAGCTTGCGGATAAAGTCAATGACTGCTGAATATTCAAGATTTCTGTCACAGACAAAAGCCACGTCACGGTCAGTTGCAGGATACATACTGAAAGGTTTATAGAGCAGTTTTCCCTGAGTGCCGTTGAGAACAGCTTCAACTTCAAGCACAGCAGCATACATCTTTTTGGTTGTCTTGAAACCTTTTGTCAAATCGTGAGCGATTTCACCGAGGAAACCTGCACATTTGCCGTTAATTACAACTTTGGCGCAAATACCGCTGACAAAACGGGCGTCGTCGGCAGCTTCAAAACGATAGTTTACGATACGGCGTTTGTTGAACAATGCTTCAAGTGTGCCTTTCAAATCATAGAAATCAATATCCTGTGCCAACTCTGCGCTGAAAAGTTCAGGATGACGCGAACCGGTCATCATAATACACATTTCCATACGTTCTTCGGGGAACATTTTGGGATTGGCACAGAAAACTCTGCCCTGTTCAAACAATTTCAAATTGAGGTTGCGGCGGGCAATATTACGTTCAAGAGTATTGAGCATTTCACCGAAAAGAGACGGTCTGAGGCAACGTAAATCCAAACTCAGCGGATTGTCAAGAATCATCACATCTTCAATTTTGAAACGGCGGTCGGACAGAGCAGTTTTATCACTGACAGTGCTGTAATGGTAACATTCAAAAAGTCCGAGACCGATCAAATCCTCACGCAAAATCTGATATTTCAAATAAGCATCCTTACGCAAAGGAGCAACCGATTTTGAAGCAACCGGAATCAGAGGAATTGCCGCAAGACCGTTAATGCGGGCGACTTCTTCGGCAAGGTCGGCTTCATTGGTCAGATCAAGACGGAACAAAGGAGCGGTAACGACACAGCCTTCTGCAGTTTCATCGCTGACTTTAAGCTGAAGTTTGCGGAAAATCGCACTGATTTCAGTACCGGCAAGTGAAAGTCCGAGCAGTTTATTGATGCGTTCATAACGGCAGGGAATAACTTTTTCTGCAGGACGCGGCACACTTACATCAATCAGAGGAGTGACCAATTCACCGCCTGCAAGTTCCAATATCAGCTGCGCACAACGGCGAGATGCGAGTTCTGCCATATCAAAGTCAACACCGCGTTCGTAACGGTAGCTTGAATCAGAGCTGACACCGAGTTCACGGCTTGAACTGCGGATATTTGAAGAGAAGAAAACAGCACTTTCAATCAGGCAGTTGACGGTAGTTTCAGTAACACCGCTTTCTTCACCGCCCATGATACCGGCAAGAACGACAGGTTTTTCAGCATCGGCGATTACAAGGTGACGGTTCTTAAGTTCAACTGTTTTGCCGTCAAGGAGTTCCAGTTTTTCACCGTCTTCGGCGCGGCGGATAACGACGCGTTTTTCAGCAAGTTTATCAAGGTCAAAAACATGAAGCGGCTGACCTAGTTCCATAAGAACATAGTTGCTGATGTCAACGATATTATTGATGGGACGCAAACCGATAGCAATCAATTTGTCCTGCAGCCATTTGGGGGAAGGACCGACTTTGACATTTTCAATAACTCTGGCGGTATATCGGGGGCAGAGTTCATTATCCATAACGGTAACGAGATTTTTGTATTTTTCAGGAACATCTTTAACTTCGGGAACGGTGATTTCGGGAAGTTTTGCCTGAGTATCAAGCAAGCAGGCTACATCGCGGGCGATACCGTAATGAGAAAGCCAGTCTGCACGGTTGGGGGTAACTTCAACAGTAATGCAGCTGTCTGCTCCGAACAAATCATTAAGCGGAGTACCGGGGACAGCATCAGCATCAAGTTCCATCAAACCGGAATTATCATCATTGAGACCGAGTTCTTTGCCGCTGCACATCATACCGAAAGATTCAACACCGCGGAGCTTGGCTTTTTTGATTACAAATTCACCGTCACCGTCCTTAAAAACAGTACCGACAGTTGCCAATGGAACAAGTTTGCCGGCGTCGCAGTTGGGAGCACCGCAAACAATCTGGATTTCTTCTGTACCGTTGAAAACTTTGCAGACGGAAAGAGCGTCGGCGTTGGGATGCGGATTGCGTTCAAGAATTTTGGCAACTACAATGCCTTTGGGAACAACTTCAGTTGATTCGACTTCCTCAACTTCAATACCTGCGCAGGTAAGTTTATCGCAAAGCTGTTCAAGAGAGCAGTCAATATCCACATATTGGGTAAGGAAATTTTTTGATATTTTCATAATTGCACCTGATTTCAGAATTGTTGGAGGAAACGGACATCGTTTTCATAAAGATAACGGATATCGCCGATGCGATAACGCAGCATGGCAAGACGTTCAATACCGAGACCGAAAGCATAGCCGCTCCAGACTTCAGGATCATAACCTACATTGCGCAGAACATTGGGGTCAACCATACCGGCACCTGCAATTTCAATATATCCGGAATTCTTGCAGACAGGACAGCCTTTGCCGCCGCACATGATGCAGGAAAAGTCATATTCAACACTCGGTTCAGTAAAGGGGAAAAAGTGCGGACGCAGACGGATATTGATTTTTTCACCGAAAACTTCCCAGGCAAAATTCTGCAAAATACTCTTCAAATCAGCCAGAGAAACATCTTTGTCAATGTACAACCCCTCAATCTGGTGAAAGTTCATGCCGTGTGTTGCATCGGGTGTGTCACGGCGGAAACAACGACCGGGAGCAACAATGCGGACAGGAGGTTCCTGACTTTCCATAACACGGATCTGAACCGGACTTGTCTGTGAGCGCAGCAGTCTGCCGTCAGCAAAATAAAATGTGTCGCCTCTGTCGCGTGACGGATGATCCATCGGAGTATTAAGGGCGTCAAAGTTGTGGTAAACATCTTCAATTTCCGGACCTTCCGCAACAATAAAACCCATTCTGCGGAAAGTATTTACACATTCGTCAATCATAATTGAAATAGGATGTTTATGGCCTGCATTGGCAAGTCTGCCCGGCAAAGTCACATCTATTGAATTTTTCTTTGCCTCAACTGCGCCTGCGGCATCTTTGGCATCCTGAAGCATCTCTTCAATAGCTTTACGGCTGGTATTGAAGGCGATACCGACATTTTTACGGTCTTCAGGAGCAACAGTTCCCATTTCCTTGCTCAAAGCGGGCAGAAGTCCGTTGCGTCCGAGAAATCGGATGCGCAGTTCCTCAATGCTTTTCGGGGAAGAATCCTGCTGAAGTGCATTCTGCACATCAATAACGGATTGCTGAAGTTTTTCTAAAAGTGAACTCATTTTACATCTCTCTATATTAAAAATTTTTTAAAAAATTGAAACTTCCAAATTCACAGTTTTTCGTGTCAGAAAAAAATTCACCGTTGACACTTTTTTCAGATTTAAAGCAAAACAGCCCGAATATGGAAAAATCCACCTTCAGGCTGTTTATAAATTGTCGGATTTTCGGAAGCATTTCAAATTGAAACACTTCCGAAAAATCCAAAATGTCGGAGCTTAGGCCTGGGTGACTTTTTCAACCAGGTTTTTAAACTCTTGGGGTTCTCTAATAGCCAAATCTGACAAGACCTTGCGGTTGAGTTCGATGTTAGCTTTTTTGAGACCGCACATAAAAGTGCTGTAGTTTACGCCCAATTCGCGGCAAGCTGCGTTGATACGGACGATCCAGAGACCTCTGTACTGCTGTTTCTTCTGTTTGCGGCCTTTGTAAGCGTGAACGCCTGCTTTATCGACTGCATCATAGACGGTACGGATCTGCTTGCTGCTTGCACCATAAAAACCTTTGGCGCGCTCCAATACTCTTTTACGACGTTTTCTGGAACTGACTGCACATGTAACTCTCATAATATTCCTCCATTAAAGTCCGTAGGGCAACGCTGCTTTGATGCGGCGGCTTTCTGCTTTTGAAACTTCACCATCACCGTGCAAACGGCGTTTACGTTTCGGGCTTTTCTTGGTCAAGATATGACTTGCCCCGGCTTTGTTGTGGCGGAACTTGCCAGTTCCGGTCATTTTGAGCCGCTTTGCGGCACATTTTCTCGTCTTCAACTTCGGCATCGTTGGTTTTCCTTTATGCTTCAGGTTAAACTTTTCACGGAGGAGGCCGACGCCAGCCAACCTCTCGTGTTCCGCTCCCGACCTTATTTGGGAGCGAAAGTTACGGATATGTTACGCCCGAGGAGCTTGGGAGTACCGTCAGCGTCCCCGTATGGTGCAAGATCGGTCATCACATTATTCATCAATTCAAATGCGAGATCCTGATGCGCCATCTCTCTGCCGCGTAATGCGAGAGTAATCTTTAATCTACACCCTTTTTCCAAAAAGTCAAGTGCTTTTTTGATTTTAAATTCATAATCATGTTTGTCAATAGTGACATGGAACTTAACTTCCTTCACTTTTTGAGCAGCATTGTTCTTTTTCTGGGCTTTGAGATTCTTCTTCTGTTCGTACTGCAATTTACCGAAATTCATGATACGGAGGACGGGGATATCGGCTTTGTCCGCGACAATAACCAAATCCAGACCTGCTTCCTTCGCCATTTCACGCGCGGTGTCGAGCGATACGATGTTCAACTGTTCACCCTCAGGTCCGATCAAACGGACTTCTTTGGCAGTGAACGACCGATCATTGGGTTTTAATAACTTAGCTATAATAGCCTCCTGTGGTTCGTGGTTTTATTTTTTTAATGTGCAAGTTTTCGGCAGACTTGCACATTGTTTAATGTTCAATATAAACCTCTTATTGATTTTTTCAAATATTAAATTGTTTTTTCTTCAACTTCTTTCAACATTTTTTCAATAAGGGCATCTACTTCCATAGCACCGAGTTCACCTTCGCGGCGGTTGCGTACTGCGACATTGCCGTCAGCCATTTCCTTATCACCGACGATCAGCAAGTAGGGAACACGCTCATTTCTGCCGAGTTTGATCTTGGCGCCGAGACCTTCGTTGCGGGTATCGACATCAACACGCAACCCCTGTGCACGGAATTTTCTCTTAAGTTCTTCTGCATAAGCAAGCTGGCGTTCTGTAACAGGAAGAATTTTTGCCTGAACGGGAGCAAGCCACATCGGGAATGCACCGGCAAACTGTTCAATCAGAATACCGAAGAAACGCTCAATAGAACCGAGCAATGCGCGGTGAACCATAAACGGCTGATGACGCTTGCCGTCTTCTCCGATATAGGTCATATCAAAACGCTCAGGCAGATTGAAGTCAAACTGAATAGTGGTAGTCTGCCATTCACGGCCGATAGCGTCTTTGACTTTGAGGTCGATTTTGGGACCATAGAATGCGCCGCCGCCTTCATCAACTTCACAAATCAAGCCGGCTTTGTCAACAGCTTTTTTGAGTGAATCAAGAGCTTTTTCCCATTTTGCGGGGTCGCCGACAGCTTTGGCGGGACGGGTTGAGAGATACGGTTTGATTTCAGTAAAGCCGAAAGCTTTCCAAATAGACAAACTGAAACGCAGAACTTCTGCAATTTCGTCCTCAATCTGTTCAGGAGTACAGATAATATGGGCATCGTCCTGAGTAAAACCTCTGACACGGAGCAAACCGTGCAGAGCACCTGATTTTTCATAGCGGTAAACAGTACCGAGTTCAGCCCAGCGCAGGGGCAATTCACGGTAAGAACGGATGCGTGACTGATAAACTTCAATATGGAAGGGGCAGTTCATCGGCTTGACATAGTAATCCTTTTCGTCAATTTCCATTGAGGAATACATGCCTTCCTTGTAGAAAGACAAGTGACCGCTGGTCTCCCACAAAACGCTCTGTCCGATATGCGGAGTGTAAAGCATATCATAACCGTTTTTGTAATGTTCTGCTTTCCAGAAACTTTCAAAAGTATTGCGGACAAATGCGCCTTTGGGGTGCCAGAGAACAAGACCGGGACCGACATTATCGGAGAAGCTGAACAAGTCAAGTTCAGTACCGAGTTTGCGGTGGTCGCGTTTGGCAGCTTCTTCGAGCATTTTGAAATGAGCATCCATCTCTTCTTTTGTAGCAAAAGCGGTACCGTAAATACGCTGAAGCATGGGGTTCTTTTCATCGCCTCTGAAATATGAACCTGCAATAGAAAGAAGTTTTACTGCGCCGATCTGAGATGAGTTTTCAACATGAGGGCCGCGGCAGAGATCAACATAATCACCGCACTGATAGAAACTTACAGCTTCATCTTCGGGAATATCTTTCAAACGTTCAAGTTTAAAAGTCTGATTTTCTTTTGTGAGCATTTCTTCTGCTTCAGCGCGGGAGAGTTCAAAACGGGTGAACTCCAATTTGCGTGAAAGCATTTTCTTCATGCGCTTCTCAATCTCCTTCAAATCTTCGGGAGTGAGTTTATGCTCCATATCAAAATCGTAATAAAAACCTGATTCAGTAGCAGGACCGATATCAAATTTTACATCCTTGTACAACTCCTTGACAGCCGCCGCCATGATATGCGCCGCACTGTGACGAATGGTTTCTATATTTAATTCACTCATTTTTCACCGTTTGTTATGTGTTAAAAATTTTATAAACTCTCTAATATAATACTTTTATAAATTTTTGCAAGTCACAAATATCAGCTAAATGCAAGATTTTTTGCTGAAAGTGAAGAATTTGAGGAATTTATACAATCCCCCGAAACTCGGATTAATAAAAAATCCCCTTCCGTGTTTGTCTGGAAGGGGAAATTGAACAATCATATAAAAAGACAAATCTTCATTGCAATTTCAGCAATTCATAAGGCTTCAGTTCAATATTTTTATATCTGTACTCAAACGGATTCGGGTTTTCGATATAAAGTAAACCATTGCAATCAGAATGTACACGCAATTCAAGCGGCACTCCGGCAATACCTTCATTGCCTTTCTCAAAAGTCAGCTCAGCTTCAAGCGCAGTTGCTCCGTACCATGAAGATTGAGCAAAAGCATTTGAAAAATTGCTGTCTTTGAAAAACAGTGAATAATTGAATGTATCAATAACTCTCTGCCATGCAGGAGCATCTGTATTACAGATATTATTGTAAATCAATCCGTAAATATGATTATTTTTGAATGTCAACGGCAGTTTTTTGCTCCATTCGCAAGTATGCATCCCGTCAAATTCCACCACAGGAGCATCCATACAGCAGAGAACCGCAGTAAAGTCTTTACTTTCCACAGCAGTAAAGCGTGAACAGTAAAACATATCCAGCATTGACCCGGGCAGCAGTTCAGCCGGAGTATTTATACCTGCATTGCTGTCAAAAATGAATTTACCATCAGTGCCGGTGAACGGAAATTTTGCATAATAGCAGACTTTTTCATATTGTTCGGGAAGATTCAAACGGTAAGCAAAGTCTATACGGGGAAGATTTTTCCAGATACGCATGACTCTTTCTATTTTGCCGTAAGGAAGTTCGCCGCATTGAAGAAGTTCCGTAAAAAGCTCACCGTCAGTTAAAATCTTTGCTGACTTTAAACTCAAATTATGAACAGTTCTGTCAACACTCGGCAGCAGCCCGCAAAAATTTCCGCCGGAAATTGCATCATGAATTGTTTCAGCAATCAAATCACCGCAACCGTCCTGCATTAGAATTTTGCCGTCAGCGGATTTTACACAATTCAAAGTCCCGTCAGCGGAAAAATCAAACTCAAAAAATTTGGTGTCCGTTTTTCCGCAGATTGCTGTATCATTGATTTGCGGTTTTTCATCGTAAAGATGAGAAAATTCAACTTCCAGACGGAGGCTTCCGAGAGCAGGCACATTTTCCACATACAATACCCAGCGGTTCTGACCGATAAGCTGACGGGCAACTTCTCTTCCGTCAGGATATTTGAGAGAAATAAGTTTTTTTGCGTAATTTCCGAGATACAACTCTGCACTTCCTGAAATAACATGCGGTGCGGAATTGCGAATGATAATGCCGTGTGTCGGCATGTATTCTGCTTTTGCGGCATTCATGCGGTTGAGTCTGACGGCACTGCGCATGGAAGTTTCAGCATAATGCGCCTTACACTTCCAGCTTTCACGGAAACGGTCAAAGCAGCTTGCAGTAAGAGATTTTCCGTTTTCTTCATAAGATGTCTGCCAGCCCCATGTATTCAAACCGATAGTATGGTCAGAAGTAAGCATGAGATTTTCAAAAAGTGCATCATCTTTAAAACCTTTCAAACGACAGCCGTCATAAATGCGCTGTGCTTTCCGGTGATTTTTGAGAACAGAGGGAACTGCATTCAAACGGATGTTCCACGGGTCAGCAAGGAACCCTTTGAGAACAGGAATTGAACTGCCGTATTTATCTTCCATCATGTGCATAAATTTTGACGGAGTTGTAAGTTTTATGGCGGGATAATCACCTGTCTGATTGAGTTTGCGGAACAAATCGGCAAGTTCAGGTGCGGGGTTGCGGTTGTCCCCGCCGTACTGCATTAGTATTTCAGGATAAGGATACTTTTCTTTTTTCAATCTGTCGGTAAAGATATTGAAAGTATCTTTGCCGTTAAGTTTATCTTCAATACCGTCTTCGGGCATGGGAAGATTTACGCCGAGGTCATAAACGCCGAGATGTTCGGGATAGTTGCGGTATCCGATATAAATACATGCCATGCCGTAAACTGCATACGGATGTTTTGATTCACATGAATTTACAGTGCGGTCATTACCGAGATTCCAGACAAGAATTCTGCCGCCTGATTTACATTCAAGATAGAACAAATGCGGCAAATCCGCCCACGGCAGTTCAGTTTGAAATGCACCGCAGCCTGCAATAAGGTAACGTATTCCGGCATTATTCATCAGAGACGGAGTTTCACTTGCCCAGCCGCCGATATCATCAAGAATGGCGGTTTCTACGGCAAAACCGTATTTTCTGCCGAGTTCGGCAGTACGAGAGCAATTTGCCGCAAGTTCAGCAAAAGATGCCCCCTCTGTCAGCATCTGCATATCGTAAGCCGCTACTTCAAACTGACCTTTGCGCAAGAGATTGAGCAGACGTTCCGACTGTTCTGCGGGACGGTAATCGAGATAGTTGCGCAGGAGCGAACCGCTTTCGATAGTCCAGCAGTAATCCGGATCAGCTTCACCGAGGCGGACAGCTTCGTCAAGATAGACGAGCTGCTGCCTTTCGACCTCATCAGGCAGATCGGTAAAACCGATATCATAATGAGTGTGATGAATCACATAAATTTTTTCAAGCATATATAAACCTTTAATTTCTTACAATTTTTTCAATCTTTACATCTTTCATTAATGATTTCTGACTGTTATCTCCTGCGTAATTAACAAGCAAAACAAGTTTTACACTGCGAGTTCCTCTCCACCAGCGATTTCCGGGGTTTATTCCGAATTTCAATTCTTTACCGATAGTACCGCTGAATTCTTTCCAATCGTTCTGAATTTGCGCACCTGCGGCAGCGATATAAATATACGGAGGTGCATTTTCATGCTGACGGACAGCAGTTCCGGCAGGGCGGTTAAGTCCGACAGGCGCATTGAATGTAACTTCATAAATTGCACCTTTTTTGCGTATGGAAATAATTCCTCCTGCAGAAAGATTGCGATTGGGTAAATCCTTGAAAGCTCCTGTTCTGTCGATATCAAATGCGACTTTGCGAACATCAACGGCTTTCCATTTTGAAGCGTTTTTGACTCTGATTGTACGGTCAGAAGATTTAACAGGGGCAGCAAGAACAGTTTCTGTTCCTTCACACGCCTGAACTTCAATGGAATTTATCTGCTTGCCTTTTTCGTCATGCGGCAGCAATCCGAAATAAAGCAATGCAGGCTTTGAACCATCCGCAAGTTTGAATTTACCACTCACCCGATAAGTTGCTTTCGGGTCAATTGCAAGAATATTTTTAGAAAAGAGGAATGAACTTGCAGTTGCATGGATTGTATTATCTTTCATACTCTTCAAATTGGAAACAGAACCTGTAAAATCAGCAGGGTCTTTCAACTTGAGTATATTGCCCTGAAAGATATCAGGCGCACCTGCCAATGCTTCCAGTTCCTTTTCTGTATAAAGGTTACGGACCCGGGGAGCAGGTTTTTCAAGTGCCTTGTCCAGCGCCTTACATTCAGCTTTGCTTCCGAGAAAGAAAAGCTCACTGTCAAAAGGTGCAATGGAGGGAGCAAATGAAGTTACAGGCTTATCTGATACGAATTTTTTACGGAAAACATCATAAACGCAACTCGGAACGGGCAATTTTATATTGCTCTTCGCGCCGTGCTCTTTGGCGTGAATTGCAATAAAACGATTGCCGGCTGTGACATAAACATCATCCTGAGTATAACGGTGAACACCGCTTGCTCCGAGAACTCTACTCAACAAATCACGTTGAAAATCAGGAACTGCGCAATAAATGTCTGTGCGGCTGCCGCGCCGTTTAACAGCAATTGCAGTTGCCCTGTTATCCGCAAACACACCGAGTGTTGCGGCCTGGCGGTCTTTCACGGTAAAGACCGGATCAAGCAGCAGAGTGCGCGGGTCATAAGAATATTTAGTCGGAGTGAAGGTAATTCCGTTCAAATCTCCGACAAGCCTGTCTGCCCCTGTCAGTCTGACTTTTAACTTATCTCCTTTTCTTTCACCGCTTTGTATAAGTTTTATGCCGGTAAGTTTTTCAATATTTGCTTTATCCAAACCTTTTTCAGGATCAGAATAGCCCGGTGCATAAAACCAAATTGCAGTTTTTTTACCGCTATTGAGAACATTTTCAATTTCAGCGCGTTTTTCAGCAGTCAGGTAGTGAGCATCAAGGAAAATGAGAACTTTATATTTGCTTGCAGTTTCCATACTGAAATCATGCAAACTGTTCATATCGTATGCAACTCCCTGCAAGCTCATGCTGTTGGCAATAAAATTAAATCTTGCGCTTGCCATTACAGGATCGCCGTTAATTGTATCAAGCGTTACAATATTGCGATCATTGAAAAACACCCCTACTTCAGCAACAGATTTATAAGGATATTTTACAGTTGCGCGATTGACATCGCCGCAAAACTTAAGCATATCAATCAAGCTGTCTTCATTGAACCAGCCGACTGAAATTCTGCCTTCTCTTCCGAGCGGGAATCCGACCCACCAGCAGGCATGGTCATGCGCAACAGCTTTACCGAAATCACGCTTGATAATTGAAAGGTTTTCAAATTGAGAATAGAGATGACTTGCAGCAAAACTCAAATCAGTAAAGAATGTGCGAATATCATATTCTTCCAGAAAAAGTTTTCCTTTTCGGCGCAAATTTTCATAAGTGAAAATTGAAAATACAGGGCTTCCCATATTTACACCGGCATACCCCTGAATGGCGGCAATATAATCAAGATTGGGGTCGTCAAGAGCAGCTCCGAGTCCGGTATATCCGATATGATGACCTTTACCGACAGAACCTGAACAATGATTCATACTTGTATTGTAGAATCCCCACAAACCGCAAATCATTTCATTATTTGAAGCATCTTTGATTGCCTGCGTAAATGAAGTTACTGCTTTGGCAACTGAATCGGCTTGGAAAGTCCAGAAATCCATTGCCATTGTGCCTTTGGCGGGGTCACGGAAAACACCGAAATCTTTTCTCTGAAGCTCTGCAAGTTCAGGAGCGGCAGTATCAAAAGTAACGGAATCTTTTTTCCATGCATTACGCAATGCTTCGACATCATCATTGTATTTCTGACGAAGGAAGTTTTGAAAAGCATTCACGGCAACAGGAGAAAAATCACCGAAATTCAACTTTTCTCGCGGAGTTTCAACACCATTGAGACTCGCCCCGAAATAATATGTTTCAGGGCCGTCGCCGACGCCGAAGTGAAAGCCGATAACTTTATCAGCATAATCACTCTGACGGATATGTTCAATCATTGCTTTCAGCCCCTCTACGCTGTCGGAGATATATTTATCAGAAGCAAATGAGTGATTCAGTTTCAAGCCGTTGGGAAGTGTAGTGCAATCATCAGGATTTACACTGTTCCATGCAGCAGGCGGACAAATTGTTGAACCGGTAAGAATATAAGTATCAGGATTTATACGCAGCGAATCTTTGATACGTACATCCATATAATCAAGAACTTTTTTCAATTTTTCCGCTTTTTCTTCAGGTGTATTTCCGTAAAAATCAGCCCCTACCATAACACGTGTTACAGGAGCTGCCACTTTGGCAACACCGCCGGAAGTACGGAAAGAATTCTGCTCTTCACTTTCGGTCATGATAAAAGGCGCAGTAATATTTCCGTTTATGAAAAGTTTCGGAGAACCGTCAATTACTTTAACTTCCGCTTTGACGGGGACTGATGATACTGCACGGGGAGAAGCAAAACGTTTGATGCGTATTTTTGCATTTGCAGGAGCTTTGAGTTCATGTATTTCACTGCCTGCTATGGCTTTAACAGCAATCGGCATAACACCGTCGGGAGCAAAATCAGGAATATAAAGAGAAACAGGAACGGCATAGGATTTACCGACCTGCCATTTTGATGTCGGAAGTACAGGCATTATATCTGCTTCTGCTACACGCAAATCACCTTTATAAGTATTTTCACCGAGTAAAATGCGGAAGCCGAAATTCTGTTTCGTCTTTTCCTTAACCGTAAATGTTATTTTGAAATTCAATTTCTGTTTGGGTTTAACCTCTTTCGGCAAGCGGATATTTTTCCAGTCAAACAGCTCTTTTTCCGGAGAGAAAGTACGATAAACTGTACTTTTGGTACTGCGCAAACTGTCCTCGGCGTTCACCCAGTTTGAATCATTGAAATCAGTTTTAAAGAAATCTGCGGGAGCACTTTTAACAGTTTTGAATTGTTCATCACTGACAATGGTAGTCCTTGTACCGTTTTTATCAACAAGCATAAGTTCAAGCAGCAGCCCCTGGTCAATAGTGAAATCTTTCACATTGAATGCAAGAACATTTTTCCCGCTTTGCAAAAATTGTTTGATATCCATTACTTGAGCGGGAACACCGCCGTTTCCGATTGATTGACCGTTGCAATATCCGCTCCATGCATCATCAGCAGAAATTTGGAGAACTGCTTTTT
>JAZOSO010000146.1:0-29737 GCA_045657185.1 Victivallaceae bacterium | reverse complement strand
CACGATTGATGCCGTATGAGATGTTGGCTTTCCATTCATTGATATTTATCTGAGAAGGACAGAAGAACAGACTGTTTTTTGAGTAATTTATTTTGTTTCCGAAATAGGGAAAAATATTATCGCTCCAAGTAGCCTGGTCATTACCGGTCCAGCCTTCAGTGCTTGCTTCTGAAGTAGGATAGTAATCATCGTAATCATTGGTATAAAGTATCAATGCAGTACCGAGTTGTTTGACGTTGCCGACACATTTTGCAGCTCTGGCTTTTTCTCTGGCTTTATTCAGTGCGGGGAGCAGCATACCTGCAAGAATTGCTATGATGGCGATAACGACGAGAAGTTCAATCAAAGTGAAACTTCCGATAGTATAGATTTTATCATGTTTGTTGAGCTTGTTTTCCATATTTTATCCTTTCAGTTAGAGAGTTTTTTGCAGTCTTGTCGGATTTGTCCGACCTGTCAGACAGGTCGGATTTTGTCTTTTTCAACTTCCGATAATCTATATTATGAATATATATTATCTTATATAACAATACATCTGCAATAGATTTTTGTCAAATCTTTTTTTCAGTTTTATTCAAAAATAAATCCTTTGAAAAGATACGGTTTTTGTCCGGCGGCAATACCGGGAGTAAGCTGCATCCAGTATTGTGAAGTGCCGCCTCGTGTATCACAGTCAAGTGCAATCAGATTGAAGCCGAAAACGGTTCCGGGAACAACTTTGAGTGACGGAATTTGTTTCAGAGGAATAGTGATGTCAAATTCGGTGACTTTAGTTTTTTCATTGCGGCTGACTTTGTAGAGCGGTTTGACATTTTTGCTGTTCGGCGCAATTTCGCAGAGAATGCGCTGTTCAGTGCCGACCAGAGCGGCGGTAAAGAGTATATCATCGTCGCAAATACCGCTGTTGCCCTGCATCTTTTTCATTTTTGCGTCATGATTTGCGTCAAAAGCAAACTGTATGCAGTCGCCTGCCCAGGTCATGAAGGGGCGTGACTGTTCGTTGACATGAATATCGTCAGTGACACGGATATTCAGATAAAGGTTGTTTCGGTCATAGCCCATACGGACTTCGGCACTGCAATCTTCTCTGCCGGTGTAGTGGCGGTTGGCGGCAAAGTCAATGTTATTGAGGTGCAGTTCAGGTTTGTCAAGCACGAAAGTCGGAGCTGATTTTTTCAAATCCGCAAGAGATTTGACTGTTTTGACTGGAATATTTTCAAATTTGGCATTTGCTTTATAGATGAATTTTTTTGCGGTTACGACCTCAAGATTTGCTTCTTTTGTATTCGGAGGAAGTTTAAATATAATGCTTGAAGGAGCATTTGCTTTTAAAATGGTTTGTTTCTTGAGCTTGCCGTTGAGAGTACAGCTGACCTGTAATTTTTCCGTAGTCAGATTATTGAGGTAGACAGCAAGAGTGTCTTTGGCTGTCATACTCATATCAAGCTGAAGTTCGGGGAGTGTCATAGTTGCATTTTTGAGAGATTTTTCCATTTCTGAGGGGGAAGAACTGCTCAAAATATACAGCGGAGCATCGGTCAGAGTAAGTGTATTTTTCTTGTTTTTAATAATTGTTGTTTTTCCTTCAACATTCAGCAGTTCAGTTCCGGGAATGAGGTCGATAAGCATGGAAATATCTTTGCCGTTGCCGCTTCGCCAGATAGTGCAGAGGGTTTTGTTATCTTTTTTGAAAATGTAAACGGGAACGTTTTTGTGCAAATCAGCTTTTTTGACGAAAACTGCACCGTTAAGGATGCGGGAAGCCGCAGCATAAGCGGAAACAGTGTGGCGCGGAGAAGATTTTTTCCACAGACCGTAATCCAGTGCGCCGCCGTCACGCCAGCGGTTCCAGCCGTAATAAAGCCAATGTTTTATAGGCAGACTTTTGACAATGACATAATCACGGGCAACTACATTTGCCATATTTCTTGCATATTCATTGTTCATGGGCAGGTTGTAATCAATATGCGGTCCTTTTTCATCAATAGACAAGGAATATTTTTTATTTGCAGAAATAATTCTGTATGCTTCGGACATTATTTCACGGAGCATGCCGCTCTCGGAGTCAACAGGCTGATTGCCGGGACCGTAATTGCTGGGCATGGTGTATTGGTCAATGGAAACTCCGTCAAGTACATCATGCAGACGCGCCCACAGCATGCGGAGAGTTTTGTAGCGTGGCAGATTGCGGCCGTCACCTCCGGAACAGCCGATGGCGGTAAGAGTCATTTCTTTTTGCTGTTTGCGAAGTTCGGGTGCGGCAGTGCGTATGCGTTTGACATAGTGGTCTGCTTCGTAGGGGTGAATACCTTTCAGCAGGTCGATTTCCGCCATGTAAACCCATTCTTTGATATGTTTCTGATAGCGACTGACTGCGGCGCGTTCAAATTTTACAGCGGCATCAAAATAGGATTGGTCAAATTTTGTATCAACGGTTTTGCCGTTGCGTTTTTTTGCGGCGTCAAGATACTTTTTGGGGATATGGTCACTGAAAATTTCAAAGCCGCCTATCATTTTGATATTGTTGTCAAGACATGCTTTGACGGCTTTGTCAATGGCACTCCAGTTATAACTGCCATCGGGGCGTTCAATTTCACGCCATGCCATGCGTACGCCTTTTGTGCCTGCACCGAGGCGTTTCATCGCGCGGGCATTTCTTGCATTGGTGTCAGCCATAAAAGTTATGCCGAAAGTGCGGTTGGGAGTATCGGGACAGGAGGCGATTTTGACCACGCTGAAATCGGTTTTGCCGGTAAAACTGCCGGCTTGATAATTACATTCAACAGCATAAAATCCGTTTTCTTTCAGTCCTTCAACTTTTACGGGACAGCGGGTAAAACTCATGGCGGGGAGGGGATAAACAGCAGAGAAAGTTTTTACTTTTTTACCGAAATAATCGTAAACAGTACATTGCATTGAGAGTTTTTCCGCTTTTTGTGTGCTGTTGCGGAAAATAAGTTCAGCAGATGGAACTTCATCAGGGAGGAAAATTCCCTGTTCCCCGCAGCTCTCTGTCTGATAAAGGCTGATTTGATTTTCGGGAATGACTATCGGACGGAGACGGCTGTTTTTAATTTCAACTTCAAATGGTTTGTTTTGAGCTTTCAGACTGCGGACGGATACACGAAGTTCAGCAGTTTGATCAGGGGTAATAAAATCTCCGCCGAACTCGGTAAAGCCGTCGGCAGTTTTGCCGACAGGACGCAGAACAAAAGTTTTGTAAGCGGTTCTGTCTGTTGAGTTTTGCGGAAAAGTTGATATTGTAACATAGGGAGATGCGGCATCCGGCACTTTTATAAGTGTTGAGAAACGGAATGCACCGTCACAGTTGGTGTGTACGCTCATGCATCTCTGCATAAAAGCCAAAAATTTACCGGCAGGAACCGTGCCTTTGTAATTTAAGGCCGGACTGCCGGTAAAATCTGCATTCGGAATCCAGGAGATGATTTCCCAATGGGAACGCATCATATTGAAATTGCTGTCAACAGCGTTTGAAATATAGTGCTTATTTTTTTTTATCAGCAGCTGCAGGAGCAGTTGCTGATTGATTGTTGTTTCCGGGAGCAGTTGTAATTACAGGTTCAATTATGATTTCATCAAACCATGCAGTTCCTGTGCATTTGCTGCCGAACTGAATGGTGATCTTTCCTGTTTTTCCGAGGGCTTCATCGGGAACGTTGATAACTCCTGAATAGGTAGTCCAGGGGGTGCTGTTTCTTACTCCTTTGCCTGCACCGATAATTTTTTCAAAGCATCTTTTTTTGACATTATTTGCGGAGACATAGAGGATAACGAATCCCCAGTCATTGATTTTTTCAGTTTTGGCTTTAAAAGATATTTTGTACTGCTTGATATTAGCAGGAAATTTGATGTTCTGAAAAATGATTGGGAGTTTGCCGTCAGCAGCAACAAGTTTCAATGCAGCCGTGCCGGGACCGGGCATGTCGCTGTTATCAAAAATCGGAGTTGCGGCATTTTTGATCCAGCCGGGGACAATCCAATTTGCCATTTTGTTTTCAAAACTTCCGTTTTTTACAAGGATTTCTGTACCGAAAGAAACGGCACATGCAGCGATACAGCTTGCTGTAAGTAATAATTTTTTCATAAAAACTTTCCCTTATGTTGTATAAGTTAAAAATATTACCGTTATGTTACTATAACATAAAAAAATTTATTTGTCAAGCAGTCATTTTGTGAAAAAATGAAAAAATAATTCAGATTTCAACAATCATGCCGTCGTAGGCAACATTTATGTTGAACGGGGTGAAATACTTTTCCAAATCTTTCTGCAGCGGGCCGCCGTTATGGGAGAAATGGTTGGCAATGCAGTATGTGCTGCTGTCTGCCAATCCGAGTTCAACGAGTTTATCGCGGAAACGGACGGTATGGTCGCAGCTCAAATGACCTTTTGAATTATTGAGAATAAAAGCATAAGTACATTCAATTACTGCAAGGTCGATTTTTTTGCCGTATTTTTTTATCAAATCCCAGTTTTCTTCGCCCCAGAACCCGGTATCATTGGCAATCAGAATCGTTTTGCCGTTTCGGCTGATAACATAGTTCAGCGGAGTTGAAGCGGGATCATGGTCAGCTCGAAGTGCGAGTACATCCATATCGGCGGCTTTGAATATATCGCCGGGATTAACTTGGTGTCCGATAATATCAGTTTTTTCGTAGTCAACGATTTTTTTGATTTTTTCGTGAACAGATGTATCGCCGTAAATGTCAAGCATACGGGTTGCTTTGGAAAAACCTTTGTTGCGCCAGCGGAATTCAATCGGAGAAAGATGGTCTTCGTGGCTGTGAGTGAAAATCACCTGTTTGATTTTAGTCCAGTCAACGCCGTACATCATGGCTTGAGCATTGATATCAGGTCCGAAGTCAATGAAAGTATCATCGTCAATAAGATAACAGCAGCGTTTGCGGATATCTTTGCCGCCGTTTTTTCTTGCTTGTTTACAAGTTTCACATTCGCAGAACAAGGCAGGTTGTGCTTCTGCTGCGGCTGTGCCGAGAACTGTAAGTTTCATTTTTTCATCCTTTATTTTTTATCAAGCATATTGAGTTTTTTGCCGACGACATAAGTTCCGACATTATCTCCTGCGACATTGCAGGCGGTTTCAAACATATCAAGCAGCGGATTGATGCCGAGGGCAAGTGCAATTATTGTGGAGGTCTGGGCAGGAGAGAGATTTAGGTTAGCCAGCACCATAAAGAGCAGAAAAATACTTCCTCCGGGAACTCCGCCGGCTCCGATTGAAGCGAAAACAACGCTTATAACTATAAAAATAATTTGTCCGAAAGTCATTTCAAAGCCGAAAAGATTTGCGGCAAGAACTGCAAATACAGGCAAATGGATGCAGACCCCGTCCATATTGATTGTCGCTCCGAGTGAGAGTGTGAAACCTGAAAGTTCTTTTTTGACATGGAGTTTTTCTTCTGCGGTACGCATGGAAACTGGCAGAGTTGCCGCACTTGAACGGGTTACAAATGCGGTGAGAATCGGTTCACGCAGTTTCCAGAGAATAGGGAACGGATTGACTTTGCAAATGACAGCAATCATTGCCGGATAACAGACAAAAATCATCAGGATAATTCCGGTTATTACGCAAGCTGCGACTTGCAGATAAGATTGGAAAAGAGAAATTCCGTAAACTGCAAAACTGCATGTAGTCAATGCAAAAATACCGATCGGAAAATATTTCATTACCCATTCAATGATTTTGAAAATTGCTTTCTGACAGCCGTCAATTACATCAAGCATTGCAGAAATGTTTGCTCCGGTGCGTTCATCTTCAGCTGTGTCAAGTACAACTCTGGCGGCAAGACCGAAAAGAATGGCAAAAACGATGACCGGCAGAAAATTTCCTTCTGCAAGAGCTTTGAACGGATTGGCGAAAAGACTGTAAAGAATATTCAAAAAAGCGTTTCCGACACTGGCAGAATTATTCTGCATACCTTCAACTTGAGTCATCAGACCCGAAGCCAGCATTGAGGCGGATTTCAATGTCGGATTGAATATAAGTGCAATGATACTGCCGAAAACTGCGGCATAAAGTGAGGTGAAAAAGTACCATGCACAAACCCCAAGACCCATTTTGCCGAAAGTTTTGGTCGGCATACATGCCGTACCGGAAATAATGGAGAAAAAGATAATTGGAATAACAATCATTTTCAGCATACTGACGAGAATATTGCCGAAAGGTGACAGAGCTGCAACAATATTTTTAAGAGTTTCTTCTCCGCAGATATTGCCGATTTTATAAATTACAAGTCCGGCTATACATCCGAGTACAAATGCCCCGAGATTGAGATAAATTAACGGAATTTTTTTGAAAAGTTTCATTTTTTTTACCTTTATTTCATAATTTCATTAATAATTGCATCAGTCATTTCGGTTGTTGTTGCTTTGCCGCCGATATCGGGAGTGAGTGCTTTGCCTGTTGTAAGGACATTTTCCATTGACTGCATGAGCAAATCTGCACTTTCTTTTTCGCGGAGTTCCTCCAGCATCATCTGGATTGCCCAGAATGTGCCGAGCGGATTGGCGATACCTTTACCTGCGATATCGGGAGCTGAACCGTGGATGGGTTCAAACATGCCGGGATATTTGCCTTCGGGATTGATATTGCCGGATGGGGAGATACCGATACTGCCGAGCATGGCTGAACCGAGGTCGGTCAGAATATCGCCGAAAAGGTTGCTGGCAACAACGACTTCGAGTCTTTCGGGGTGCATGATAAAGTAACCTGCAAGAGCGTCAATGTGCATTTGTGCGGATTTGATATCGGCATATTTTGCACGGACTTCATCAAAAATTTTATCCCAGAAGACCATTGAGTAGTTGAGAGCATTTGATTTTGTTGCGCTAAGAACATTATGTAAATTGTTGCGTTTGGCATAATCAAAAGCGTAACGGATGATGCGTTCAGTACCCTTGCGGGTGAAAACTGATTCCTGAATGGCGCAGTCATCGGTCATTGAGCCTTTGCCGCAATATTCACCTTCGGAATTTTCACGGACGACAACGAAATTGATACGGTTGTCTTTCAAAGGAGAATTAAGTCCCGGCAGGAGCCGGATGGGACGCATATTTACATACAAATCAAAACCGGTGCGGATAGGCAGCAGCAAATCACGCAATGAAACATGGTCGGGAACTCCCGGAAAACCGACTGCACCCAAAAGAATTGAATCGCAGTCAGCAAGGATTTTCAATCCGTCTTCAGGCATCATTCTGCCGTGTTCGAGGTAATATTTGCAGCTCCAGGGGAGTTCGTTGTATGTGAATTTAAGTCCGCCGTGCTTTTGTGCAAGGGCATCCATTACGCGGCATCCTTCACGAACGACATCTACGCCGATACCGTCACCGGGAATGAGATTGATACGATAATTTTTCATTTTGTTTTTCCTTATGTAAAGAGGTTATTTGTAATATATTATCGGAGAATCAAGCAGACCGCACTGTACGAGCTGACGCGCGGATGATTCATAAACTTTGAATTGGTAAGGACCTGTTCTTTCCGGGTATTTTTCATTGAGATAAAAAGGTCCGAGAGCGTTGCGGCGGTGTCCGTAAATTGTGATAGCCAAGCGGTGACTGCCGTCAGGAAGGTCGGTTTCAAACGGGAAGAAGGGAATGATTTTTTCTTCGCAGCCGTCAATTTTGACACCGATAAGAGTTCCCATCCAATGCGGGAAAGTTATTTTGGACGGAGCAGAGTTATCAACGTCAATAAAATAAGTGACATTTCCTGCATAGTTGGCAAGGGCTTGTTTGCACCAGTCGCCGAAAAAGAGTTTTCCGGGCAGGGCAGTAATATGAGAATTTTCGTTAACACCGAAATTGCCGCGGAGATAAATTGCTTCAAGATTGGTAAAGTAATCATATTTATCGCAGACAAGCACAAGTTTGTTGGTGCCTTTAATGAAAAGTTTTCTGTCAAGTGTAAGATTTTTTATATCACGGTCAAGATAAAAGCCTGAAATATGTTTTTCAAGTTCAATATCATTGACAAAAATACGGAATTTTTCCGGATTTTCCATTGAAATAATGCAGTTTTCAGCAGGAATTGCATCACATTCAAAAGTGTAAGTCAAAGTAAGTTTCATGCTTTTTTCAGCACTTTTTGTGCGGTGCCACGGCTGTTCCATCAAGCCGCCGCGCGGGGCTTCGTCAATCATGGCGCGGAATTTGTCATCAGCAAGGATAATGTATTCAAGTTGAGCGGATGACGCATTTTCCGTCTGCCATGCGGCGTGGTCAAGCACGAGTATATTTTCTTCGCTGAGAGTATAATCAAAACCGCTATTTTCAACAGATTTCTGATTTTTGTAAACCGTTTTATCAGCAAAAACGCCTTTTGCAAAATTACCGGAAATAACGAAAAGTCTGCTTTCAAGACGGTCAAAAGAGGTTTTGAAAATATAACAGCCGTCTTTGTATTCATAAAAATAAGGCTGATATGTGCCTTGCATAGCATCAAAAAGTGCAATATTGCCTTTGAACGGCAGTGCCAGTTTGACGGTCAGTTCGGGATAGACGATTTTTCGGTCGGAAACTTTTATTCCTTTTTTCTGGTTGGCGGGAAATTCGGTTGAGGTGTTGACGGTAAAAAATGTATATCCGTCATTGCAGTCTGCCAAACGGTAAAAAATTGCCTGTGCTTCATTGTTTGCGTTGTCGCAAATTGAGACACGGCGGAAGTCGGATGAAATTTTTTGCGAGACATTTTCCCATGTAACAGGAATGAATGAGGAGAAAACTTTTTTTGCTTCATCTGATTTCAAAGCGTCAACAAATGACGGCGGATTGCCGAGATAAAAGATTTTGCCTTTGAAAGAATTCAGAAGTTTCAAGGTTGAAGAACGGATAGTTTTGAGTTCCGGAATGAGTATTTGCCGATAAGATGCTCTGCCGACGGTAAAAGTTTCTCCGTTACCGGCTGCCAGACGGGAGAGCATTTCTTCATCTCCGAAGTCGAAATCAAGATTTTCCGACAGCAGTAAATTTGTAAGACGGCTGTGGTTGTCATCGAGTTCATTGACTGTCGGAGAGTCAAATGTATCCAGCACTTTGCGTCCCGGCTGTATCTGGCGGTTGGCTTTGTTCAAATCGTCAGTCGGAATATCTTTGACCATGACGCCCCATAATGATTCAATGGGATGAATAATCAGCAAATCGCGGATTTCTTCGCCCTGCTGCAGTACTGCACCGATACGGGCAAAATAGTTTTCAACAAAGTGATACTTTTTGAACCAGGGTGAGTGATTGGAGAAACTTGCGGGATAATCGCGTTTGCCTTCTCCTGCCATTGAGTACCATGTCAAATGCAGACAGCGGTTGTTGATACCGAGTGCATACTGCCAGTCGCCGATTGCTTTATGACCGAAAAGCGGGAAATCCCATCCTGTGCAGCCGTAAGTTTCTGACATTCTCAATTTTTTTCCTGTCTGGCGTGCGGCTGAAGCACATTGCTTGACGGTGTTGAAAATATTCCAGTATTCAGTAAGGACATCAACGCCGGGAATTTGCATTTTTTCATAACAGCGCATGGCACTGCCGATATAGAGTGTTTGAGAGGAAAGAGCGTCTTCCCCGAGCAGATGTCCGCAAAGCGGCAGATTGTTTTTTTCGCCCCAATCGGCGATTTGTCCGATGAAGTTTTCCGCAAAAAAAGTTCCGATAAGGTCGTAAAAATCATGCCGTGCCTGTGATACTTCAAGTTCTGTTTCAAAAAAAAGTTCAGGAATACGGTCAAGCAAATCATAATTGTAACGCTTTTTGAATTCATCGCACAAACGCCCAGTCCACGGCAGACATCCGTTGACATCACCGTGAATGTAACAGGGTTCATCCGTGAACATGGCGGGAACGGATTTTGCAAATTTATCGCTGTAGCGTTTTGCGTATTCTGCATGGGTGACTTCAATAAAACGCCTGACTGCATCATGATTCATGGTGTCAAGATACGCCGCATGGTTATACCATGATGAAGTAGGCATGAGTTTGCTGAAAAAGTTGAATTTTTTTTCGCTGTTTTGTATCGGGTCATTTTCTCCGATACGGCGCATAGAGGAAATTTTTCTGCCGTTGAGAGTGATTGCAAAACTTGTGTGCCATTGCCCGTCAGAGGGAACAGCATCGGAGGTACAGTACATTTTTTGCATTTTGAAACGGTCGTTTGAGGTGACAAAACCGCCCGCTGCACCTGAGGGCCAGCGGTCTTCATCGTAGAGATAAGCAAGCATGTTCTGTTTCTCTGCTTCGTCAATGCAAATGTCAATCGCTTTGAACCAGTCATCGCTGAGATAAGCGGTATCAAGTCCTGTTCTTGAGTGCATGAAGAAACCTCCGAATCCCATTTCTTTCATAGCTCTTATCTGACTTCGGAGGGTGTTTTCCTCAAGTTTGCCGTTCCATGCCCAAAATGGTGCTCCGTGTGTTACAGGAACAGGATTTAAAAAACCGTCAATAATATCTTTTATCATAGCTTATCTCGTTTGATTTACAGAAAAATGCCCGTTATATTCCTGCCGCATCGGAAACGGCAGGAGGAAAACGGGCGGAATTGCAGAGAAAATTACAATTCGATTTTGATTTGTTTGTCTGCGGGGATTTCCAGACATACGCAATCGTTGCGGTATGTGCGTTCGGGCAGGCAGATAAGAACGTTGAGCGGTTTGTCTGCTACTGCATAAGCGGCATGGTGCCAGACTCCGGGATGAACGAAAATTGCAGTACCCTGCGGGACATAAAATGCTTCAATTTTGTCCAGCGGAACTTCTTCGGTCGGACCTGCGGGAGCAAACCAGCAAATTGCATCGCCGTCAAGCGGCATGCAGAGTTCGCCGGTGAAATCGTGAAATTCTGCGGCATCAACGATGAAATCGCGTTTCTGCATGCGGCAGGTGGAGAAAGTCGGAGCAACACCGCCGAAATTTGTCTGAATCATATCACGGTAAAAGCAAATGGGAGCATTGGTATCGCCGCAGGCATCGGTTGTGGGGTTGATGAAGTTGGCGAAAGAGCCGTAACGACGGAAGTTTTCATTGGTAAGTTTCTGAACTTTAATAGTTTTCATAATAATTTCCTCTTTAGGTAAAGGGTTGAAAATATATCTTTATGAATATAACATTGTTAGAAATATTTTCAAATTGAAGTTTGAAAAATTATTGTAAATGTTGTTCTATTGCCTTCTGCATATCAGGTACTGAACGGAAAACTAAGTCGGGATTGAGTTTCTCAAGTTCGGCAATGCGGGCACTTTTTGCCCATGCGGCAACGAAACATTTGACATCGGCTTTCTGACAGGCGAGGACATCGGAGACGGCATCGCCGACATAAGCAATTTCATCATGGCGCAGATTATTTTTCTCAATGATATCCAGCAGCTGAGCGGCTTTGTCATTTTTATCAGGAGAACCGTAGTAGAAAAAGTCAAAATATTCATTCATTTTGAGGCAGTCAAGTGAGATGTGACAGGTAGTTTCCGAGCGTCCCGTAAGGATGCCGAGACGGATGTTTTTTGACTTCAGAAAATTGAGCATACTGATAATGCCGGGGTAGGGGGCTGGACATATTTCAGGGTGCATTTCACGGTGGAGTTTATAAAAATATTCTTCCGCTTCACGGTTTTCTTCACCCATGAAAAAGCGGATGACTCCTGGTTCGTTCATACCGAAATTCTGATAAATTTCCTCCTGTTCGGGAGCTTTGTCTCCCATGAATTCGGCAAAAACCTTGTTGAACACCGCCAGACAGAAATCTACACTGTCCGCCAATGTTCCGTCAAAATCAAATGCAATAACTTTTAACATTTTTTCTCCTTTTATCTGCAGCATCCTCTGAGAGTTATATCCCAGCGGTCAATAACTTCTTCGCCCTTGACTATCCATAATTCATCAAAAAGATTTACTGTCGGGTCGCAGTGCGATACGACCAGTTCAACTCTGTCACCTGCCTGCATTGAAATTTCAGGAGCAAACATTAAGTGACCGTGTTCATCACCGTAATCCCAGCTGTAAGCAATATCGGTACGGATTTTGCCGTTTTCAATGACTTGCGGCGGTGCATCAGGGGTAACATAAATTGCTTTGGTTCCGGCATCTATGGTCGCATTGCCGGCATGATTGGCACTTATTACCGACGAAATCATGCGTAAGGCGGGGCGATATTGAATTTTACCATGCTCAATTCCGAGGTATTCTGCATCCATCATGCAGTAAGAACCTACCTGAATATCGGTGACTTCCGGAATAAGAATATCCGCAATTGAAGTTCCTGTTCCTGTTCCGGTAAAAATCTGACAGGTCGGAAATTCTTTTTTCAGAGCATTGAAAACTTCGGCACCTTTTTGCATTAAACGGGTGCTTTGTGCAATTCTTTCATCAAGTGATTTGATATGTTGTAAATGTCCTGCATAACACTGCACTCCGTCAAGCACCAGCTGCGGGAAGCGGGCGATAAATCTGCCGAACTCAAGGGCTTTGTCATAAGCGACACCTGTTCTGCCCATTTCCGGGTCAATATCAATCAGGACACGGAAAATTTTACCGTCGGCATTTTCTGCAAGCATTTTTATTTGTTCAAAATTGTCAACGGTAAGTTGAAGACCGGAAATTTTTTTATTCAGTTCAGAACAGCGTTTTATTTTCCACGGGGCGGTTACCGGAGAGGTGATGAGGATATTTTGAATATCTGCATCGGCAAGTTTTTCTGCTTCGGAGAGTTTTGCGGCACAGATGCCTGCGCAGTTGCCGGTATTAAGCTGCCGTTTTGCAATTTCCGGGCATTTATGAGTTTTGGCATGAGGGCGCAGTTTTTTTCCTGCTGCGGCGGCGAAATCGCGCATTTTCAGCAGATTTTCTTCAAAAATATCAAAATCCAGTATCAGTGACGGAGTATCCAATTCTTTTTTCAGCATAAAAATCCTTTCTGCCTGATTGAAGTTGCATACGGATAGATAATATACCATAAATCAGCATGTTTGCAAGTTTTCTTTTTTAATTTATGCGATGACAGTATGGAAATGGAAGAAAAAACATCAACCCGCACCGGTGTTAACCGTATGCGGGCAATGTTGTTATTTATCTGTTTATTTATAATATTCAGTTCATTATTTTTTTTCCGGTACTGTTTTGAATTCCATTTTGATATCGGAAAAGGCGATTCCCTCGGTCTTTTTCATTTTGAAGAATAAAAGCATATAGCGTGAATGTTTGCCGAGGACGGAACCTTTTACTTTGGCTTTCAGTGTTTTGAATTTATCTTTCGGCAGTTTGACATCCCAGAGCAGTGTACTTTTGGTGACAAAATATTTGCCGTTGTACCCGTAAATAATCAGACCGAGTTTGCCTGTTTTTGCCTGCGGGAGCTGTGCTGCGTCAAAAGTAAGTTCCAGAATATCATCGGGAGATTTATTACCCCAATTGAAGAAATATGCTCCGATAGTATATCCTGCCGGCTTGTTATTCATGATTACGGGACGGTCAAAAAGTTTGGTGCGTACCGAACCTGCACGGGTCTGTATTTTATTGACAGAAACAGTTTTCGGTGCAGGCAGAACTTTTATCTGTCGGGTGGTATCAGAAATTCTGATAAGACGGATATCGCCGATATACAAAGGCTCATTTTTCTTGAATCGTGACGGGCGGATGATAATATTTACGCTGTCACATCCCGGAGTAACGGTTCGCACCTGTGAGAAACTCTGCCATTCATTGGGGCGGATTTTGATTTGACGCAAATCTTCCCAGTCACGATTACCGCCGTTTTTGCTCCTCCACAGCGACAGGTCCATAATGGCGCGCGGATTTTTAGTGTAAACTTTCAGAGAAACAGCATAAATACCGGGTTTAACTTTCTGATTGATAGTGAAAGCGACAACGCCGCTGAGCATAACATCGTTAGGATTGGCAACGCCTTTGAATTGAGCAGGGAAAATTTTTAAAGTTTTTTCACCGTTGCAGAGAACATCGCTTGACACTTCATAAGGAACGGTGGTGCGAACTGTCATATCTTTGATATCTTTTTTGAAGCCTGCAAATTCAAAGTAATTTTTTGCATTTCTTCCGTCAAGGATAATTTTGATTGTTTCTTTAGCTCCGACAGGCAAGGCGGGGTCTTTAAGTAAATCATTGAAAAGTGCAATAACATCTTTGTCTTCGGCAAAAGAGAAAGTTTTGAGCAACCCTTCGGAGAGATGAACGGAGGAGTCAACTTCAAAAAGTTTTTTTGAACCGCTGACATACGCATCTTGTTTGCTTGCGGGCAAATCAGGTTTGAGGAAATAAGCCTCACAATTTTTTTGTTCTGCATTCAGGCGTTTCAGATTGTTTTTGATAAATGTCAAATAAGCAACAACATCTTCTTTGGTTTTCATTTCACCGTCGGCAGGATTGCGGAAAGGCGCACCTGTAAATGAGGCAATAATATCCAGACGCTCCATCATGCGAAGCAGAATGAGAGTGCGCATTTTTTCGCCGTCAGTTTTGGCTGAGGCATGAGCTTTTTCAGCCAGATTGACCAATTCCTGAGTGAACCCTTCTTTCAATGCAAAAAGGTAAGTCGGGGTCGGGAACATATAAATATATGTGCGTGCCTTGTAAATCGGAGTTTTGGCGATATCGCCTTCGGTCCAGTATTTTTCGCACATAGTGTAAATTTGTTTGACATATTTTGCACCCTCTTTGCCTGCATAACGGATGTACCAGTCTTCAAGGAGAGCTTCTGCGTCGGCATTTGGGTCTTTGAGTAAGCGGGCAGTAAGATAAGTTTTCGGTCCGTCAAGAGCGTCAACCATACTGCGTTCGCTGAAATATGCCCGTCCGTTATTGGCATAATGGAACTTCATAAATTCAATTTGATTTTTGAAATTCACCCGGGGGAGGAAAAATCTGCCGCCCCATCCGTAATCCCAGACGCCGATTTCTTTGACATTTTGACCCCATTCTTTAATGATTTGGCGGTGAAGTTTTTTTGTGTTGGGTTCAAATGCTTCACAAACAGAATCCAATGTCAGCATGGGAACAACATTGTCATGGACTTTGAAAGTCGGCGGCATGATGGTACCTGTATAAGCCAGAATTCCGACACGCAAATCGGGATATTTTTTGCAGACAATATCCAGAACACGGCTCAGCCAAGTGTAATAACTTTCAGATTTATTGCTGCGGTTGTTGGCGAAAATTGCAGGACGCTTGCCGTCGTCAAGTTTTTTACATTCTGCACATTGACAATAGCCGCCGTTGTCGTTGACGCCGAGTGAAATTGACTGGCGGGGATTTTTTTTCAGATATTCAAGAATATTTTCGGCGGCGATTTTTGCACATTCCATATTGGAATAACAGGGTTGCCAGTTGTGGTAAATTTTGGCGGGCGGCTTCACAAGTTTTTTGCCTCTGAGAACAGGCATGACAGCGGCAGGCCAGCCTTTTTTGTATTTGCTTTCGGGGAAAGCGTAAACAGGCAGACCGTGATTATAGGCAAAACTTCCGTCGTCAATGATACCGAGTTCAATAGAGCTGCCCGGCAGTCTGTAAACTCCGCGATAGATGGTGTATCCCTCAGGAGATTTCAGATTTTTCTGCGGCATGGCGAGATTTTTTGACGGATTATATTGGAACATAGAATTTTCCACACCGAGGAAACGGGCATCATTGCCGTGTTCCAGAATCATATTCAATGCGTCAAAAATTGACTTGGGCGTGGCTGTGATTTTCATAACTTTATCCGACGGAAAAGTTATTTCATAATCATAATGTTTGCCCATTGCCGGATTTTCAATAATATCAAGCTCAATAGTGTTAGGCAGAGAGGCATTTTTCAGAGGCAGTTCCGTCCCGGTGATTTTTTTCACATATTTATTGAAAAGTTTCACCCGTGATTCAACGGTGAGATTTTCTTTGGCAGGCAGTTTGAATTGCGCTGCGGCTTTGCCGTCTCTGACCAGCTGAAAATCAGCAAAAAGCGACGCACACAATACAGAACATAATAAAAGTAATATTTTTTTCATGTTTTCCCTTAGTTTTTAATGATAGTATCTTTGCTGTACGGCAACGCAAAATCTTTGCTTTTACTGTAATTTCCTTTGAAGTTCGCAACATGTCCGTCAACACACAGAACATTGTCAGAATTGTTATGATGAGAATGTACGCTTGTGGTACTTCTGACATCCGCTGACGGGTCATAATAACCATACATATAAATTGTACCCTGACCGGCGGCAGTGTAATTATAAATATCTCTCATTACAATAATTGATGAAAGAGATTTTTTCTCTTTACCGGGAGCGAAAGGAGCGTGGCGGGATTTGATATCATTGTTCCAGCCGAGAAACTTGTTGTAGGCATAACTGCGGTTTACCTTTTTCCCTTTGTGCAGAACAAAAGAATAACCGCTTGAATAATAATAGCCGTTATCCGTATTCGCAGTTTTCGTCGGGTCACCCGGACAATCAAGCATCAGTTTATAATTATTTCCTGAATCATCACTTGTATAACCTGCATTATCCAGCAGTCTGTAAACAGAAGCATTTACCCCTGAAGCCGCATTCTTTCTTGCAGGAAAAATCCCGTTATTATCAGTAGTGTACATGGCAAAGACAGTTCCCCACTGACGCAGGTTGCTTGAACATTTTGCCTGGCGCCCTTTTGCCCGTGCTATATTGAGCGCGGGGAGCAGTATGCCTGCAAGAATGGCGATAATTGCAATTACGACGAGAAGTTCAATCAAAGTGAACTTACAACAATTTTTACTCAATGCCGAAAAGGTTTCTTCTCTGTTCATAAAAGCCCCTTTCTGTAAGTATGGTGTTTATTTATTATCAGTTATTGTAATCCCAGACGGTATGGACAGGCGGAACTGTTTCCGGAGGCGGAATCGGTGCTTTTTCAAATTTATTTACCAGACGGATGAGAACATCTGTCATTTCATGTCCTGTTTTCGGAACAAATCTTGCCGAGCCGAGTTCATATCCGCCGCCGGTCTTTTTGTCAAATGCGTCCGCAGTCGGAATGTAGCAAAGGGCATGAGATAGCTGAGAAAACCAGCTGAAATGATGTTTGGAAGCCTTTTTGAAATCGAATGCAAACTGTGCGAACATTTCCCCCGGAGTTGAGCCGATGACCAGCGGTCCGATTTGAACTGCACTAAGCTGCATTTCATACGGTTTCGGATTGGGATTCTGACTTCTTGACCATGCCCCTTTGATCAGACGTTTTGCCCGCTGATATTCGCTTGATTTCTGGTCGGCATTTTTGCGGACGATTTCGTATGCTTTTTTGACGGCTTCGGGGGTGATTTTGCCGAGCGGTTTGCGTTGAGCAACATATTTTTCAGTCAGATAGTTCAATGCAGTTATCTGACCTCTGTCAGCAGTGGCAAGGATTTTGACGGCCTCACCGCCGACTGCACGGCCGAGCTTGATGGCAATGGGTTTGCCGACATCTTTTTTGAGGCTCATATTATCAATCTGGGTGACATCACCTGATGCGCCGTTGATATAAACTGCACCGGTGTTTTTGCCGTAAACACCGCGGACAGTATCAATAGCTACACCGCAGAAATCGGCTGTTGCACCTTCCAGATTGATACAGGCGTGGCAGGAAAAATTGAGAGCGAAACCGAGCAGTTCATCACTTCCTTTTTTCCAGACGCCCATAACGCCCAATTCATCATCGACAGGGCCTGCATAACCGACAATAGCGGGATTGCCTTTGCCTGCATGAGTTTTGACAGAACCGTCTTTCATGCGGGTACGGCGGTTGAAAATCAGATTTTCAACTTTGCCTTTGCCGAAGGAAAATTCTACTTCCTGCAAGTTTTCAAAAGCAACTTTAATGGCAGTAATGGTCTGGCGCAAACTGTATTCAAAATAAATTGCGTCATGGTAAACGCTCTCTTCAATAAAAAGACGCTGAACAATAGGATCAGCCTTACTGACATCGACTTTGTCGCGCAGATTACCGCCGTAGTGTGTATGAGAAGAGCTGTTGAGAATGAAAATTTCAGGCAGAGCCTCCTGCAGACGCTTTATAAAATTTCTTCCCGGACTGATATTATCAATACCGACGAGGGCGATTTTGACTTTCCCGTCGGTCAATGCCATAGCACGGACTTTCAGCGGGTCGGAGATTTTACGGATAATGCGTTTGCCTCTGTCTCCGGGGCAATCTGCACCGTAGGGCGGAGTAATGTCACATTCATAAAATCCGGCTTTAACGAAGTTCTGTTTTTCATTCTGCTTTTTTGCGTCAGCGGCAAAAATTGTGCCGCATAAAACAAAAATCAAAATTGAAAATAATTTTTTCATAATATTTTATCCTTTTTTGCGTTTAAAATTGTAATCCCAGACAGTTTTGACCGGCGGAACTGTTTCACATTCGGGGGCTTTTTCAGGTGTGAGCTGTTGTGAGAGTCGGGAGATAACTGCCGTTATCTCATCGCCTGTTTCCGGGAAATAAATTGCCCCCGCAGCTTCGTAGCCGCCGCCCGTTACCGGGTCAAAAGCATCCGCAGTCGGAATGTATCCCATTCCGTAACTCAATTGCGAAAACCATGTGAACGGAAATTTTGACTGTTGTTTAAAGTCAAGTCCGAATTGTGCGAACATTTCACCCGGAGTTGAGCCGATGATCAGCGGACCTATCTGCAAAACTGCAAGTTCGCAGCTCGGTTTCGGATTAAGTTTGTAAGAGATATTTTCCAATACAACTTTTTTTGCGATTTTATAATCTGCTGAATTTTCAAAAACCTTCAGTTTTTCATACATTTCCTCAAATTCAGAAGAATCCGGAACGTTGCGTTTCAGATTGTAAACTTCGCTTAAATACTGCAAAGTTTCAATTTCACCTTTATCGGCAAAGGCAAGAATTTTGACAGCTTCGCCGCCGACGATGCGGCCGAGCTTGATTGCGATGGGTTTGCCGACATCTTTTTTGAGACTCATATTATCAATTTGAGTAACATCTCCTGAGGCCCCGTTGATATAAACTGCACCTGTGTCTTTGCCGTAAACACCGCGGACGGTATCAATGGCTACACCGCAGAAATCGGCTGTTGCTCCTTCCAGATTGATACATGCATGGCAGGAAAAATTAAGCGCAAAACCGAGCAGTTCATCACTTCCTTTTTTCCAGACACCCACAACACCAAGTTCATCATCAACAGGACCTGCATATCCGACAGAATCGGGATTTCCTTTTCCTGCATGTGTTTTCACGCTGCCGTCTTTCATGCGGATACGGCGGTTGAAAATCATGTTTTCAATTTTACCTTTGCCGAAAGAAAATTCAACTTCCTGTAAATTTTCAAATGCAAAAACAATAGCAGTTCGGCATTGACGAAGGCAGTATTCGTAATAACTTTCATCAAAATATACGCTTTCGTCAATGACGACACGGCGGATTATATCGTCAGCTTCATTAATGCCGGGGAAATCATCTCTGAGATTGCCGGCATAATGGGTGTGTGACGCACTGAAAATAATTTTTATATCAGGAAGATTTTCCTGCAATCGCATGAGAAATTTTTTGCCGACACCGATATTGTCAATGCCTACAAGGGCGGCTTTTGTTCTGCCGTCATCCAATGCCATGGCACGGACGCTTAGGGGATCAGAAATTTTGCGTATTTTACGCTTTCCGAAATCCCCCGGACAGTCCGCATAATAAGGCGGAGTTATGTCACATTCAAAAAATCCCGCTTTTATCATAAAATACCTCAATTAAAAATCGTTGCGTACTTTTACAGGTCTGCCGGTTTTTGCGGCTTCAATTGCGGCGCAGCAGGCAGAAACGGTTCTTGCACCTTCAACGACATCTGCATGATTTTCCGCACCGCGCAGAATGATATCAGCCATTAACTGAACCTGAGATTCAACATTGTGATTATTGACTTCAACGGGGATATCCACAAAATCGGTCCAATCTTTCGGAGAGTCATAGAAAGGTACGCTTGAAAGCTGCATTTTAGGACTCAGATTGTCGCAGATGATTGTTCCTTTGGTTCCATAGAAAACACTGCGCATGGTGTACGGACGGGATAATCCGATTGAACACATGACTTTGCCGATGACGCCGTTTTTGAATTTGTACAAACAGAAATAAGAATCGTTGGCGATCGGCCAATCGGCAAGACCTTTTTTGGTACCGTAGGCAAATGCTTCATCAATCAGATCGTCAACCGCCCAGCGGAGCAGGTCAACAGCATGACAGCCGCCGCCGAGCAGGGGGTCACGGCGGGGATCTTTGCGCCAGTTGTTTTTGCCGCCGACATGGCGGTAGTTGTGGGCGTATTCTGTTTCTGCCATAAAAAGTTCACCGATATCGCCGCGTGCAATCATTTTCTTGGCAAGTATAAATGCCGGAGTGTAACGGGTGGGATGACCGATCATGAAATTATTGCCGGTTCTGCGAACAGCTTCGGCAATGGCAGTGGCTTCGTCAAGGTCAAGAGTCATCGGTTTTTCGCAAATGACATGTTTACCTGCTTCAAGAAAAGCAATAGACTGTTCAGCATGATAGTAATCAGGACTGGTGACGGATACAACATCGACATCATCCATTGTCAGAATTTCTTTGTAATCATGGCTGATACGCATATCTTTCAAATCATATTCACGCAGACGGCGTTCTATTTTTTCCTGATCGGGATCGCTCAGTGCGAGAAGATTGTAATCTTTGCAGTCACGATACGCCTTGATGTGTCTGAAGCCTTCACCGACTGCAACAACAGCTGCACCTAATTTTTTTTCATTCATTTTTTTCTTTCTCCTTTATTGACAAAAATGATTTTTGATTTATAGTATTTAAAGATTATTTTTTTAATTTATACCATATAGTATAGTGCAAAATAATAAACATACAATAGTATCAAATAATTATTTCAAGTGAAAGATTTGACAAAAATGATGATTATAAGTTCAGCCGAAGATGGAAACATTAAAAATGTCAATTATTTTGAGGATTTGAAAATAACTGCCGCTTTTTGCAGAACATTTCCATGCGGTATCATCCACCGTAAAATTGAGTGCCGTAAAAATTGTTTTTCTCTGGAATTGATTACTGACGGTGAAGTTTATCTGAATCTGGATGATAAAAAACTGCACCTTAAAGCTCCGTGTCTTTTTTGGATAGGAGACCGGACGAAATATTTTCAATATGAAATTATTCCGGATATTACTTATAAACATTACTGGGTGGATTTTTCGGGAGAGCGCGGGAGAAGGATTTACAACTCATTGAATAATGCGTACCCTGAATCTTTTATAAATTTGAAATCAGAACGGAATATCAAGAGTATTTTTGAGTATTTTACCCATAAGTTTCAGGTCGCCAGACGCCCTGCTTCATCGCCGGACGATGTGTTTAAAATTGAACAGCTTATGCATGAAATAACAAAAGAAAATGAATCGTATGAATATGATGCAAAAGACCCGTATAATATAAACAGATTAGTTGAAAAAATCAAAAATTCGCCATTTGAAAAATATGACTTGCCGGGACTCGCCGCACAGGTAAATCTCTCTTATGTGCATTTTCGCACTCTGTTTAAAAAGGCTATGGGGCAGTCAATCGGGCAATATATTCTTGAACAGCAAATGCTTACTGCCGCAGAACTGCTGAAAAGCCGTCAGTTCCGTATCGGTGAACTTGCAGATTATTGCGGCTTTGAAGATATTACATCTTTTACACGCTCATTCAAGCGTTATTTCAAACTTTCCCCAAAACAATGGCTTGCAGAAACAGAGAAATAGCCTATTCAAAAAGTCTCTGTACTAAATATAGACTGTTTTTTATCATCTTTCCAATAATTTTCTATAAATTTGACTGAAGAAAATGTCAAATATAATTAAAAGGTTTGGAAAAAGATGAGTGGGTTCCGCCGTCGCCGAAGGCTATGGCGGGACAAGACAGGGGGAGAAGAAAAAAACTTTTGAGGAAAGGTTCTTTTCTTCTCCCCCTGCAATAAATCAGTCATCTTTTATAATACAACTTATTCAAAAATAAGAGCGATACTGCCGAGTTTGACGGAGTCGTCTTGGTGTTTTATTTCGGCGTAAATTTCAACATTTCTGCCGTGATATTTTTTGGCGAGGATATCGGTACGGAAGCGCATGAAGCGTTTTTTGGCAAAACAGATACAGCCGTCATCGGTGAATTTGAGTTTGCCGAGTTTTACCCAGTGATATTTATTTTTGATATCGTTGATTTTTATTTTTGTCAGGGGAGTCATCTTGTCTGATTTTTCGTCAAGATAAGAGATTTCAATATCATTTTTAAGCAAATTACCATTCGGTTTAACAGGGATATTATAAACATAATTATAGTAAGCATTGCTGTCTTCTTCGGGCATTACTCCTGTATGTCTCTGCCATGCCAGCGGGTCAATGATAACATGTTTTCTGCCTTTGAAAATCTCAGGAGTGATGAATTTTGCTTTTTTAACGGCATCGTCAACGATACTGACACGGAACATATTTAACGGACCGCTGCCGATTTTTGTATTAAGATTGACGATTGTTTTGTTGTAAGTTTCCAGAAGTCTTGTGCGGGAAGCAGCGGCAAGGCGGCGGATTTCAGCAATGTCTTTGCCCTCAAGTTCTGCCTGAATTATATAGCTGAAAGTAAGCCAGTATCCGACAGCAATATCCGTTCCGAAAGCTGCACGGCGGACACGGTGCAGAATTACGGGGTCGTCTTTGACCATTTTTTCTGCATCAGCAAGAATTTTCAAACAGTCAAGAGCCGCAGCAAGGTCAATATAAATAAAACCTGTTGTATCGGGTGCAAAATATGCCATCGGAGCTTTGTTTTCAGCGGCGGCTTTTTCGAGACGGAGACGGTATTCTTTGATTTTTTCAGCGGCTCTGCCGTAATATTTTTTCATAAAATCGTTATAGACTTCATTGAAATTCAAATACGGATTTTCAAGATATTTTGCTTCAAGATAAACTTTCAAATCATAAACATCGCCGTTGTCAGGGTTTTCATGCTCCATGAAAACGCCTTTTACATTGTTGTTTGCATAAAACTTGAAATTCGTATCATAATCAAGTTCGGAAGTATAGGGCATACCTGCTGAATCATCATAGGTTATGGCATAATCCCAAATGACAAGATGCTTGCATACTTTGCTCCAATTTATGATAGTATCATGGAATTTTTTATTTGCGGGAGATTTGATGCTTTCGGTCAGATTGCTGTATGTGTCGCAGAAACGGATGATGATATTGTCGGCGGCAACAGTGTCTTTGGGGGCATCAATAGTGGAAAAATAAGCCAGAGTCTGGACAAAATAATCGGGTCTGTAACTTTTCAAGTCTGCGGCGATTTGATTGAGAAAACGCAGCATGACACCTGAGCGGTTATATTTTTTTACTGCATCATCACAGTTTTTGCATTGACAGAAATAAATATTGTCGTTGATTGAAATATCATAAATTTTCGGCATTGCAACGCCTGCTTTGCGGGCTTTTTCTTCGCTCCGTTTTACATAGTCGCGGAGCTTGGATTTAAAAAGCGGAATTAATTCCGGATTGGAGAAACAAATCTGTCCGCGTGCGGCACTGCCGTTGCGTTTGCCGTTGATAAGTGCGTAATATTCGGGATGGGTTTTAAAATATTTTGAAGTCGGCAGATAACCGTCTGCACGCTCAATGCTGTGAACATGTGCAGGCAATCCGTAGGCATAATCTCCGCCGTATGCCGCAGTTATCGGAGTTTGACCGTCCTGATTTATGCGCATTTTTGCGGCAAAACGCCCGCCGTCTTTGCGGAATTTCGGGTCACGGAAAACGTTGCGCATGACAAAAAACGGTTTGCCTTTATCATTCAGTGAGTTGAAGCTGATGGATTTTTTTGCGGGAATATACTCCTCATAAGCATTAAAATAGCGTACTCCGAGATATTTTTCAATAAAAATGTAAACACCGTAAAGCGTGCCGCGTGTGCCGCCGCCAAGGATAAAGACATTGTTTTTATCGGATTTTATAAGCCATTCTTCTTCGGCAAATTTGCTGCTGTCAATTCCGAGTTTTTTTGCTTCAGCAGTATTGCCGAGGTGAAAAACTGCACTTTTTCCGTTGATTTTCAAATCATCTGCACACAATTTAAGATAATTTTCAAGTTCTTCGGCGGCGGTTGAAACAGCCTGATTGTTCTTCTCAACTTCACCGATGCTCCATGCATGCAAATTAAAAAGTGACAAAAAAATAAAAAGACCGATAAAAATGCGCATAAAAAACTCCTTTTGTTATTTGATAACAGCGGCAATTGTGCCTATTTCAAGTATCTGTTTATTGAATTTTATTTCCATATAGAGGTCAACTTCAGTATCTCCGAGATGTTCAGCAAAAACGGTCGTACTGATTGACATCCCCCAGTTGTTGGTGGCGAAAAAGTGCGACGGATTGCCTTTATTGAATTTGAAAGTGCCGAGTTTCTGCCATCGGAAATCTCCGCTCTCTGAAGATTTTACGGGCGTTCCGCTTGTGATTTTCTTCAATTTTTCATCACAAATTCCGTTACGCATGGGATTTTTGTAACTTGCGGGGGCTTTGGTCATGTCAACTTTGCAGGCATATTTGAAAAATGCTTTGTCTGACGGTGCAACGGTTATGAATTTTTTTGAGTGTATGCGCCACGAACTTAAAGGAAAGAAAATCACTTTTTTGTCTTTGAATATTTCAGGCAAACTTGAATACTGCATTTGCTGATAATCGTTTTTTACATCGGCAATAAAACGCCCTGAAGTGTTAATCAGATTTTTGCGTTCTTCAGCATAAGTATCAATGACGCGTTTTTGAGCTGAATTTATCATGTTGTAAACAGAATTATCCGCATTGTTTGCAAACATGCCGAAAAGATAATGCTGCATAAGTTTTTTCGTCAACAGCAAATCCAGTCCCATGCGGGCGCGGCGGACACGATGGAGCAGAACTTTATCATTTTTAACTGCATTTTCCGCTTCGTCAAAAAGTTTCTGACACTCTGACATAACGGCAAAATCAATATAGCTGAAACCATTGACCCCCGGAGAGAAATACGCCATTGCTGCTTTATTTTTCTTGGCGGCATCAAAAAGTTTTTTGCGGTAAAGGATGATTTTATCTGCCGCTTTGCCGTAATATTTGTGCATAAAATCTTTGGTCAACGCCTCAAAATCGGCGTGCGGATTTTCCATATATTTGGCTTCAAGATAGACTTTGAGTGCATACATGTCGCCATTTGACGGACCTTCGTGTTCCATAAAAACGCCGATAACATTATTTTTTGCATAAAAAGCAAAATCAATCGGGTAATTGAATTCACCCGGATATGCCATGCCTTTTGAGTCATCGTAAGTTATGGCATATTTCCAAATAATAATATTTTTGCAATGTTTCGCCCATGATTGCAGTTTGGTGCGAAAAGCTGTGTTTGCCGCCGAAGTGACAGGCTCTGTAAGTTTGCTGTAAGTGTCGCACAGACGGATGATGATATTGTCTGCAATTTTGACATTGCGGGGCGGTTCCTGAGTTGCAAAATAGGCAAGCGTCTGCAAATAATATTGAGGACGGTAAGATTTCAAATCATCGGCAATTTGATTTAAGAAATTCAGCAGAACGCCTGAACGGTTGTATTTTTTTACCGCCTCTGCACAGCGGCTGCACTGACAGAAATTAAGATTATCATTCATTGAAATATCATAAATGCGCGGAGGTGCGGAATTTCGTGCGGCGGCTTTGGCTTCGCTCTGTTTTACATATTCACGGAGCTTGGCTTTGAAAATCGGCACTAAATCCGGATTAGTGAAACATAGCTGTCCGCTGCGGGTTGAACCGTCACGTTTGCCTTTTATTACTGCATAATATTCAGGATGAGATTTGAAATATACTGCCATCGGCAAGTAGCCGTCTTTGCGTTCAATATTATGCACATGAGCCGGCAGTCCGTAAGCATCATCACTGCCGTAAGCGGCACTGATTTGAGATTGACCGTCCTGATTTATGCGCATTTTTGCTGCAAAACGACCGCCGTCAGCAGGAAATTCGGGGTCACGGAAAAGGTTGCGGAATTTGAAAAAAGGTTTGCCTTTGTCATTCAGATTTTTTAAAGAAAACTCCTTTTTTGGAGGAATATATTCTTCAAAAGCATTGAAATAACGGATGCCGATATATTTTTCAAGAAAAACATAAACCCCGTAAAGTGTTCCGCGACCGGAACCGCCGACAATGCTTATGTTATTATTATCGGATTTGATGAGCCACTCCTCGGCAGCAAGTTTTTTATTGTCAATGCCGATGTGAAAGACTGCACTTTTGCCGTTGACTTTTACATCATTAGCACACAAATTGAGATAGTGTTTCAGCTCCTTTGCCGCAGTTGAAACGGCGGGATTATTTTTTTCAGTTTCAACAATGTTCCATGCTGACAAACTGCCGAGCATGACCGAAAACAGCAAAAGTAAAATCTTTTTCATCGCTTATTTCTCACTTCTGTACCAGCGCCACATCCACATGTCCTGGTTGTCTCTGTCATCAATAAGACGTTTCGACGTTGCGGTTTCCACATGTCCGTCAAGCATGCTCATATTGGCAGCTTTGTTACCGTGGCGTGCGTGGACTCCGAGATTAGTGATAATGCTATCATTGGGGACAGCCCAATCTTTGAACTGAGTGCGTTTGTAATAGTCTCTGCCGCGCGGATACATGTCGGTAAATTGGAGTTTTTCGCTGGGGCGTAGACAGAGATTACGGCGAAACGGAGGATTGACGGTATTATTCCATTTGAAAGTATTCTTATCACCGAGATAATCATTATACATGTAATTTGTGGAAATCGTATTGCCCAATGCTTCTGCTGCGGGACATACAAAATCTTTGGTTGAATTTTTTGAATTGTAAGAGCCGTTTTCAGCAGTAATAAGTAAATGAGTCCACACACGGTTATTGACATATTCAAGACACATAAGCATAAAATCGTCGTTATCATCGGAATACATCTGAGTACGCAAACCGAGAGTTTTCAAATTGCTTTGGCAGGAGGCACTGCGTCCTCTGTCACGGGCTTTGCCGAGTGCGGGCAAAAGCATACCTGCGAGAATTGCGATGATAGCGATTACAACAAGAAGCTCAATCAAAGTGAAGAAGCTGCTGCTGTTACACAAATTGATTTTCTTTTTCATATTTTATCCTTTCGTTTTGGGGTATTTCTCATTTTTTTGTTTTTACACGGCACAGTCGTGAAGTTTCGCGGCTCGATGATGTCGGGCAGTAAGGAATTTAATGAATTCAGGGAATTTAAGGAGATTGCCCTTGACTGCACTGCACTCAGGCATATATCACCGCTCTCGCGTAACTTCGACCATATTCTCTATCAGTCTGAGTTCGTGTGCAGTCATTTATTTTGGTTCTTAACTTCCTTAAATTCCTTATTGTTTGTCATACACTGCCGTTTGCATACAGCAGTGCCGTGCCTTAAACTTCCGATAATAAATACTATAACATATCTTTTTTATTTTTCAAATGTAAAAGAATACGTATTGACAGTATTATCCGCCAAAAAAACAGTATTATCGGCTAAAATTAGCATTGTATGGACATGACTGGCAACAGAGAGTTTTAGGCAGTTTATAAGGTTTTTTGAAAATAAAGTAGAGGGCAGGGGGATAAGAAAAAAAGGATGTGTTATAAAAGATGACTGATTTATTGCAGGAGGAGAAGAAAAAACCTTTTGGCGTTCCACCCGCCTTTTTATATGGTTCTTTTCTTCTCCCCCTGCACCCCCTCATCTTTTTCCAAACCTTTTAATTATATTTGACATTTTCTTCAGTCAAATTTATAGAAAATTATTGGAAAGATGATAAAAATCAGTCTATATTTAGTACAGAGTCAATAAATCTAAAATTCAGAGGCAAAAATAAAATAATATTATTGTACTTGACAAATCATCTTTTGCAAGTATAGTATGTGATGATGTTTTAACCCCGAAACAAACAAGGAGAAAAATATGTCAGCTTTTGATTCTGATGAAAAAAATATCAGCTATGCGCTTGGTATGAACATGTGTGAATACATTTCACATCTGCCGATTAAAATTGATGTTGAAACATTCAGCAAGGCTTTTGCTGATTTCCACAAAGAAGGCAAATTCCAATTTGACAATGACGAATACCGCAAATATATGACCATGTTCCAGCAGCAGGCACAGGAAGCAGGCAAAGCCGCTATCGCAGAAATGGCTGCCAAAAACATTGAAATCGAAAAGAAATTTCTTGCTGAAAACGGCGCAAAAGAAAATGTCAAAACTACCGACAGCGGTTTGCAGTATGAAGTTATCACCGAAGGCAAAGGCGCAAAACCCGGCAAAACCGATATGGTCAAAGTCCATTATACAGGTTCTCTGCTTAACGGTCAGATTTTTGACTCTTCAGTTCAGCGCGGCGAACCTGCCCAGTTCGGCGTACATCAGGTTATTCCCGGCTGGACCGAAGCTCTTCAGATGATGTCAGTCGGCAGCAAATACAAACTTTATATTCCCGCCCGACTTGCTTACGGAGAAAACGGTGCAGGCGACCGCATACCGCCGAATGCAACACTTATTTTTGAAGTTGAATTGCTTGACATTGTCAAATAATCATACTTTACAGCGGGCGGGATTTATCAAAAAATTCCGCCGTTTAAAAGAGCATTTTTATCAAAATAAAGCTTGTTTTGCTTGTATTTTTGAAAAAAAGTGTTATCTTATAAAAAATTGAAAAGGGGCTGTAACTCAGTTGGCTAGAGTGTCACGTTCGCAACGTGAATGTCGTGGGTTCGAATCCCATCAGCTCCACCATCCTTCGCTAAAGCTGCGGATGGCAAGCCATCAGGTTTGCTATCCGTAGATTTTTTTGCTTGCAAAAACAAGCGAAGTGAAACGGAGCGTGCGAAGGATGCCATCCATAGCTCGCAGAGCGACGGAGGGCTATACGGCATTGAACGGGAGAAAACCATGTTCTACACTTACATTTTACGCAGTCTGTCTCATCCGGATCAACGTTATATCGGCAGTACATCTGACTTAAAATCCCGCCTTATCAGACATAATTCCGGAGAAGTGCCACACACCTCAAAATTCAAACCGTGGAAAATAGAAGCCTATTTTGCGTTTGAAACCAACGAAAAAGCTGTTGCATTTGAAGCTTATCTCAAAACCGGCTCCGGACACGCTTTTGCCAAACGTCACTTTTAATATAGCTTTCTCTCTTTTTCTATTTTGGGTTCAGGACTTAGTCCCAAGGTCTGATTGATCCGGCACAGGACTTGATTTTCAGAGACTCACACATTTGCTATGCACATCATCTAATTATTGACTTTTCTTAAACCTACCGAATGTATTTTGCTCAATTTTCGTTTTCAAATAACTCGAGCTGCTGAGAGTTGCTTTCTTCTCTCTTGGAAATTTTCTTTTTGGGGTGTTTAATTTCTTTAGCTGATGTTGATGGGAAATATTTTGCCAGTTCCGGGTGTTTTGCCAAGATCTTGGCTTTGCCTTTTTCGGTAATTGCAGAGGTATTACATCTGTCTATCCACTGTGGTTGTTTCAGCAGAAAATTCACTAAAACAGAACTGCCGTTACATTTGCCGACAAACTGTGGTTGGTTACAAAGCAAACGTATCCAATCTCTCTGAGAGAACTTGTCCCAAGTATTGCATTTATCGGCCAATTGCGATTGGTATTCTAACAACCACACCCAGTTGTAACCATTAAA
>JAZOSO010000145.1:0-12540 GCA_045657185.1 Victivallaceae bacterium | reverse complement strand
AGTCATCTTAAGGATGTCATTGTTTTAAGTTGGTCAAAATTGAAGGAATACAACAATGGAAGTAACAAATTTTATTACGCTTGACGAGATTAGGGATTTCTGCTGCCATGAAACACATTTCCCTTTGATTGTGGTCAGCTTCAAGGCAGAATTCAAACAGGTGAAGATGTGAAGAAAAAACTCCGTTTTTTAAGAGAAGAGCGGCTGTCGCCGCACGAAGTGAAGCCTGACGGCTTCGTTAACCATTTTCGCTTAATTCGGAAAATTCTCCCAAACTCAAACGGTTGCCAGTTAATCAATTATGGTCACCGCTTCGTTAATCTGCGAAAATATCTCTGTTTTCAGCATTTTTGAAAACAGAGAATACTTTTCTGCTCAACTAAAACGACCTCCATTCCGAAACAACTGCAAAATGTCCCCAAGAAAGATAGCAACTTGCGCCTTTTGCTTAGAAATAAAAAACGGAATTTCAGCGAGTCTCAAAGGTTTTATCTGAAATTCCGTATATAATGCAACTGTTTATTGAAAATTTTTCAGACGGTCTTTAACCGATTTCCGCAAACTGCGGCAGCCGGAAAAGGCATTTTTACCTACACATTCCAACCCTTCCGGCAAATTGATTTCTTTGAGTTTGGGACAAGTGCGGAATGCCTGATCTCCGATGGAAACAACTGTTGATGGCAGCGTAACTTTTTGCAGTTCCGGACAAGACCAGAAGGCACTATCCGGAATTTCGGTAACGCCTTCCGGAATGGTGATTTCAATAAATTTACAGCAATCAATAAAGGCGCCGACACCAATTTTCTGAACAGAAGCAGGAATAACAATGTTTGCCAATTTTTTACAGTTGGAAAACAGATCTCTGGAAATTTCTGTCAAACCATCGGGAAGATTTATTTTCAGCAATTCAAAACAGCAGTCAAAAGCGCCTGCTCCAATTTCCGTAACGCTTTCAGGGATCGTCCCGACTGATTCCAGCCATTCGCACCAGTAAAATGCCTGCATTCCAATTTTTTCCAGTTTTTCAGGAAGAACAACTGATTGCAATGCTCTGCATTCATAGAACATTGAGTCCGGAATTTCTTTCAAGCATTGCGGAATATTGATCTCTTTGAGTGACACGCAGCCGTTGAAGGCAGAAGAGCCGAACTCTTCCAGGATTTCCGGTAAACGGACTTTCTGCAATCTTTGACATCCGAGACACAGAGAATTTCCAATCTTTTTGACTCCATCGCAAATAATCAGTTCCTGTAAGTAACGCATACATGCAAGAGCATAATCTTCAATGGCTTCAACACTTCCCGGAATCGTAAGTGAAGTTATGAGAGTTTCATCAAAAGCATTTTTCTTTATTGTTCTTACAGAGGATGGAATATTTATACTTTTAAGTTTGGTTGTGCTGAATACATCTTCTGCAATTTCAGTGATACCTTCCGGTAATGTGATTTGCCGCAACTTTGAATACTGAAAAGCTCCGGCTCCGATGGAGGTCATGTTCTCCGGCAGGACGATTTCTTCAATAGATGCGTTGGCAAATGCCTGTTCACTGATTACTTTGAGTCCGGAAGGCAATGTGATTTTTTTCAAATGCCGGCAATATGCAAACGCATTCGTCCCGATTCTGGTTACGCCATCAGGAACATTGTAAGATTCAAGTTCCAATACTTTGGGGAATTGCAGCAAAATGCTATTATCCTCACTGAATACAACACCAAGTTTTTTATCCTGCTCAATTTTTTCAAGATCAATATTTCGTTTATTGCCATCTTTTACCGCAACCAGAGCATCCATCAAAATTTTATAATCTTCAGGATCAAGTTTCAGTATGGAGTCCAAAAGAGAGTGAAGTGACTTTTTCATTTTTATTTTATCTTAAATATTTGCATAAATATATTTTGGGGTAATTTACTCGTAAAAGGGCAAAAAGTCAAATCATAATTTATACAAACTAATTTTTTTATTCAATGCGCCCGCATCGTAAACTACATAATCTATCCCCAAATGATTTTGAACGCAGTTTCGGGCTTGCGGGGATATAAAAGACGGGTTCCAAATTCTGATAATCCGGTAACTCCAGTACTATTGGTTCTCTGTTTGGATGCGGATTTGCTGTAAATGCCTGTGGTTCTTTGGGTAAAATCAAGATACAAAAAAATGGTCGGGCATTTTCGCTTAATCCGGAAAATTCTCTCAAGGTTAAACGGTTGCAAGTTAATGAAAAATGGTTACCGCTTTGCTAAACTGCGAAAATATCTCTGTTTTCAGCATTTTTGAAAACAGAGAAAATTTTTCTGTTCAAGTGAAAGGACTTTTTCTCCGAAACAAACGCAAAATGCTACGAAAAACAGTTGCACCAGCGACTTATGTTTGAAATCAGTATATTTTATGTTATATTACCAATCATAACATAAAACATTCATTATGTGAAATTCAGTGGGGATAAAGATGTTGAAGCGATTTTTATTTGTTCTTCTGTTGTTGGGATTTGTTATTTCCGTACCGTATGAACTTAATGCTGCACCGGTAAATAATAAACCAAATCTTCTTCCTAAATACAAAAAAATATTTCAGTCCTACGGGATTGAACTTGTAGTAGAAAATTATATTACCGCCGGCAATGGCAAAATTCTTACTCAGGATGATCTTAATGCCGACATTGAGCGTATACTGCATCAATTCAATCGGATGGGACGAAAATATGTTGAAATGTCCAAATGCCGGAAAATTGTTATTCGCGGCAGTCACCCCAAAGTTGCATTTGCCAGTGGAAATTCACTTCATTTTAAATACAGAACTACCGGAGCGATCCGCCATGAATTATTTCATTCTTTTGATCCTTTTAACTTCGCATATCGTTATTGGAAATCCTTGAACCATGAAGATTTTTATTACATTCATGGCGGAAGAAAAGGTATCTTCGGCAATATGACCAATCGGGAAATCTTGTGCTGTTTCAGCAATATGAAAAAATTCAGCAAAGCTTTTACATGGAGCTACGCACAAAGCAATCACCGGGAGGACGTTGCCAGTATTTTTAACCATACAACAGCTCCTAAAGCAGCGGCAAAATGGCTTAAAAGAAGTCGGGAAAACAAAATATTTCAAAAGAAATTCTTTACAATCATTGCAAATTGTGCTGAGGCTACCGGATATGAATATTGGAAAAATCTCTATGATTTTAATGACGCTGAGTGGGAACAAATCAGAAACAGTTATATTGATGTTGGCAAAGAGAAATCTGTAACGATCAATTATACCAAGAGAAATTTCAGGCGGTATGGCAGCCAGAGACGTGCAACAATGGCTTTGATGGCATTGGATAACCGTATGATACAAGCATCAGGAATCACCCGGATACAGTTTTCCTCTGCGAAAAAATCAATGCAATTAGAAAAAAATACCATAATTATTTCTGACAGAGATTTTAACGGATTGATTGAAGGTTTTTTCCGTGCGTGTTACAGGAGAAATCCTCAAATGGTGAAAAAACATCTACAAAAAAGCAGTCGTCACACGGAAAAGGATTGGGCTGTACTTTTCAGAAAATGCGTTTTTGATATAAGACATATTGCCCGGAAGAGCAGTACAGATCCCGTATTATATAAAGATATTCTATGTCTGAAAAACTTTACCGGCAAATGGTTGCCTGATAAATTCTGGCAGGACATACTTACTTTAAGTGATGAATATATTGCGGACCGTCACTATCAGCAGCAATTTGACAGTTACAATATTACTTTGAATGTTCCATTACCTTCCGGAGTAACTGGAGAAACTTGTTCTGCAGCGGAAGTAAACAATGCCAAACGAATTTTCATTGCCTGCAGTTCGATGCTTAACCGTAAATTTATTAACGGCACAGGAATAAAAAATGTCGCATTTGTCAAAAATATAAAAGTCGATCATAAAAAAATTATTGGCGGTGTTGTCAAAGATGGCATATTATGTCTTGATCCGACATATCCGCATTTGGGACGGACTGTTTTTTATGAACTGTTTTTGAGATATGATTACAATGTAAAACCGGAAAAATCTGATTGGCAAGAGCTTACCTCATCTCCGCAGGATTATATTTCCAAACTTGCAAAAAAATCATTGGACCACGATCGTGCGGAAACTTTTGCCTGGTTATTGTGGAATCCTTATCATGCATACCAAACAGCAACCAAGTCGGAGATTCTTCCCAAGAAAATTGATCTTATTTTGAATATGAAACTCTTGACTGCAAACGGAAGTAAACTTATTGAGCAATTTCAATGAGATAATCATCACCAATTTTCCCGGAACATTCCGCTGGCGAGTATTGCTAATCAATGAGGACAAGTTTTCATCCGTCAGGCTTTTATGAAGCACGGCTTTGCCGTATGAAGCGGCACGTTGTGCCATGAAGCGCACCTGCGGTGCATGAAGCGAAGCCTGACGGCTTCATGTTTTTTGCCCGAAATTTGGGCAAAAAAAATGGTCGGGGTGAGAGGATTTGAACCTCCGGCCTCTGCGTCCCGAACGCAGCGCTCTAGCCAGACTGAGCCACACCCCGACAGTATCGGAAGGTAATTTTAAAAGATTTCAGGCTCTTCTAAAATTACCTTATATAAATATAACGCATTTTTTGCGTTTATCAAGCCTGATTTGATTCTTTTTTCAAAGAAATTACGACTTTTTTCATTGTTCCTTCGCCTTCGCTCTCAGTTGTAAGCTCGGCGTCGTCTTTCAATGTCATGTGAATGATACGGCGATCATGCGGATTCATCAGAGGAAGAGTAACTGATTCGCCCCAGCGTTTGACCTCTTTGCCGGCATCCAATGCCTGCTGACGGAGTGCTTCCTCAGGAATACCGCTCTCTCCTTTACGGCGTTCACGACTGCCGCGTTCACGGCGGGGACCTTTGGAACTGCGTTCGCGGTTTTTACCTGCGTAACCGTCTATATCCAGCATGATACGGGGAAATTCTTTATCCTTATTGTACATGATGAGATTCAAAATATACTGCATGTTTTCCAAAGTCTGACCGCTTTTGCCGATAATACGGCCGGGTTCTTCGGAACTGATCTTGATTGCAATACGTTCGTTTTTTTCTTCTCCGCGGACATTAGCTTCAAATCCGAGATAATCAAGCATCATTCCGAGAGTTTTTACTGCTTTTTCTTTCTGTTCTTCAAATTTTGAAGTCATTTTAGTTTCTCCTTTTGTGCCGTTGGATAAATCAGGCGGCGGCACTTTTCTTTTTATCAAACTTGCGCTGCAAATACACTTGCAGCAAACTGAAAATCTGGCTTACTGTCCAATACAATGTCAAACCTGACGGCAGATCATAAAGGAAAATAAGCATAAATACAGGCATAAGCGCCATCATCTTCTGCTGCGCGGGATCCATCGCACTCGGAGTCATCCGCTGCTGCACAACCATCAATACCGTCATAACGATAACCAGGGGATTCAATTTCAGATTACTGATGCCGAATATTGAAAATCCCAACGGATACGACCAGACTGTGTCGGCCATTGCCAAATCAGGCGACCACCAGAAAGGTACCTGGCGCAATTCCAACGCATTGTCAAGTGTCGCATAAAGTGCAAAAAATACAGGAATCTGCAACAGAATCGGCAGACAGCCGCCAAAAGGATTGACCTGTTCTTTCTGGTACAATTCCATAGTTTTAGTATTGAGGAGCTGCGGATTATCCTTGTATTTTTCACGCAATTCTTTGATTTGCGGCTGCAGCTGCTGCATTTTTTTCATTGATTCATTTGATTTTTTGGTGATGGGCCAGAAAATCAAACGGACAATAACAGTGAGAATAATAATACTCCAACCGTATGAACCGCAAATATTTTTAAGCTGAACCAATGCCCACAAAAGACCTTTGGCAAGCCCGTTTAAAGGACCCCATGCCAAATGGATGAGAGCTGTGGTATCAGAATCAAATTTTTTCAGCAATGCCGGTTCTTTTGGACCTGCATAATACCGGAATGTATAGACTTTTTCAATATCTTTGTCAAGTTTGACATTTGAATACTGCGCACCGATAGAGGCAAGATACTGCTTTTTACCTTCAATTTTCAAACGGCCTGCAACCGGAGTGAAATTTTCGCCGCCTTTGAGAATAAGTGCAAAAAATTTATTGCTCAATGCCTCCCAGCGGCAAACCAATGCGGGAGAAAGAAAGAATTTGGAATCAGAAACATCACATTCAAGTGTTTCATCATCTTCATTGCGGTCAAAGGTGGTAATTTCAAGTTTGTCACTGCGGATCTTATCGCCGGAAAGCAGACTCCAGCTCTGGAGGTCGCCGCCGGAAACTTCAAACAACGGCAAAACCGTATCAGCTGAACTCTTGAGTGATGCACTGAAATTGACGGTATAATTATCATCCAGCTCAAAAACACGATTGAGTATAACATGTGATTTATTCTTTAAAGTTATTTTGCTGGTGATTGCAACTTTGCTGCTGCCGGTCTTTTTGAAATCAATTACTTTTTCGGAAACTACTTCAGATTTCGGAAGGGATACTGCAAGCATGCCTTTGTCAAGTTTATAATCATTGGAAATGGTAATTTTGCCGTCTTTTTTATTATTGAGAAAGTTTTTGAATACAATTTTATCAACAGCAGAATAGTTATCATTGAAGATAACTTCACAAAGAGAATTTTCAAGTTTGAGCTGCGGAAGTTTTATTTCTTTTTCTGCTTTTGCCGGAACTGCTTCATTTTTTGCGGCAGGGACAGCAGCTTTTCCGGCATCTTCTGCATTTTTTGCAGTTTCACCATCAACTTTTTTAACTGTTTTGACTTCGGTTCTTTCTGGCAGCCAGCCGACTTTGCGGCAAAAGGGTTCCCAACCGAAGAGTATAATTATACAAATCGTCATTACGATTATTGTTTCTTTATCAAATTTCACAATAAATTCCTTTCCGGCAATATCTGCCGGGTTCAAGCCACCTGTAACGAATCACGGCTTGTTTTTATTTTTTTTCGGCGGCACAGGATCGTAACCGCCTTTACAGAACGGCTGACATCTCATTAAACGCCAAAGTGTCAACCCCAGACCTCGAATTACCCCGTGAATTTGAATTGCTTCAATGGCATACGCAGAACAAGTCGGCGTGAAACGGCAGCATCCGGGAAACAGCGGAGAAATATATTTACGGTAAATACGAATGTGAAAAATAAAAAAATTTGAAAAAAAGCGTGAAAAAAAATCTGCGATTTTCATTTTATAACTTCCGTTTTGGTCAATGAATCACGCAATTCATTCAAAGTATTGTCAAGTTTGTAATCCCACATTCTTTTGCGCGGAATAAGCACAATATGACAAGGTTGTGTAATATCATGTTTGAGCAAACGGAAACTTTCAAACAACAAACGGCGGGCGCGATTTCTGCGCACCGCCAACACACTGTATTTACGACTGCAAATTACACCGCAGCGTACACTTGATACGCCGTCACAATTTTTTGCAACGACAGTCAAAAAACCTTTTGAAACAATCTTTTCTCCATGAAGACGAACATTTTCAAACTCTGATTTAAGTTTAAGTTTGTCCTCTTTTTTCAATGTCTTTTTTAACATCTGAACTTCCATGAAGAATACCAAAAATCTGTACTTTCAGAAATAAAAGTACAGATCAGGGGTTTTTAGATTATGCAGAAAGAACAGCACGGCCTTTCTGACGGCGGCGCTTAAGAACCAGTCTGCCTGCTTTGGTAGCCATACGAGCCATGAAACCGATGCGGCGTTTTCTTCTGCGATTTGAGGGTTGGAATGTTCTTTTCATAATAAACCTCCTGTTAAAAATTATCCAACATTGTTAAATTTTAAATAAGTTCTGAACGGATAATATATACTGTTTTTTTAAATATTCAAGTCCATATAAGTAAAAACTGTCAAAATTTTCTTTTGTCCGTCTGATTTAACAGTAAAATAACCAAAAGTGTTTATATCTGATTACTGATAATTATTATTATTTATTGTATTATATATATTATCAGTAGAGTAGTAAAAAAATGTTAATAACTCTTGTAAGTAGTTTTAAATCATAATGTTATATAACGAAAAAACTGTTAATAACCCTGTTAATAACATGTAATGAATGTTAATAACTCATGACTTATTAACAGTTATTAACCACTTATTAACAGCTTATTGTCAGACTTATTAACAACCATAAACAGAACGTTTGCGCCTGTCGCTTTTACCCGGACAACTTTTTTTAAAGATTGGTGTAAACGGTCCTGAAGTAATATAGTGCCTGTTTGCTGAATTGCAAGTTACGGGATAAATTTCATCCGGAATTTTGTATTGCAATATTGCAGAAGTTTACATAGTGTTGAACACCGAACCGCAGTTTTCAGTAATTATTTCCTACATTTTGCGCAGATTGTTGGGGGAGCTGCCGGTATGGCGGCGGATGATTTTGGTAAAATAATTATGGCATGAGTAGCCGCAGAGCAGAGCAATTTTGTTTATGGGCAGATTTGTTTCTTTGAGCAGATGCAGAGCCTCTTTCAGCCGGCGGCTGGCGAGATATTGAACTATCGTGACTTTAAATGTTTGTGAGAACATGCGGCTGAGGACTGAACGGTTCATCTGTACGATTGAGGCGAGTTTTTCAACATTTAAATCCGGATTGGAAAAATTTTCATCTATGATATCTCTGACTTGCTGCATTTGTTCAATATTGCTGTCAAGTCCGGTGTGACCTGAGGCGGCGGCAAGGAGAATCTGAAAACCTGTTGAGAGATTTTCCATTTGAATATCAAGGGAAGTTTTTTCAATACTCAGAAGTAATTTGTTAAAAAGATGATGCGGACATTGTCCTGCGTTGTTGACGCCTGTTTTCAAATTCAGACCTTCAAAAAGCACCCGTGCATCGGGTCCGTCAAATGCCATCCAGCGATAGTGAAAAAGTTTGCCTGCACAGCTGATTTTGTGAGTCGAACCGGGAGGATAATACCATACCTGACCGGGACGCAGAAAGTAATTTTTATCGTTAAGCTCAAAGCTTCCGAGTCCTTCAACACACCAGAAAATTTCAGGGAAATCAGCATATTTTTCAATGACTTTTTCATTATTTATCAAGCGGAAATCACCAACTGAACGGATATAAAAAGCCGTATTGGGTCGGTATGCCGCATATTGAAAATTCATATATCTTTTCTGCATGAACAAAATTCCCCTTTTTTGTCACAAAATTACCATTTACAAAATATAACTGCTGTTATATAGTAATTAAGACACAAAAATAACTGTTTATTTTTGATATAAAATAACCATAAATACATAAAAAGTCAAGTGCAATGCAGAATTATACAGAAAATTTTTCTGTTAATTAAGTTTGATAAAAAGGTAAAAATATGAAAAAGATACTGCTTAACGGTGTTTGGGATTTTGCTCTTACTGCAAATTATGAAACTTCTCCTGTTTTTAATTCAGTTGCAGTTGTGCCGGGATGTTTTGATGTGCGTCCTGCACAATTCAGCAAGCGTCAAATCGGTCATTATCGACGCAAAGTTACTGTTGACGGCGGCAAAATAATGCTTACTCTTTGCGGTACAGGACTTCATACCGAACTTTTCTGGGACGGTAAATCTATCGGCAAAACGGTTCTGCCGTACAGCAAGGAAGAATTTATTTTTGACAGCGGCAATGCAGGCGAACACACTCTGGAAATTGTGTCGGATAATTTTATTACCAAAATACCGGGTGAACAGTTTAAGGCATTTTATGATTTTTACGGTTACGGCGGCATTTACAGTGATGTCTATCTGACTGAATTTGCGCCCGAAGACATCCGTCAGATTGAAGTTATTCCGCTCTCTTATGAAAAAGGCACTGTGAAAATCAAAGTCGAAGCCTTTGAAAAAAATCCCGAAACGCTGGAAATTTCATTTGATAACGGTACAAAAAAAGTTATTCCTTTTGCACAGGAATTTGAATGTGAAGTCCCCGATTTCAAACTCTGGTCTCCCGATGAACCCAATTTGCACAAAGTTACTGTCAACGGCAGAGAGGCAACTTTCGGCATCCGTATTCTTGAATGGAACTCACAGCAGTTCAAACTCAACGGTAAACCTTTGAAACTCATCGGCTGCAACCGCCACGAATCACATCCTGAAACAGGCGCAGCCACTCCCGAAAGCATTATTCTTACCGACTTGCTGACTATCAGACAGCAGGGGTTCAACTTCATCCGCGGCAGCCATTATCCGCAGAAAGAAATCATGCTTGACATCTGCGACCGCATCGGTCTTATGGTCTGGGAAGAGGCTCTCGGCTGGGGCAATAAACCAGCTGAACTTGCCGACGAAACTTTCTGCAATAAGCAGGAGGAACAGTGCCGGAAAATGGTTCGCAAAAGTATTAATCACCCCTCTGTTATCATCTGGGGGTTCCTCAATGAATGTTCCAGCGATGACGAAGCGGCAAAAAAACTTATCCGCCGTCTGCGTTCCGCCATCCGTGAACTTGATACCTCCCGTCCCGTGACCTTTGCCACCAACCGTCCCAAACGCGATATCTGCTTTGACGAAGTTGATATTCTCGCTATTAATGTTTATCCCGGCTGGTACGACCTTGACTGTCAGGTTGACGGTGTGCAGTTTGTCCGTCCCGCTCTGGAAGAGTATGCTGAAATGTTTAAAGATATTCAAAAACCGCTTATCGTCAGTGAAATCGGTGCAGCGGCAATTTACGGCGACCACAGCGGCTGCCGTTGGAGCGAAGAATATCAGTCAAGGCTGTTGGAGGAAGTAGTAAAAGCCATGCTTGAAGTTGACCGCTACACCGGAACGGCTCTGTGGCTCTATTGCGATTCAAAAACTTATATTGAAACCGAACACTTTTTCGGCAGACCGCGCGGTTTTAATAACAAAGGTATGCTCAATGAATACCGTATTCCCAAAGTTTCATGGCTTAATATCAACCGCTTGCTCAAAGAAAGAGGTTTTGTAAAATGAGTATTGAAAGGTTCAATGAACTGCGGTACGGCATGTTCATCCACTGGGGTGTTTATTCCGTTTTCGGCGGAGAATACAAAGGAATGACCGTCCCGTGGGTTGCAGAATGGATAATGAATAAATTTCATATTCCTGTTGCTGAATACACCGCTGCCGCCGCAAATTTCAATCCCGTCAACTTCAATGCTGACGAATGGGTGAGAAAAGCTTGCGATGCAGGCATGAAATACATCATTTTCACTGCCAAACACCACGACGGATTCTGCATGTTCAAATCAACATACGACAATTACAATATCGTTGACGCAACTCCGTTTAAGCGTGATGTTGTCAGAGAACTTGCAGATGCCTGCCGCAAATACGGACTCAAACTCGGCTGCTATTATTCGCAGGATTTGGACTGGCATGAAGAAGGCGCAACCGGCAATGTATGGGATTTCAAAGCTGAAAACAAAACTCCTGAAGCATTTCAGAAATATCTTGATACAAAAGTGAAACATCAGCTCCGTGAACTCCTGACAAATTACGGCGAACTGCTCTGTATCTGGTTCGACATGCCTGTGAAAATAACTAAAGAACAGAGCATTGACCTCAATAATTTCGTCAAATCAATCCAGCCTGACTGTCTCGTCAGCGGCAGAGTCGGTAACGATATCGGAGACTATATTTCGCTTGGCGACAACCTCCCCGCCGACCGCTGTTATGAACAAGCCGCCGAAGGCATGAATACTATGAATGAAAGCTGGGGGTACAAAAAAGCCGATAAGGAATGGCGCAATCCGACAGAACTTTTTCGTAATCTTGCTCAAATGGTTTCACACAATGCCAACCACCTTATCAATGTCGGACCTCTGCCGGACGGAACTTTTCCTGCTGAAGCGGATAAAATCCTTGCGGAACTCGGCAAACTTGCAATTCCCAATATTGAAGCGATAACAGGGGCGCACAGTGCGGCGAAACTTTTTACATGCACGGGAGCATTTCCGTGGGGCGAACTTACTTCAAAAGGCAATAATATTTATCTTTGGATATTCAAAAAAACTTCAGTTATTGACCTTTACGGCATCCGCAACAAAGTTGTAAAAGCTGAAATCCTGAGCAGCGGCGAACCTGTAAAAGTTATTGACGAAAGAGTTGAAGAATACAATTACTGCCGATTGATTTTTGAAGATTTGCCGCAAATTGAACTGCCGTTCATCATCAAAGTTGAACTTGACGGGGAACCGCAGGTTTTTGAGCGTATTTACGATGCAGGTTTTACAAGATTTTAATATTAAGTAAAGGAAATAATATGAAATTTGATTTCAATATTTCAAATAACATATCAGGTTATGCGGAAATCCTGCTGAACGGGATATTTCATATCCGTATTGCTCCTGCAGCTTATGCAGATAAAATTTCTGCATTGGATAAATACGGTTATCTCGAAAAACTTCCTGCTGATGAAAATGTTGCCATTGAACAGAATAATGATGATATTCTGAAAATCAAAACTGCTGATTCGGTTCTTTTGATTGATAAAAAAAGCGGCTGTTTTGAGCTTGCGGATAAAAACGGCAAAACTTTGCTGAAACAAAAAACTCT
>JAZOSO010000144.1:0-27852 GCA_045657185.1 Victivallaceae bacterium | reverse complement strand
ACCGTCGTGCTGTTAGCTACACCGCCGGAGGAGATATCCATAATTGCATTCCAACCGAAAACCGTCGTACTGTTTGCTGTACCGCCGCTTGAGATGTACATGCAGTTATTGCCGCCGTCGGCAATAGTTGCGTTTTCTATAATTGCACCCGAAGAGACCAATGAACCGGAACTGTAAATCTTTACTGACATTTTTTTATCCCTTATATTTATAATAATTTTATATTCACTTACAAGATAATATAAAAAATGTAAATTGCAAATTTTTTTCAATAAAATATATATTTTTTTACACTGTGTATAATATAAGCAGATAAAAAAACAGACAGTCCACACCAAGTCTGTTGAGACAACAGAAAAAAAATTGGAATTGCTTTTATTGTTAACAATAGAAGCAATTCCGCTGAAAGTTTTTGGATGATGGGGTGCGGGGAAGATAACCTTTTTTCAAAAAGGTGTCTTCCCCGCAAAACAGATTTACAGATTGAAAAAGCCTTTGGGACCGTCGTATGCCATGATTTTGGCAAGATTGACTGCGACAGTTTCGGGCATCTGACCTTTTTCGACCATAGCACCGAGTACGCTTGAAAGAACGCGGCGGAACATTTCAAAGCGTGAACCGTAGCTCAAAAGTTTGCGTGAGTCAGAAACCATACCGGCAAAGACACTGAACACATCAACACTGCCGATGTATTCCAGCTGGCGTTTCATGCCGACAGGTGTATCAAGCAGCCACCAGGCAGAACCGAGGCGAACCATAGTGCCGAATGCACGGCTGACAGTTGCCAGAGTTGCCTGCTGTGACGGGTCAAGACAGTAAAGAACAACTTTTGCCTTGTTGTCAAGATGGTTGAGGAAGCCCAAAATACCGGGCAGCTGGTCCTGATAAGAATAAGAAATATCACCGCCGACGTCAGGGCCGAGAGCTTTAAACAAGCTGTGACGGACATCGCGGACTGCGCCCAAATGGAGCTGTGTAACCCAGTTGGTCTTGCTGTTCCATTCGCCGAATTTGAGCATCAGAACGCCCATGAAGTTATTGACTTCTGCAGCGGTGATTTCTTTGCCTTTGAGAGCTTTTTTGAAAGTTTTTGCAGCAAGTTTTTCGTCAGTATTTGCACCGACTGCGATTTCCAGACCGTGGTCACTGGCACGGCAGTTGTGACTGTCAAAGTAATCATGTGATTTTTTGAGACAGTCAAGCAACTCATCAAGAGAGGTGATTTCAGTATCAAAGCGTTTGCCGAGTTTGGCAATATAATCTTTCCAGTCAGCAGCAAAAATTTTCATTGCTTTGTCAGGACGCCAGGTCGGACGGACGAGGAGTTTACCTGCCTGTGCATTGACAGAGGCATGTTCTTCAAGCAAATCTGCGGGGTCATCAGTTGAACACATAACTTCAACATTCAAACGCTCAAGCAAAGCGAGAGGACGGCTTGATTCTTTGGCAAGGATTTCATTGCCTTTGGTCCAGATTTCTTCTCCGGTAGTTCCGTCAAGAATCAAATCAATTCCGAGAAAACGCAAGTCAAGATGAATCCATTCATAAACAGGATTACCTGCAATCAGCGGAAATGCTTCGGCAAGTTTCATGAATTTATCATGGTTTGAAGCTGAACCGGTGATATATTCCTCATCAATACCGCACTTACGCATAGTCTCCCATACATAGTGGTCAGTGGCGGCAAAAAGCTGCCACATATCGGTATAACATTCATTTTTCATCAGAGATTTGACATCTGCATGGTTGTGAGCGTCAACAACAGGTAAATCTTTGATTGCGGCAAAAATTGTCTTTGCCGTTGCATTTTCCAAAAGATAATTTTCGTCAAGAAACATTTGTGTTTTTCCTTATTAAAGCATCATAATTCCGAAAACGAGAGTAAACAGAGCAACAGTTTCAACAATACCCAAAATCATAAGATAGTTTGCAAAACCTTTGTCTGTTTCACCGAAAGCATCAGCTGCACATGCACCTGCTTTGCCCTGCAAAAGAGCAGAAGCCAGAAAACCGATACCGGCAAAAAGTCCCATCAAAGCATACATCAGACAGGGGGCACCTGCTTCAGCAACTTTGCCTTTGATAAGAACCATAAGCACCATAGCATAAATAGTCTGTGACAGAGGTGCACCTGCAAGAACCATCAGCAGAAACGGAGCCTGTTTATTCTGCGCATAACGTTTTTTCCATGCGCCGATAGCTGCCATACCTGCGATACCGCAACCGAGTGCAGAACCGACTGCTCCGAGTGCAACGCTCAAATAACCGCTTGCATTCGCCAACTGTGACATGATTTCCTGATTCATTTTTTTACTCCTTTATGTTAAGATTGTTGTTTAATCAGTTTTCAATATCTTTTTTTTCAGCAAAGGGTTTGTAGGCAAAGCCCGCCCATTGCAATCCGACATGATTGGAAAATTCCAGAGTGTTGAGACGAACCCCGTGAACCAGCACTGACAATATCGCAAGTGCAATATTAAGCGAATGTCCGAGGAAAAGTATCACAAGCCCTGCAATTATGCCGACCAAGCCTGTTTTCATAACGCTTTCAGCCATCATATTGAAGCTGAATGCCAGATAATAACTTGCCATTCCGACCGCAAACAGACGGATGTAGGACAGCAAGTCAACAAAGCTGTTTATAATATTTGACGGGAAACCGAAAATACTGCCGGCATCGCGCCAATTTACTTCACAAATCGCTATCAGAGCAATACCGATTGCATAAAAGTAAATCATTATTTGCGGATATGCGCCAGGCTCAACCAGCATTTTGTCAACAAGTATGAAATTACCCATCATCACCAGTACCCAGCCGAGCTGTGCACCGACATTGCGCCACTTCATATCAATAATTGCACGCCAGAAATGTCCGACACAAATCTGCACAAAGCCGAGGAAGAAACAGACAAGCTGTGTGTTTTTATCCTTGACTGCATTTTCCGTCAGAGCCGGAATTCCCGGAAGCGACATGCCGAAATAATTTCCTGTCGCCGCGCCCCATGCAACTGCGGCACAACTCAAAATAAGCACCAGTTTGAATACTGCTTTGGGAGCAGGATTTTTTCTGTTTTTTAAAAATCCGATAAGACTTATAATAAAGAAAATTGCTCCGTATCCCGCATCACCGATGAGAATACCGAAAAACAGCGTGAAAAATATCATCACTGCGCCCGATACATCCAATTCATCGTAACCGGGAGAAATAGCCAGAAAGTCAAACAGAGGTTTGATTGTTTTTACCCATTTTGGAACTTCAAGTTTAGTCGGAACGGCCTCTTTTTCAGCGTCAGCATCTTCAGCGAGCAATCCCCAGCCTGACTCAGAAGCAAGTTTTTCCAGTTTTTCAATATCCGGTGACGGAACAAAACCGTTCAGAACAGAGATTTCTCCGAATTCCTTCATTGCATCACGAGCCTGCATGAATTCTATTTTCTCCTGCTGTGAAGACATGAATTTCTGCAAAAGCGGTAATGCCTTGCCGCAGCGGATAAGAATCTGACGGTTGATTTTGATATTACGGAGAGTCTTTTTCAAATCAGCTTTCAATTCACTCAAATTTGCATTTGAACGCGGCATTGAGGCAATCGGCAATGTTTTTGCGTCAATCTCAACAGCAGAAACAATCACAAAAGCGAGTTGCCCTTTTGCACCGGAGACAACTTCAAATGCACAATCTGCAAAACTTTCTTTGAGTTCATTGAAACGCTTTTCAGTGGCAAGACAAAGGTAAACAAACAGACCTTTTGCCCGCAAATCGTCAAGTTCTTCACGGCGGAAATTTCCCCACACAGCAAGAGATTGAATTTCTCTTTCCAATTCTTCGCTGCGGAGACTGAGTTTCTCATTTTCCTCCAGAATTGCTTTGGCTTTTGCAAAAACGCCTTCACCGGAACCGAATTCCGCAACGGCCTTATCCTCGTCGTATGCCCCTTTGTACAGAGCAAGTGCATTGGCAGTCTTTTCCATAGAGCTGAAGTCTGCTGAAGTTGCGGTACGGTCTTTTGAATCTTTCAGTGTACCGTGTTCAATATGTACAACGCCGAGTTTTTTCAATTTGCCGACGGCTTCAATTTCATATTTTTTCAGGACAAGCAAAGTCACTTTTTTCATTGGTACGATCATAATGCATTTGCCTCCATAGTTTTCTTTTTTGCGATTTTGGAGCGTGCGACAGCGGCTGTACTCAAATCTCCGAGCTGAATACCGATAGTACGGATATTGGCTTTACATTCGGGGATTTTGACTTTTTCAAACAAATTGACTCGCTGCGTAGTAGTGCGCAGTTCGTCGTTGAGCAGCCGATGCTGTTCCTCCAAAACAACATACGCCTCCTTGAGCGACACAAAATCCTGCAAAGCTTTTATCGCATCACGGAAGCTCCACGGCATACGATAAGGGTCATATTCAGTCTCTTCAAAAATCGCCGATTCAAAAGTCGGCACATTGACACCTGCGATATTGGCTGTCCCCTTGCGTATGCTTTGCAAACGAACTTTTCCAAGCAAGCCGTTGAAAAATACATCAGCACCGAACAGAGCAATAAAAGATTTCAGCGATGCCGAAAACTTTTCCTGCTCGGCGAGATTTGCCTCCAGCAATTCAACACTGTTGCGTATCTCCATTTGAAGCTGCTGTTTTTTCAACTGCAAAGTCGGCAGAAAGCGCTTATATTGTTTAAGCGCATCCTGCTGCTTTTTCAGTTCAGTTTTTGTCAGCTTAATCTTTGCCATTTACTTTTTCTCCGGCCAATAATCCTTTACCAAGTCAGTTTTGATGCCTGTTTCTGCAGGTTCAAAACATTCTGCCAGTGTCTGCCAGCCCAAGTCAAGAGCCTCTTCCAGCGGAATATTAACGGCAAGGTCCATCATACGGGATTCAAAAAGTTTACCGTATTTGAGAAGTTTTTTATCCCATCCGCTCATCTGGAAACCCATAGACTGTTTCTCCAAAGTGCTCTTGAAGTCAGAATACAGACGGATCATAGCATCCATGATAGCTCGGTGGTCGGGACGGGTAGTGCCGTTAACCTGCTGTTTCAGACGGCTCAGAGAACCGAACGGTTCAATACGGCCGTTTTTCAAATAGAACTGACCTTCGGTAATGTACCCGGTATTGTCAGGGATAGGATGAGTAACATCATCACCGGGCATGGTAGTAACTGCCAGAATGGTAATGGAACCTGCTCCGTCAAAGTCAACTGCTTTTTCATAACGGGAAGCAAGCTGACTGTACAAGTCGCCGGGATAACCGCGGTTGGACGGAATCTGTTCCATCGTAATAGCGATTTCCTTCATTGCGTCTGCAAAGTTGGTCATATCGCTCAAAAGTACAAGTACGCGTTTGCCGTCAATGGCAAGTTTTTCCGCCACGGCAAGTGCCATATCAGGCACCATCAGACATTCAACTGTCGGGTCACTTGCAGTATGAACGAAAAGAATGGATTTTGCAAGTGCGCCGTTGGCATCAAGAGTGTTTTTAAAATAAAGATAATCGTCGTATTTCAATCCCATACCGCCGAGAATGATAACATCAACTTCAGCCTGCAAAGCAATTCGCGCAAGCAACTGGTTGTACGGTTCACCTGCAACTGAGAAAATCGGAAGTTTCTGAGATTCAACAAGTGTATTGAAAACGTCAATCATCGGAATACCGGTACGAATCATATTACGGGGAATAATACGTTTTGCAGGGTTGACGGAAGGTCCGCCGATATTGATGAGATTATCTTCAAGAACGGGTTTGCCGTCACGGGGCAAGCCTCTGCCGTTAAAAACTCGTCCGAGCAAGTCTTCCCCTGAAGCAACCTGCATTTCATGTCCGAGAAAACGGACTTCATCACCTGTACTGATACCGCGGCCGCCGGCAAAAACCTGGAGAGAAACCTTGGAATCCTGCAAACGGATAACCTGCGCAAGTGAAGTGCCTCTGGCGGAGGTAACTTCAGCAAGTTCGTTATAAGCGACATTTTCTGCTTCAACAGTGATAACATTGCCTGCGATTTGAATAATTTTGTGATAAACCTTACGCATTTTTGCTGTGTTCTCCTATTTTTGCGGCAATAGCTGCTTCCTGGGCCTTGAATTCATCTGATTGAAATTCAAGGTAGTTGCAGTCAATAAACATCTGACGCAAGTTCAGAATAAATGAACGCGCCTCATCTTTGTCTGTAAAGTCAAAATCTGTATTGAGAACTTCCAGTACTTTGCTGAACATATAACGCTGACGGTCATAATCGGTAGTACCGTCAACTTTGTCAAAAGTATTCTGCTGCAAATAAGTATAGTCCAGAAATTCACTTTTCAAATAGAGCATGAAATCGTCAATATTTGTACCTTCTTCTCCGACGACTTTCATCATCTGGTTGACATCATTGCCGCGGCGCAGAACATCTTTGGCACATGCGATATCTTTACTGTCAACTACGCCCTGATATTTGCTCCAGCTGTCAAGCGGATGAATGGCGGGATAACGGCGTGCATCAGAACGCTCACGGGAAAGACCGAGGAATGCTCCGACAACTTTCAAAGTTGACTGGGTAACAGGTTCTTCAAAGTTACCGCCTGCGGGACTGACTGAACCGCCGATAGTTACTGAACCGAGTTCACCGCTTTCAAGTCTGACCAGACCTGCACGTTCATAAAATGCGGCAATGAGAGATTCAAGATAAGCGGGGAATGCTTCTTCACCGGGAATTTCTTCCAAACGGCCTGACATTTCACGCAGAGCCTGAGCCCAGCGGCTGGTAGAGTCCGCAAGCAGCAGAGAATTAAGCCCCATCTGGCGGTAATATTCAGCCAGAGTCACCGCAGTATAAACAGATGCTTCACGGGCGGCAACGGGCATACTTGAAGTATTACAGATAATGATTGAACGCTCAATCAGAGTACGGCCGGTTTTGGGGTCTTTCAAATGCGGGAACTCACGGAGAATTTCCACAACTTCACCTGCACGCTCACCGCATGCCGCAATAATAACGATATCTGCTTCAGCATTCTGACTGATAGCATGCTGCAAAACAGTTTTTCCTGCGCCGAAAGGTCCCGGAGTACAGAAAGTACCGCCGACGGCAACAGGGAAAAAGCTGTCAATAATACGCTGACGGGTAACAAGAGTCTGAGTCGGGAGCAATTTTTCTTTGTAAGCGGAAATCGGAATTTTGACCGGCCATTTCTGAACCATAGTGACTTCGCGGATTTCGCCGTTGGCATTTTTGACTTTGGCGATAACATCACCGATTTTATAACTGCCGTCAGCTTTTATCTCAATTACTTCCCACTCTCCGCGCCAGTCAAAAGGCAGCATGATGTAGTGTTTGAACATGCCTTCATAGACAAAACCGAGTCTGCCCGATGCAATGAGCTTATCCCCGACTTTTGCCATGACATTAAAATCCCATACTTTTTCATAATCAAGTGCAGGCAGATAAAGACCGCGCTGCAGAAAAAATCCGGATTTCTCTGCAAGCAAATTGAGCGGATTCTGCAATCCGTCATAAACCTGCGAAAGCAGACCGGGACCGAGTTCCACACTCAAAAGTTCATCAGTAAAATCAACTTCATCACCGACAGACAGACCGTTGGTACTTTCAAAAACCTGCATGTCAGCGCGGTTTCCGCGCACACGGATAACTTCACATTTGAGTGATTCATTTCCGACGCGGACATAAGCCACTTCATTTTGAGTGACTTTGGTGTCAAATTCAACGGTCAGCATATTGCCGTTGACTCCGACGACCCGTCCTTTGTTATTGTCAAGCATAAGAACTCCTTATTATATATCAGATTTATTTCTGTTTGCTTCAAGTATCTCATTTACGAGAATATCAAAATTTGCCTCGCCCTTTTCCACGCTCAGAGAAGCGTATTTTTCAATGATGAGCAGCTTCATGCGGTAAGCGGCAAGAAACTCAAAATCAAATTCAGCAAGAGCAGACAACTCTTCAATTTTATCAAAACGGGCACTGTCAATGGTGCGGTCTTTCTCCAACGGATCAGATTTGAGAGCAGCATTCTGCACAACACTTTCAATTTCAGAAAAATAATCCTCTTCTTTGTGCAAATACTTCTGTGCGCCGCCGTCCGGCATTGCTACATTAGCTACGGCATTACGCAAATTAGTATCCCAAATGAGGTATTTTTTCTGAATTTCACTGATTACTTTGTCTTCTGCCGGATTGGCAAGAGAGACATGGAGCAGTTTATCTGCATCTTCTGCGGAGAGTGAATTTCTGCACATATCATCAAATGCGCGCACTCCGCCGTCAAACGACGGACGCTGAAAATCAAGCATCGGCAAGGTACTTATAAAATAGTAATAATTCATCTTTCATCTCCGGGAACGGCACAAACCGTTGAAAATTTACTTTTTCAAAAGTTCACCGACCACAGAACCGGCATACTCTGCAAGCAGAGAACAAACAGCTTCATCGCTGAAATCATAGAAAACATCACTGCCGGAGAAATTGATTTTAAATCCGCCTGCAAGTTCTTTGTCAGGGAAAACTTCACAAGAATTTTTAAAACTGTCTTTAAGAGAATTCATCAATGCAGCTTTGAGGGCGTCAACATCTTTTACAGCTGCAACAACTGTGAGTTTTGCCTGCGGGTCACGGGCAAAGGCATCGCACATTTCGCCGATTATTTTTGCCATATATTCAGCACTGAATGCCTGGGCGGTACTGTCAGCAAAAATTTTATCCATGCGGTTGCGGATTTCATTTTTGAGGGTGAGAATGATATCACGGGAAGACTGCTGAATAGCACTTTCCGCGCGTTTTTTCAAATTTTCGCTTTCAACTTCAGCGTTTTTCAAAATCTGTGCGGCTTCCTGTTTGGCGGAAGCGATAATCTCGGCACTTTTTTTCTCGGCGGCGGCAATGATTTCTTTTTCCTGAACAGCAGCTTTGTCGAGACCTTCCTGCTTGATTTTGTCAAGCAAACTTTGCAAATCCTGAGCCATTTTTCATACCTTTCATGTAAAAAATGCTGTAATGTTTATAAAAATAATATAGCAGAAAAAGTAAAAATTTCAAGATTATTTCATATATTTCATAATAACTTCAACTTCCGAATTAAACAATGAAATTTCACTCTTTTTCAGCTTTTTTTCTTTGATATCAAATTCATAAGGAAGCAAGTCAACGGACTTGCCGACAGCTTTCATATCAAGCACATTATAGTTTCCAACCTTATGATAGTCAAGAACTAATGATTTTGCAAAAAAATCTTTTACCGCATCAAGTGCGAATTTATCCTCAACAGTATCGCCGACTTGAGCATATTTTTCAAGCGCACCGAAACGGAGACGGATAACCTGATTGTTTTTTAAATAAAATGTTTGAATATTGAACGGATTGAAAAATTCCCCTTTTTTCATGGTCACTCTGCCGTCAAAAAGACCGCTCAGAGTGCCTTCGGAAATTTTCAAAGCATTTTCCACATATTTGGCAGGAAAATTTTTAACTTCAAACTCATTTGCATTGCCGCGTGTTTTACCGATAAATTTTATCTGAGAAGTCTCTTTTGCAGAAATGCCGCTGAAACTTGCAAGCTCAAAACCGTTTTTACGGTTTATTTCTACACCGAGTTCTCCGTGTTCCCAGTTTGAATCCTGAATTTTCACCTCATCAAACTGCAATGCAGCATTAAGAAGTTTGCCGGCATCAAAAAGTTTTATCTCCCCCGTAAGTCCGCGGAAAAATTCATAACTGCCGTCAATACTGCCGTTTTTAAGTGTAATGACCTTTGCGCCATGCGGACGGGAATAAGAAAATTTAACTTTGTACGGCGAACCGTGTCCGTTAAAAATACCATCGCTGTAATTTTCACGATTCTCTTCGGAACAAACCAGATTCGGAATATTGAAATTGCGGCCGCCGTAATTGAAACTGAACTGTCCCGCATCAATTTTCCAATCCTGCCATTTTTTATTATCAGCAAATGAAATTTCAAATGCCGAAGCAAGCGATGAACAGCGCAAAAGCTCACTGTTGAATTTCCAATTTATCGGTTTTACTGTAAATTGACGCAAAACAAAACTATTTTCTGCAGTTTTTTCACCGCTGACTTTCCCCTGCAAAGATTCTGCTGAAAAAGTATTAAGTCCGGCTTTCAAATTATGCATGGCATACGATAAATCCCAATCCAGAACCTTACCGTCAAGAATTGCTGAAATACGGTCAGCTTTGAATTTTTCCCCGGCAATCGTTCCATGTAATGCAGATGTATTGAATATAATTTTATTACTGTCATTCGTCCGCTTCAAATTCCATGCTCCGACACTTGAAAGATTGACAAGTTCACGATATTTTACAGACAAAGCAGGAGCATAAATCTGTAAATCAGCAACTCCTGTTTCTCCTTGCAAATCGGGGATATCCAGACGCACACCTTTGCGTAAATCTGGGATGCCGACAGAAAAATTTCTGATTGAAAATTTATATTTCGTACTATTGCCGGCATCGGGAGAAAAATTCAAATTCACATTTTTCAGCAAAAATCTCATGTTTTCAAATGCGCCGTCTGCAAGTTCACAGCTGAGCTTGCCGGTAGCAACAGGCGTTAATGTATCATCTGACAAACTTAAAATACAATCACCCTCAAGTTTCGCATGAGAAGTAATAACGGCATTTTTATTTTTATCCTTCCAATCGGCATTAGCCATCTCAAGTTCATATCGGAACGCAAAATGGTCTGACTGCGCCCCTGCCCCCGACAGTTTAAAACTGCGGCTTTGAAAAGCAATATTGAAATCATTCCACTTCAATCTGACCTGCGGAACGCGTTTGCCTGCATCAAGACGGCTGAGTTCCCAGCTTTTGTCGTTCATATTCCACTTACCGACAAGACGATGACGCAATGCCGCAGTACGGTGGTCAAATTCAAGTCCGAAACTGTTGCGGAAAGTTGTCGGATAAAATTCAATCTCTCCGTCAAAATTGACAGAATTATGCTCCATCGTATTCTGTGACAGCACCAGATAATGCAATTTTGTGCGGAAAGGTTTACCGGACTCAGCGTCTCTGAACTCAATTTGCCAGTTTTGCTGATTGAGATATTCCCAGTTAATTCTGCCTTTACGGGTGCCGTACAGAGAAAAAATCGCGCCCTGAATACTCGAATGGCTTCCGAAGTTGGCACTGCCGCGGATATATTCAAGCTTCTTTGCACCGAAATCATACATCATCTGACCGGACAATGTCCCTACTCCGTGCATGGCAAAAAGTTCAGGCAAACCGAATGAAAGGCGGAAAAATTCAAAGTCGCTCTGCTGTGCCTGATACTGTCCGATGAGCTGTTTTGACTTTTCATTATACAGAAAATTTACTTTCATATTTCCGGCATACACGCCGAGCAATTTATAATCCTTATTGCTTTTTAAAATACTCCGCATTTTACTGCTGCGAACTTTACCTTCCGGATTGGTGAGCTTCAAATTTCCGTAAGTTATAAAATCGGGAGCAAACTTGCCGTATTTTCCGATATCATGTGTCATTATTTTGTCGATAACAGCTTGCAATTGGTGATTATTGAGAGTTTTTTTCTGCAAATCAAGTTCCCATGATACACCGTCAATGGTAACTGATTTTAAATTTACATTCCACGGCAGTTCAAAAAACTTCACCGGAAAACTCAAAGTAACTTTGCCCCTTAAATCAAAAGAACGCAGAAATTCAGATTTTTCCGCCGGGAAAACAACTGTTCTTGCGGAAAAATCCACTTGCGGTTTTTCATGTGCAAAATATTTACAGCTGATATGTTCTGCTGCGATGGCAAGTGCTGTTTTTCGCACAAAATACCTTACCGTACCGAGAATTGCACAAAGTACAGTCAGGGAAACAACTGTCAGAAATGTATAAAAAAATCTTTTTTTCCACATATTGATTTATTTTTTACCTATAACAGGCTCTTCCGCAGAAGTCAGCAGATTTGAGTCGCATTTATTTTCAAGGTCATAAAACGGCTGTTTTTTCTGTTCTTTGAAAATCACAAACTTTTCAGCAGAAACATTCAATGCAGCACTGAGTTTTTTAATATCTTTGAGCAGCATATTGCAGTTGCCGTTGATAAAATCAATCATAAAATTGCGCTGAACTTCATTCAAATCAGACTGATAATTTGCCATAAGCAATTCATAAGCATCGGCACTGCTGCCCATAAGAGCCAGAGCATTTGCCTTCAGCAGCAGTTTTGCCAGATGATACTGCATTGAGTGATGACGCTTTAAATCGATTTTTTCTGCAGCAAAAAACTGTATTGCCCCCTGCCCTGCGTAACCTGCGGCAATCGCATAATTCAAATAAAAATCTTCGTCAACTGCACCATGAACACTGTTATAATAAATACTGAAAATATCACCGGCAAGCAGCATCGGCATATTTTCACGGAATATTTTTACATAATCCATATTCAAATATGAGCGTTCAGGATTTTCAGCGAGATAGCGGCGGTAATTTTCACGGATTTTGGCAATACCTGCTTTGTAACCGCGGATAAAATAATCAAGATTTGTACCGAGAGCATAGAGCATGGGTATTTTTTTATCATGCCAGATACTTTCAACCGCCAACCCGAGACCGGTGATATTTTCCAGACGGACGGATGCGGCACCGGGAGTTTCGCGGTTGCGAATACGGTCTGCCATATAATGATAAATTACAGCAAGGTTCCATTCTTTACGGCTTTCATGATAATCACCGAGAGCTTCAACCGCATTTAAACAGCCGCGGTCGGCACTTTTTTTCAACAAATCAAAGCGTTTTGACTCGGAGGGTTCCAGCAGAGCAAGTTCATAAAAAGCAGGTCCGTATCCGAGAGCCGCAGCTTTTTCATAGGCACTGCGCAAAAGCATTTTATTGCGTGAAAGACGGGCGGAAAGAATCATTGCTTCAACATGATTGGCATCTGCCGCTTTAGTCAGATATAACTGAGCTTTTTTGGCATCGTGACGGATAAGGGCTTTGCCGTAAAGGTAATTTGCATCAGGATAATTTGCTTTAAGTTCATCCAACAAAATGTGTTCTGTTTGTTTCAATGACAATGTACCTGTCGTACGGGTGAGATAATCTGTCAATGCAGCAGCAGAAGCGGCGGCATCGTTATCGTATGCTTTTTTGTAATAATATTTAGCTTCATTATCATTTCGTTTCCCCCCTCTCCCGAAGTCATAAATTTTGGCAAGCGCAAGATAAGAATGACGACGAAGTACACGCGGGAGCATATTCATAGTTTTGCGGGCGCGTTTGTAATAGTTATCTGCGGCATTATAATCAACTTCAGCCTGTCCGAGACCTTTTTCATAAATTTCGCCGAGATAATAACACGCCAGCGGATTTTCCTGTTTGGCAGCCATTTTGAAATATTTCTCTGCGACATCATACTGAATCATGCGTACATCTTCAGAACCGTAAAAATATTTTATACCGAGCAAAACCTGAGCAGTTTCATCCCCTTTGGCGGGATCCTGCTGCTTCTCTTCAAGCGACATACACCCCGTTAAAAATACAACAGCACACATAAAAAACAACGCTATAAATTTTTTCATAAAATCCTCCTGAAAATGATAAATAATGTACTTTTATATAATCTAACCCTTATCTTGCAAAAATGCAATTATTTTTTCAGAAATTTTCATGCCCAAATTAGGAATTTTTTGAGAAAGTTCATCCGCAGTCATTTTTTTCAATCTGGCAACCGAGCCGATACGGGTCAAAATTTCCTTTTTCCGCTTTTCTCCTATCCCCTGAATTTCATCAAGAACAGAGTATTCCAGAAGCCGCTGACGCAAATGTTTATGGTAAGTAATGGCAAATCTGTGAGCCTCATCACGCAGAGCTTGCAAAACTTTCAATGCCGGATTGCTTCTGCTTAAAAGCACACTTTCCGAACGCCCCGGCAAAAAGATTTCCTCCTCTCTTTTTGCTAACCCGATAACCGGTAATACGGGACATCTGATTTCCACCAGAGCATCAACTGCCGAACTCAACTGCCCTTTGCCGCCGTCAACTACCAGCAAATCAGGCAGAGGCTTTTCCTCTCTTATCAAGCGGGAAAAATGACGGGTAATCGCCTCTTTCATCATAGCAAAGTCATTACTGCCCTCAACCGTTTTTATTCTGAAATGTCGGTATGATGACCTGTCGGGCCGACCGTTGCGGAAACAAACCATACTTGCAACTGCCAAAGTTCCCATAATATTTGAAATATCAAAACAGATAATACAATCAAGCGGCTTCGCAAGTTTCAACTCCTTCTGCAGCTGTTTCATCGCAGCGGCCCCGCTTGCAGCATCATCTCTTTCCGGAAGTTCAGCATTGTCAAAACGGCGTACCTTGGGACTGAAAACATCCAGCAGATTTTGTTTGACATCACGGAGGCGGGCGCATTTTTCAAACTTCAATTCGGCTGCGGCAAGGCGCATTTCCTCATCGAGTTTGTCGCATAACTCTTTGGTATTGCCTTTCAGAACCTCCAATGCCTGTTCAACCTGCTTGCGATAATCCTCTTGAGAAATTTTCCCGCAACAGGGAGCAGAACAATCTTTCACCGCCTTTTTCATACAGCGTTTGATTGTTTCCTCATCGGGTTCATCATATTTGCAGCTGCGGAGCTTGAAATAACGCAAAATAAATTCAAGTGTGCTTTGTAGCGCACTGCCGTTAGGGAAAGGTCCGAAATACATCGCAGGATCATTTTTACGCTCAAAACGAACCTTGGTAAAAGTCGGAAATTTATCCTGCATATTCAACCGCAAAAGCGGATATCGTTTGTCATCACGCATTAAAATATTGTATTTGGGAGCATAATCTTTTATCAACTGAGACTCAAGAATAAGTGCCTCTTCCTCATTGCGCACAACATGAAACGCCCAGTCGTCAATACTTTTTATCAATGATCTTGTTTTGACATCCGCTCTGTCAACTCTTGCAGGCTGAAAATAATTTCCGAGACGCCGCCTGAGATTGACCGCTTTACCGACATAGATAACTGTCCCGAAACGGTCTCGGAAAACATAAACTCCCGGCTTCGGCGGAATTTCAGACGGCAGATATTCGTGCTTCATTTTTTATGACCGAGCAGCTCACGGACAAATTGCGGAAGGACAAACGCCGCCCGATGTATATCTTCATTATAATAACGCAATCCTGCCGGAGCCAGGCGGCGGACTTCGGTCGGGTCAACCCCGACACCGCCGACACAAATACCGATATTGCCCGTCGGATAAGTCGGCACATAAAACATCCCGTATGCACTGTACTCAAAACACTGACGGCTGATATCCTGCAAACTTTTTACCACATCAGGCAGCAGAAACGGAGACTCCGACTGAGAACCGATAACACCGCCATGTTTCAGAGCTTTTCGCATATTTTTATAAAATTCAACTCCGAAAAGCGGCTCTCCGGGACCGCCCGGATCGGTTGAATCCACAATAATTGCATCATATTCAGCATTAAACTGTTTAATAAATTCACTGCCGTCAGCAATATGAATATTGACTCTGGGGTCATTATATGATACCGCAGTTTCAGGCAGGAACTCTTTTGCAGCTTCAATAACAGCCTCGTCAATTTCACAGATATCAAGTCTTTTAACTGAAGAATATTTGGCAAGTTCACGCAAAACTCCGCCGTCGCCGCCGCCGATAACAAGTACATTCTCGGGAGTATCGGCACATGCACACATGACAGTATGCGCCATCATTTCATGATAACAAAATTCATCCCATGAAGTAAGCTGGATGATACCGTTAAGCATAAGCAGCTTGCCTTTGCCTGTTGTCTGATAAAGATCAATCACCTGAAACGGAGTTTCACGATGCAGCAGCTGTTTTTCAATTTCAAGTGTCAATCCGAATCCGTTGGCGGCCTCTTTTATCCATTCTCCCATAACAGAACCTCCCGATCTCAGCGGTAATATTTGAAAAATTCTCTCCAGGCAGCTGACGGAGCTGCTGATGCCGCTTTTTGTTTATCCCCGAAAAACAAATTGAAATAAAACGGAATTCTTTTCAATTCATTTTTCTCTTTCGGCAATTCTTTTGACAGATGAGCAATAATTGCTTTCAATACGGCATCGTTATTTTTCAGAGATATTTTTCTGTCTCTTGAGCCGCCCATTTTTCTGTAAATAATTTGCTGTTTCGGGAAATCAACACTGAGTATTTCCACCATGTCATTTCTGTATTTGAAATGTTTACCTCCGGCAAAGCGTCCGGTTCTTTCTGTCATGAATTTATACATTTTGCGGGCAAACGGAATTTCCCTCTGCAAATTCTTTGCATAAGCATCAAGTTTGGTATAAACCTCCATCTCATCGCCTACAGGATTACATTCAATGAAAAGATTATCCAGTTTGTTTTTAAATTCAGTTTCTTTTTCTTCACTGAAAATTGCTTCATAAAACATAGCAGCAAGTTCAGGATAGAAATGTGCAACCTTGTTATGATATGCCGCAATGACAGCTTGCTTGCGGTTTGCCGCTTCATTTACCTGAGCCAATCTTTTCTGTTCCGCCAATTCAGCGGTTCTGCGTTTTTCTTCTGCTTTTTTCTGATTTTCTTCAATCATTTTTGCCTCACGGATACGCGCCTCACGGTCAGAAATGCGTTTCCTGATTGCATTTTCATGCTCACGACGGCGGCCTGCACGGCCTGACGCCATAAAAACTTTTTCATCAGCAGCATTATATAAAGCAATCAATTCGGCAAAAGGAGCTTTCTCTTTTTCAAGTTCAGGAGTTCCTTTTTCTGCAATAAATGTATCAACCTTTTTCAAAAATTCTCTCCCCTGCTCAGCAGATTTTTTCAAATCTTCAATGGCAGGAATATAATCTTTCCGCTGTTCTTCAATGCTGAGTTCTTTTTTGGGAGCAACAGGAACTCGGAAAACGACTTCCTTGGCAGCGGCTTTGCGTTCTGTATTCCATGTTTTAACTTTATCAATAACCGGAGCTTTCCAATTATTCTTGTACATATAAAAAGCAATACCGCCGCCGGCAAGCAAAATTACAACCACAATAATGATAAGCCATGCCGGAATTTTTGCTTTTTCATCTGCTTTTTGAGCTTTCTTCTTTTTACCGTCAGCTTTTTTCTCTTTTGCAGTTTTAGACTTGGGAGTTTTTTCAACTTTTGCTTCAGTTTTCTTTTCGTCCTTTTTTTCTTCCTTTGCCGGTTCTTTCGGAGCTGCGGCAGGAGCTTTCGGCTCCTCTTTTTTCAATCCGAGCTGAGGAGCTGCCGGAGCGGAAACAGCAGGTGCAGCAGGAGCATCCTGAGCTGTTTTATTCAAATTCACTTTAGGAACATTTGCACCGGCACCGCCGAGATTGACTTTGGGAACAGAGGCGGAAGGCTTAGCACCTGACAAATTTATTTTAGGTGCGGATACGGCAGCTTTCGGAGCTGTTTTTTCAGGCTCTTTCTGCGGAGCAGCGGGAACGGCGGCAGGTGCAGCAGGTTTAGCAGCTGCAGGAGCAGGAGCCGGAGGATATTTTGCGCCTCCGAGCGAAAGTTTCAAACCGCCCTGCGGAGGAGCAACTTTTTCTGCCTGAGTTTGAACAGGTACAGCAGGAACAGTTTTTACAGCAACAGATGCAGTACTTACGACTCCTGACTCATTGAGATATTTTTTTAAATCTTCAGCAACTTCTTCTGCGCTCTGATATCGCAAATTGATATCCTTTGCCATCATTTTGGAAATGATATCACTCACAACTTGAGGAACTGAAGGGTCACGCTTAATCGGCGGTTCAAAAACACCGTTTACATGTTTATGTGCTATTTCAGTCGGAGTGTCACCGAGATATGCAAAAGTTCCCGTAACCAGATGATAAAAAGTCGCACCGAGGCTGTAAATATCACTTCTTACATCCGTAGGTTCGCCCAGGAGCTGTTCGGGGCTGATATATTGCGGCGTACCGAGAACTTCATCTCCTGAATCATCCACTTCAGTATCGCCGAACATTGAAGCAAGTCCCAAGTCGGCAAGTTTGGCTTTGCCGTTTTTGGTAAGCATAATATTATCAGGTTTGATATCATGATGAACAATTTTGTTTTCGTTCCATGCGTAATCCAGAGCAACAGCAATATTACGGATAATTTTTGCGGCTGTTACAGGGGCAATTTTTTTCTTTTCGGCAAGTTCTTCTTTCATAGTTTTGCCGTCAACATATTCCATGGCAAAAAAGAATATCCCGTTTTCCTCGCCGACAGCATAAGCCTGAACAATATTCGGATGATTTAACTTTGCTGCAGAACGCGCCTCACGGACGAACTGAATAACAAATTCACTGTCCTCTGCATACTTTTCTTTCAAAATTTTCAATGCCACATATCTGTCAAGTGTAATTTGTTTGGCAAGATAGACTACCCCCATACCGCCGACGCCGAGTTCTTTTTCAATTATAAAATCATTGATTATCACACCTTTGGCAAAACGGCTGTCAGGGGCATTGACGATTTCTTTGCAATGACCGCAAGAAACGGTTTTGCCGAGATTTAACTCGTCAATACTTACCACACCTGAACATTTCGGACATTGAAACTGCATAATTTCTCCTGTAACTTAAAGTTCTGTACTTTTAGTCAGGAGTACCAGATTGTCACGATGCACAACTTCATCATCAGCGTCGCGCTCAAGTATTTCAGAAATTTCTCCCGACTTATGCAGAATGATTTTGCCGCATTCATCACTGTCAAAATTAACCAATCCTCTGGCAATAACATCATTCGCATTTTCTACCCTAACGATTTCAACCGTGTCGCCGCGTTTGAAACGCCCCTCAATACTCTTCACACCGGAAGGCAAAAGACTTTTGCCCTTGGTAATAACTGCATCTGCCGCACCGGCATCGACCAGCAATTTGCCTGTACTGCGGGCAAAAAATCCGATCCACAACTTTTTGGAATGAATTTTCTGCGGACGGGGTAAAAACAAAGTACCGATATCTTTGCCTTCAGCAATATCCTGCAGAACTCCGTCAACTCTGCCGTCAGCAATCCACAAATGACTGCCTGCGTTCATAAGCAGATTTGCCGCACGGAGTTTTGAACTCATGCCGCCGATGGAAAATTCTGCATTATCTGTTCCCTGAGCCATGGCTTTGATCGAATCACTGAGCTTGGAAACAACACTGATGCGGTCGGCAAGTTTGCCCTCTGCATCACGCTCACGCAAACCGCTCTCGGTGGTGAGAATAATTGTCAGCTGTGAAGTTGTCAGACTGCCGAGCATTGCTGACAAAATATCATTATCGCCGAATTTAAGTTCATCGACGGAAACAGAGTCGTTTTCATTGACAATAGGCAAAACTCCGTTTTCCCACAGCGCATTTATACAGTTCATCACATTGACATAACGGTTGCGGCTGCGCAAATCAGATGCAGTAAGCAGCAGCTGGGCGGTTTTTATACCGTGACGGGCACATTCCCGTTCATAAATCTCCATAAGCTTGCCCTGCCCGATTGCCGCAAGTGCCTGAACTTCAGCCAATTTGCGGGGGCGTTTGGCAAGACCGAGAACTTTCATACCCATACCGACTGCACCGCTGGTGACCAGCATTACCTGAAAATCTTTTTTACGCAAAAAAGCGATACCGTCAACCAATTTGGCAATCTGTTCCTCACTGGTCAACAGACGCGTCCCCGCCTTGACAACGATGCGGCGGCAATTTTTTATCACATTTTTACGCAATTCAATATTTTGAGTCATTATTTATCTCCGATGCCGAAGCATTTTTATAATTAAAAAATATAACATGTGCATATTATACACCTACTTTGCCATATTATCAAATTTTTTCTTGAAAATTTCAAAAAAAGAATTAAATTATTTACATAATCAATCAAAAACGGAGAAAAAATGGGTAAAATTTATCTGATTTACGGAAGTGACGAACAAGCCGTCAAAAAAAGATCTGCCGCGCTTGCCGCGGAAATCATTGACAACAGCAACGGTCAGTGCGACCTTGAAACCGTCAGCGGTGACGGTTCAAAATATGAGGAAATCATGCAGGAGTTAATAAATGACCTGCGTACCCCCCCTTTCCTCACCCCGGAAAAACTTATTCATCTGCGTTATTTCATCTATGCGGATAAACTGCTTGCCTCAAACGATGAACTCGCATCTGCTGCGCTGGAACTGCTGCTCAATCCTGACGACGGCGTACATGTAATCATTGAATGTACTCAAAATCCGCCCGATATGCGCAAAAGCAACGCAAAAAAACTCAAAAGCATCGCCGAAGTCATTGTCTGTGATGCCATAAAATCCACCGATAAAAATTTTTCCTCCATCCGTTCCGCCGAAATCAAAGAATATCTGCAAACTCAAAACAAAACTATCGCTCCCGATGCTCTCAAATTTCTTGTTGACACCCTCGGAAGCAGCAGCGGCATACTCAATAATGAACTGGAAAAAATTTGCACTTATATGGGAGAAGATACAAAAATAACCCTTGATATCTGCCGTATGCTCTGCGCCCGAACCCCCGAAAGTGTAATTTATTTCTTCACCGGTGCGTTGCTTGAAAAAGATTTACGCGCCGCACTATCTACGCTTTCTGACCTTATCCAAAGCGGAGAAGCTGAAATCCGCATTATGGCTTCCGTCAGTAATTCAATTTCCGACCTCGTTAAAAGCCTCAATGCCATGGCTGAACTCAATATTGATCCCAACCGTGTGCATCCCGGAACATTTAACAGCATTCCTGCTGACCTGAAAGAACGCTTCCCCAACAACCCGCTGCTGAAAATGCACCCGTTCCGCGCTTTTAAAGTATGCGAAAACGCCTCCGCATGGAGTACCGAAAAACTGGGCAAAGCACTTAAAATTGCCGCCGACACCAACCTCGCTCTCGTCTCCGGCAACGGCAATCAACGCATGCAGCTTGAACAAATGGTTCTCAAAATCTGCACTTTGTAATCTGAAAAATATATTACAAAGCTGCAGGTGAAACACTGCATTTTAAGAAGAACGGCTTTCACAAACAGAGTAAAAAAAATGCGGGACAAAACTTTATTCCGAAAGTTTTGCCCCGCAAAATGTATCAACAGAAATGATTGTTAATCTTTGTGCAAAGATTCAACCTTTTTGGCTTTGAGCATATAAGGATATGCTTTATTGGCGGCGTCTTTGGTAAATGTTCCCTGAATGAGAACTTTGCCTTCAGCTTTCACCTGAGATTTTTCAGGCATGACAACCTGAATTTTTGCACCTTTGGCACCGGTGAGATAAACGATATTGTTTTCAACACTCAAAGTACCGCCGAGTTCACCGTCAAACTCTTCTGTTGCAGGAACATAACCTGACCCAGCAGAGAGTTTTTCAAAGGTGATTTTGTGGTCGGGCATAAAGGGCGTCATAAAAAGCAATGCTGCGATTGCAATACCGCCGGACAGAATGGTGCAGAGCAGACCGATTTTGAACCATTTGAAGAATGTGATCTGACTGCCGCCGTGTTTCTCAACCATACCGAGAGCAACGATATTGGCTGTACTGCCGATCATGGTAATATTACCGCCGAAGCATGCACCGAAAAGCAAAGCCCACCACAACGGCAAGTCTTTGACATTTACTGCAAGCTGTTCAATAACAGGGCTGAATGCGGCAACGAAAATAACATTATCAACAAATGCTGAACCGAATGCGGAAACAGTGAAGATAAAGGGAACCAGAGTTGCGGGAGTTTTACCTGCAATCTTGCTGAATCCATTAGCAAGCACCTGGTCAACGTGAGTATGTTCAAGCGTACCGGCAACTGCAAAAAGCAGCATGAAGAAAATCAAAGTCCACCAGTCAACTTCTTTTTCAACATAATATCTGGCGCGTTCAGGTTTGAGAATCATAACCACACCGGCACAGATAAGCGGCATAACCAGAAGCACACTGTTTTTCTGCAAGCCGAAAAATTCTTCAGTCTGATGATGTGATGCAATAGCAAGAACAGTCAGAACAATGAGAATCAGACCTTTCATATAAGGAACTTTGACCACGGGAGCAATTGAAAGTCCGCGTGCCAGACGATCGCGCAAGCTTACGTCAAATTTATCAAGGTCTTTGCGGAAGTACCACAAAAGCAAAGCAATAGTGGCAAAAAGTGCAACCAGCATCAACGGGAAAGCCCAAACCATAAAGTCGCCGAAAGTCAACTGACCTTTGGTACCGATAAAAATACCGACAGGATTACCCATCATAGTACCGGCACTACCGATATTGGTGGCAAGAACTGCAATCAGAATATACGGTGTCGGATTCAATTTCAGACGGTCGCAAACCTGGAAAATCAGAGTTGAAATAAAGATGATTGAGGTTACTTCGTCAACTGCACAAGCAAGAAGCGCACTGGCTGTGGCAGTAACAAAAATAAACTTGCGGCTGTTCAGATTGGGCATGGAAACAATCAACTGCACAATCCAGGTAAAGAAACCGAGGTCGCGCAATGCACCGACAATAATCATCATACCCACAAGGAACATGATAACTTCCAGTGAGGATGATGTTACAAATGTCGGAATATCAAGCGATTTGCTGAAAATCAGAACCGCCAATCCGAGAAAGGCAATTGCCAGACGGAAGCCCCAGAAAAAGAGAGTTCCGAAAATAATTGAGATAAAAACTGCACAGGCAATAGACTGTGAGCTTGTCATCGCTCCGCTGAATACACCGCCGAAACCGACACAAAGAGCGGCGGCAAGCATTATACCGAAACGCGAAATCATGTTTTTAAGCGACATGGCGCTGCTTGAAGATTCACTCATAATTCATTATTCCCAGAAAAGTTTAGCAGAAAAATTCTTTAATGTTACAACACCGGCAACTTTGCCGTTGTCATCAACGATAAGCAGCTGAGACAATTTGTTCATCATAAACATTTTGGCAAGTTTGACAGCAGGGTCTGAAACATTTGCCATGAAAAATTCCTCACTCATGATATCAGCGACTTTGGTCTCATCAGCAGTTTTGAGCATATCAGAGAAAGGCTGAAGTTCATAAATCGGTGACAAATCTTCCAGCCACAACAGATGTTCAGGCAAACTGTATTTGAAAAGGTCTGCGAGCGAAAGTGTACCGCGCAAATCACCGGTGTTATCAATGACCGGCAATTCTTCACTGCGGGTAACAGCAAATTTTTTGACCGCATCAAGGATTGAATCAGTTTCCTGAAGCATAGCAGGAAAATCTTCCATCAAATCAGCCGCGGTAAGATAATCGGGAATAACAACAGTATCGTCAGAGAAGAACTTCATCAAGTCCTGAGCTGATGCCGTTTTGGCAACTTTATCAGTTACACCCTCATCCTTAAATTCACTTGCGAGTGCGGAAAGAATCTGAACATGCAAATTCGGATTGTCAACGGGAGAGAGCAGAAGCACCATGACTTTGACTTTCTCATCACTGCCGAAGTCGCATCCGTTGGGGATACAGGCGACAGCGAGCAGAGCCTCTTTGATGCCGGAGATACGGGCATGGGGAAGAGCTAATCCGGGAGCAATCATAGTCGGAAAGAGAGCCTCACGGCTTTCAACTTCTTTGCGAGTGCTTTCAATGTCCAATGCGGGATAGTGGCGTTTGAGAAGAGTAATCAAGTTCTCAAGTACAACTTTTCCGTCATTTTCATTCACACCGCAAACGATATTGTTTTCCTGCAGAAAATTGCAGAAAGTACGATGTTGTTTTTTCATTTTTTCACCTTTTTGAGTGTTTGTAAAAAATAATGCATATAATTTATCACACTTTTGAATTTTATCAAATTTTTTTTGCTTTTTTTCTTGAAAATCAATTCATTTGCTGCATAAAACATCATTATCTGTTTTATTTTATATGTTCGGTAAAAAAAACAACATTTTCACAAAAACATACAATATGTATGGTTGAAATTTTCAAAATATCATCTTATATTACAGGAAAGTCAATAATTTTAATTATATATTGCCTATGGAACGCGGAGAAAAAACAGAAATAGTACTTGAATATCTCTATGCCGGAATAAATTCCGGCAAATGGGAAAATGCTCTGTTGCCGAAAGAGCTGGATATTGCCCGCGAACTTTCCGTTTCACGCTGGGCAGTAAGAAATGCCTTTGAGCATCTGGTTGCTGAAAATATTGTGGAACGCAAAAAAAGAGTCGGTACAATCATTCAGTCAGAATATATACAGAACAGGCTGATCGGTTCCATTTTACGCACAAGCGGAGATTTTTACGGAGATATTTTCAAATGTCTGAATGATAAAATCACTTCTCAGGGGAACAGACTGCAATCCGTAAATGTTGCAGGATTTGACAAACCGACAAGGAGAAAACATATTTACCGCAGTGTCAAATCTCTGATTGAAAGTTGCGGCGACAAGCTTATTCTTGACGGTTATGTTTTTCATAAATTCCCCCTGCTCGGAGAACTGCTCAAAAAATCTCCCGTCTTTTTTGACTATGTTGACGGAATCAAACCAAAAAATGCAACCGGAGTATTTATTGACTATTATAAAATAGGTAAAATAGCTGCCGAATATCTGCTCTCTCAAGGCTGCAAACATCCGCTTTATATTAATATTGACGGAATATCAGCAAGATTCAGAAATACTCCGGAAGAATATTCCCATCACAGAACCAAAAGAATACTTGACGGTTATTCAGATGTTCTGCGTCAAAACGGTATGGACCCGATTCTTTATACCTACACAGCACAATCTTTTAAAAAACATGCTACTGATGATATTTACGATATTTTTTCTCATTCACACAGTCAGCCTGACGGCATTTTTTCAAATAGTGATTTTTTCGTCATAAAGCTGCTTGAGATTGCGGGTGAATGTAATTTTATGCCTTCTGCAATTATAGGAGTTTTTGACACTCCGTGGAGCAAAGGCAGAGTTGAAGGAATTAAGTTTTCAAGTATCACTGTTTCAAAAGAACAATGTGCGGAAGCACTTTGGGAACAAATTTTAACCCCGGTAAAATTACGAAAAGATATTTACATAGAACCATATTTAAGGAGATAATTTTATGGAACGGAAATTTTCATTTGTCGGAAAAGATTATGATTTTGAATCTTTACCTCAATTTGCACTGAAGGAACTCCCTGCGGCACCGACCGAAAAAGATTGGGCAGAATTACCTGCATTGACCTCTTTTCGCTCACGCAACACTGATGCTTGCGCTCCGGCGGCTGATTTCAGTGTGAAATTTGCCCTTGCGGAAGGAAAAGTTTTTGTCAATGCAGTATGCGACAGCCATTCAGAAATCATTTTTCCGATGAGAGAAAAATATGTCGGCTGGACATTTGACAACTCTCTGGAACTTTTCTTCGGTAATTCAGAGAATCTTGTTCAGTATCTCTTTAACGCAGACGGCGCAAAAATTTATTACTGCAACCGCAAATGTATAGGCGTTCCCGACAATGTAGAGCTTGTCGGAAATAAAGAAAAAGGCAAATGGCAGATAATCGTCTCCATTCCGTCTGACCTCATTATTCGCAACGGAGAATGTGCTTTCAAAGTTGTTATGACTGATATGAACAGTATTCTCGGCGCACAGTTCTATGACTCATTGAATAATCAGTCAAGAGGGTTCGGACTTCTGACTGTCAACTGTGAACAAAGCGATATCCTCTTTGACAAAAAGAGCTTGATTGATGCAGATTGGGAACTTTACGGAAACATGGCAAAATCAGCTTATGTGCGTCAAAATCTTCCTGTCCCCGATCTCAGTACCAACGCTGCAATTCAGGCGGCACTGCATAATGTCAGAGAAAAACTTACTCCCGCACGCGCCGAAAATCCGCAGGTTGATTTCAGCGTTCCTGCCGGAGAAATCCGTCCGATTTACGGTGTCAACTTCGGACCTAAAATCACCAATCAGGCAAATTATGATATGAATGAAGATTACCGCAAGCTCGGAGCTTCAAGCATGCGTACTCACGATGTCCCTCTGTCAGAACCCGGTTCCCGTCTGGTTGATACGATTTTTGTTTTTCCGCTGGAACATGCTGACCCGTCCGACCCCAATAACTATTATTTTGACCAGACAGATTTTTATTTTGAAAATACAATGGCGCAGGGCCCAGAAATTTATTATCGTCTCGGCATCAGCATTGACCATGCCAAAAAGCGTTTCACTGCCGTTCCGGTAAAAGATTTTGAACATTATGCAGAGATTTGTGCCGGTATCGTCCGCCACTACAACAAAGGATGGGCAAACGGTCATCACTGGAACATCAAATACTGGGAAATCTGGAACGAACCCGAAGCTAAAAATATGTGGGCAGGCACATGGGAAGAATTTTTGGAATTTTTCGTTATTGTCTATAAACGATTGAAGTCAGAATTTCCTGAAATCCAAGTCGGCGGTTTCGGTGCAATGTCTCTCAATATGCCGCTTTTCCAGCAAGTTGCACAAAAATTTGCCGAACACGGTATCAAACCCGACTTCCTTTCATGGCATCATTACAGCTCCAATATGGAAGGTATGATTTTTCAGGCACACGCTGCAAGATTTATGGCTGACGCACTGAACCTTGAAAATGCTGAACTGCATCTTACAGAATGGCATTATGTCAATCTCGGCGGCGGCACTCCCGAAGGAGTGGCAGATATGGGCGGAGTTGATTCCGCAGTATTCACTGCCGGGGTATTGACAGGCTGGCAGGATTCTCCGATGGATTTGTCACATTATTATACCGCCGGTGTCGGCTGGTCATGGGGGATTTTTGATAATTTCCACAAGCCCAAAACAGTTTACTATGCACTCTGCCAATGCGGATTACTGCAAAATCAATACAAAAACCGTGTCAAAACCGTTTACGGGCCGGCAGGTTCATACGCCATTGCAGGTGTTGACGATACAGGAAACGGTATGGCAATGTTCGGTTTCTTCAAAACATTAGACAATGAAGTTACTCTGCAGATTGACGGTGTTCCTGCAGATAAAGATATTAAAATCACTGTTATTGAAGAAGGCAGCACTCTGCAGGAAATCCCATACACCCGCAACGGCTCTCTCTTTACCGTCAAAAAGAATTCACCAAGCGCACTTTACCTTGTAACCTTTAACCGATAATCAAACCGCAAAGGAGATAATATTACTTACAGGAAGTTATAAAAAACATGTATCTGACCTGTCCGACAGGTCAGACCGTTTCGAAAAGACACAAAAATACTCCCTTAACGAAAGGACATAAAATGAAAAACACCCTCAAACAACATGACAAAGGTAATATTATAGGAAGTTGCTTTACTTTGATTGAACTTCTTGTCGTAATCGCTATTATTGCTATCCTTGCAGGTATGCTGCTCCCCGCTCTCAATCAGGCAAGAGAAAAAGGCAGGTCTGCAGCTTGTATGAACAAACTTAAATCTTTCGGTACTGCAGGCGTCATGTATTCAACCGATAATGAAGACTGGGTTGCTTCCGATGGTATCGGTCCCTGGCCTACCAAAGGACATTATCGGGTAGCTCTGAAACTTGAACAGTATGTAGGCAGTAAAAACTGGACCTGTCCGAGCGCAAATTATAAAACATGGACTCATAGTGAACAACTTCCGGACTCTCAGCATTATGCTGTTGAAATGGCTCTCGGTGTATGGTCCACAGCTGCACTAAATTACAGACCTGTCAAAATGACTAAACTTAAAGAACCGACCAAAGTTGTATATATCGCTGACCGTGTTGCTCCGCCATCAGATAACGGTATCAATTCATACAGCTATGCTTTTGCTCCTTTCGGTTCTTATGACGGAAGAAAATGCTGGGATGCCCGCCATGCAGGCAGATTCAATGTCGTTTTCGTTGACGGCAGTGTAAAATCATTCAAAGGCGGTCCTTATGTATCTGATTATTCCAACCCCAGCACAGAATT
>JAZOSO010000143.1:0-17177 GCA_045657185.1 Victivallaceae bacterium | reverse complement strand
ATGAAGTGATTGCTGAACTTCAAATCATGATGTGAAGGTGAGGAAATAATGGCTGTTGTTTTGCGCTGTCTGCGCTGTGAAAAAGACCACGAAGTGCAGGAAAAAAATCTCAGTTTGACTATGGATTGTCCTCACTGTAATACTTGTGCCGGGATTGAGAATTTTTCTGTGGTAATGTTCTGTCCCCATTGTTATGCTGAATTGCTGGTGCCGCCTGATGTTATCAAACGGGAACTGCAATGTCCTTTCTGCGACAAAGTTTTCCGTGCCAATGTAACTTTTGCTTTGAATGATGATGACGGAGCGGATGATGAAGTTGTTGATAATGAGCCTTCAGCTATGTTTAAAGAAGGCGATGTTTATGATAAATACAAAATCATAAAATTGCTCGGCAGAGGCGGTATGGGTGAGGTTTATCTCGCAAGTCACATGCTGCTGCATCGTGAAATCGCACTTAAAATCATGACTAATGAGGTTGCTGTCAACAATCCGGTTTATGCCAAACGCTTTATTCGTGAGGCAAAACTTGCCAACCGTATTGACAGTGAAAATTTTATCTCCGTATATGATGTCGGCAAAGAGGTAAATACCAATACTCTCTATATCGCCATGGAGTATGTCCACGGCAGAAATGTCAGTGAGATAATTAAAACAGACGGTCCTTTCAAGGAAAAGGATATTCTCAATATCGCTCTCAAAGTTACAGAAGTGCTGATTATTCTTGAACGGGAAAATATTGTCCACCGTGATATCAAGCCGTCAAATATTATGATTTCATCCTCCGATGTCGTCAAATTGGCAGACTTCGGTATTGCTAAATCAGGCAATAAAGGGGAAAATGAATTGACACTGACGCAGGGCAATCTCGTTTTCGGTACGCCCAATTATGCTTCGCCTGAGCAGTGCCGTTCTTCGCATAATGTTGATTTCCGTTCCGATATTTACAGTTTGGGCGCAACGATGTTTCACATGGCATCGGGACAGCCGCCTTATGACGGAACGACTGCTATGGAAACGGTTATAAAAGTTCTGAATGAAGAACATAAAGATTTAAGCAAAATTGCAGACGGTTTTTCAGCTAATTTTATTTTGCTTATCAACGATATGCTCAACCGTGACCCTGATAAACGCCCGCAGAATGCTGAAATGCTCAAAATGCGAATTGAATCTTTACTCTCCGGACGCAAAAAATTTATTGAGACTGTGCGTATAAAAGCTGCTGTTTTGAAGTCGCAAATTTCTCTTGCTGCTTCAAATATTTATAATTTTGTCAGCGGCAGGATGAAAAAAGTACCTAAAAAATCTGTGAAAAAGTTTTTCAAGACACTTTTCAAGATTGTTTTTATTATTGTCTGTATCTTTTTTGCCGTCAAATACCGTCATAAAATTGTTTCCGGCGCATCATCACTTTATAAAACTGTTTTGAAAACTCTTAATATCAATCAAACTCCTCCTGCACCGCCGCAAGCTCCTGCTGCTCCCGTGCCGAAAGTTGAAACTGAAGTCCCGAAAGTTGAAGTTCCTGAAGCACCTGAAGTCAAGGTTGAAAAAGTTAAAAAAGTTCCGAAGAAAAAGGCTGTCAGAAAAAAGATAAAACAGCGTACCATGGAAGAAATCAACAAAGTTAAGGAGAAAAAAGCATTTACCAGTCCCGACCAAATGCAGATGATACTCAATGCCAGACTGGAAAAATGCAATAAAGAACTTATAACTCTTCTGCATGATGAATCTTCATTTTCTGACCGCAAATGGTTTATGGAACGGGTTAAATTTTATCAGAAACTGCAGGCGACTTTGTTCAAACAATTTAAAGACCGCCAAAAGGCATTTGCCATTTTGAATAAGAAAAAATCGTTCAACTCCGCGCGTACAACAGAAATTCAGAAAATGGTTAATGAATATTCAAAACATGCAGATAAAAATCAGTTCACTTCGCGTGACAAAATTTTTTCCCAGCAGCTCCTGCAATATCTCAAAAAGCCTGAAACTGACCCCAATCTTGCAATTACTGACGCTGCGCATCCTGAATTTTCAGGACCGCTGCTGCGCTGGATAGAACACGCTCATATTCCGCTCAAAAAAGAGTTGGAACATGAATTGCTCGTTCATTATGTTTCAACTGAATGTATTACCGGAGACTGCACGCTTGAACTTTGCAAATACGGAGTTCCGAAGCTTGACGGTATGCTTTTCCGCAAAATAAAAGCAAAGAAATATGAAGATGCAATAGAGTTGATAAATTACGGCGCAAATGTCAACGAACAGGATGCGCAGGGTAGAACTCCGCTGCATTGGGCGGTTTTTCATGACAATCTGCCGCTTGTCCGTCAGCTTTTGCTTGCGGGGGCAGACACTTCACTTATGACCGGAGTTGAGCTGCAAACTCCTGTTTTCTATGCTGTAAAATATGCGTCAAAAGAGATATTTGACTTGCTTAAAGCTGTCGGCGCGGATGAGGAATTTACCGATGTGAATAACCGTAAAGCCAAACATTATGTTTACTTCAGCGAGTTCCGTAATGCGCTTTTCAGCAATGACCACCGGAAAGTTAATTCTCTGCTTGAGAAATATCCGGAATTGTGCAATCAGGAGCTAACCGGCGGTATCCTGCCTTTGCAGTACAGCTGTGCCAAGTATCAGTCCCGTATTGTGCTTGACCTGCTCAAAGCAGGAGCAAATCCCAATTTGCAAGCAACATCATGTGCAGAAACATCGCTTCAGATTGCTTATGAATATGCCAATCAGCGAAAATTGCCTGAAGATGTCCGCCGTACACGCTGGGGGATTTTCAACTCTCTGCTTCTCAATAAAGCTGACCCCAAAGTAAAACCGCTCAAAGGCAGATATCCGACCATGCTGCAATATTCATGCAGTGAAATTCATAAAATTGATAAATTGCATATGGGATTTATTTCAAGTCTGATTGAAAATTCCGATATTACCAACGACATTATGCCGGTATTGAAAAGTCTTTATGAACACAAAGTTGTCCGTTATACTGATGACCGCCACATTCCGCTCCGCAGCAGCATCCTTAAACTTATGATGCTCAAGAAACCGGATTTGGACCGTGATATGTTTGAAGACCTTATCCCGTCTATTGCATGGTCGCCTAAAATCACTGAAAACGATATTGAACTTCTGCTGGAGAACGGCGCGCGTATCAACGGTAAAGACAAAGACGGCAAAAACGCTCTGTATTTTCTCTGCGAATGGGCAGCCGACCGCGACCTCTATATTGACGCCGAGGCGAATGAAAAAATTACCAGACGAATTAAATTTCTGCGCAGTAAAGGCATTGATACGGAGTGCAGTGTTGGCGGCAGAACTGTCAAAGACCTTGCCATTCCCGAAATGATGCGTCCGGCGTTGAAATAAAGCGGAATTTTATATTTTTATATACTGCAGGGATTGTTTTTTCACCACTTTAATACATAAAGGAATATACAATGACATTTAAAAAATCAAAAATCGGTATCGTCGTAATGGGGTGTTTATTTTTTGTCGGTATGGCAAATGCGGACAGTGCGGAGTTGGTCAAAAACGGAAAAATTGCAGAAAAAGCTGCAATAACTGCTCCTTCTGATGAGGATACTTCCGGCAAGTTTGTCAAAGAACAATTTGAGTACGGCGTTTATTGCATGGAAAAATTGAAAGATGCGGAAAAAGGATTTAAATATCTTGAACTTGCAGCCCAACAGAATTACGTTGACGCATGGCTCTATTTGAGCAAATATTATTTCAGACGAAAAGATGAAAATCGTGCATATTTGTTGTGGGCCAAGCTTTGTATGCTGGCGGCGGAACGCATTTCTGCAAATCCCGAACATGAAGTTGCTATTGCTATGATTGAGGGATTTTCCGGTAATTGGCAGGAGTTCTGCAAATGGATGAAACTTGCCGCAGATAAAGGTCACAAAGACGCGGCAAAATATCTTAACAGCGAGGAACTCAAAGCTGAAATTGAGGGTATCCGCAAAAAAATTGAAGCTGAAAATGCAGAAAAATCCAATCCCCTCAGTCAAGCAATCAATACTCATATTGCCGACTTGGGCAAAGTATTCGGCAAAGATGCCGCTGATTTGCTCAATACATTGCAGGGCCGAAATAATATTTCCGGATACAGTAAGATGCTCCGTATGCCTCAACCCGAAGGAATTAAGCTTAAAGGTTGGACTTATAATGCCGGAGCAGTAGAAAAAATGATTGCAGATAGGCTTATTGTTGACAGAGAAGGCAGCACCCGCTGGATTTATGAAGAATTTTATAAGCAGCCGATTCATGAAAATCTTGCCTATCCCAACCCGACTGTCAGGGCAATAAATGCAACTTATGAAGATGAATTGATGAAATTTCTTGAAAAATCATCGTTCAGAGTATGTAAGAAAGATGAGATAAAAAAACTTATCAAACCTTTCATGATAGAACAGGTTTCCGAAGAATATTATAATGAAGATAAAGTCTGGGACCTGGGCGGTAATCTCTATTTCCGCATCCATACTTCCGACGGAGCATGGAAATTGCGTGATTATCAGTTTTTTATTGTGAAAGACGGCAAGTCCGTCGATGTGGTTACATTTCCCAACCCGCCTGACACTGCCGATGCAGATATGGTTGCAGGACTTATCGTCGGTAACGATGACTGCATAAATAATCTGGCAGTTAAATATGCTAACCGTGAAATGGACCGGGTTTTCAGCAAAGAAGAAGAGGCAGAAACTATATTACAGGAATTGGTGAAAATCCGCCATGCAGTAGGAACTTTCAATTTAGGCGTTTATTACATGTCTCATGATAAAAAAGCCGAAGCTGAAAAATATTTCAAAATGGCAAAAGAATTTTCCAAAGGCTCTGTTGCCGCTGCGGGAAAATAATTATTGCATGTTTTTTGCAGGGGCTTGCGCCCCTCTGCAAAAACGGCTGTTTAAAACAGTCAGTTGTTTATGAGACCGATGGGGTAATAGATAAAACCTGCTTCCTTGAGGCGGGCGGGGTTGTATTGATTTCTGCCGTCAAAAATTACAGGAGTTTTCATAAGAGATTTCATAAGTTCAAAATCGGGGCGGCGGAATTCGTTCCATTCTGTCAGCAGCAGCAGACAGTCCGCATCTTTCAGAACATCGTATGAATTATCTTTGTATTCTATGCTGTTTCCGAAGTGTTTCCGGCAGCTCTGCATAGCTTTTGGGTCAAATGCGGATATTTTTGCATTGCATTTCAGAAGTTCACTTATAATAGTGATTGACGGAGCTTCACGCATGTCGTCGGTTTTGGGTTTGAACGATAATCCCCATACGGCGATATTTCTATTTGCGATATCATTATTAAAGTGTTTTTTGATTTTGTCAATAAAGAGTATCCGCTGTTTGAAATTCACCTCGTCGGCGGCTTTGATAACTGACATTTCACAGCCGTTTTCAGCACCGATACGGATGAGAGCTTTGACATCCTTGGGGAAACAGCTGCCGCCGTAACCGAGGCCGGGGAAAAGAAATTTGTTGCCGATACGGGAGTCAGTTGACATGCCGACCCGTACCATTTCGGCGTCTGCACCGACTTTTTCGCAGAGGTTGGCTATTTCGTTCATAAATGAAATTTTTGCGGCAAGAAAAGAGTTTGAGGCGTATTTTGTCATTTCTGCAGATTTTACATCCATAACGATAACACGGTTGCCGGTACGGAAAAACGGTGCATAAATCTCCTGCATTATGAGCGTTGCCCGCTCTGAATCTGAACCGATTACCACACGGTCGGGATAGAGAAAATCATCTACTGCATTGCCCTGTTTGAGAAATTCGGGATTGGAGACGACATCAAAGTCAAATTGAGTGTATTTTTTCATCAGTTCAGCGACTTTTTCCGCAGTGCCGACGGGGACAGTGGACTTGTCAACGATGACCTTGTAGGAGTTCATGGCTTTGGCGATTTCCTCCGCAACATTCAGGACATACTGTAAATCGCATGAGCCGTCTTCGTCCTGCGGAGTGCCGACAGCGATGAAACAGACTTCAGATTTGCGAACTGCATCGGCAAGGTCAGTGGAGAAAAATAATCGTTTCTGTGTCATATTGGCTTTGACCAATTCTTCCAGACCGGGTTCATAAATCGGAATAACGCATTTTTGCAGTTGAGAAATTTTTTCTGCATTGTTGTCAACGCAAATCACACTGTTTCCCATATCTGCAAGACAGGCACCTGCAACCAATCCGACATAACCTGTTCCAATCACACACATTTTCATAAAACACCTCAAATCAGTCAAAATTCAATATATTTGTATAAACTGCATCTCAAGTTGTGACTGATTTTTTTGCAGGAGATTTTCTCCTGCAAAAAAATGCCATATTATTATTTCCAGAAGATGCCTGTTTCGGCGTGACGGCGGAGCAAATCGCGTTTTATTTTGCCGGAGAAAGTTTTGGGCATAGACTTGACAAACTCGATTTCACGCGGATATTTGTACGGAGCAGTCAGATTTTTGACATGCTGCTGAAGTTTTTTTACCAGAGTGTCGGTAGGTTCAAAACCTTTGTGCAGAACGACATAAGCCTTGACTTTTGCGCCGCGCAAGGGGTCAGGTGCGCCGACGACGGCGACTTCATGGACGGCGGGGTGCTGCATCATAACTTCTTCGACTTCCAGAGGCCCGATGCGGTAGCCTGAACTTTTGATAATATCGTCACTGCGCCCGACAAAGTAAAAATATCCGTCAGCATCACGGTAGGCTTTGTCTCCGGTATAGTAAAAATCACCGATGAAACATTTGTCGTTTTCTTCTTTGTTATTGACATAACTGAGGAACATGCCGACGGGTTTGCCGTTATTTATTCTGACGGCAATTCTGCCGGGTTCACCCTCTTTGACGGGGTTGCCGTCGTCGTCGTGAAGTTCAATATCCCAACCGGGTGCGCCTTTGCCCATAGAGCCGTAGCGGATTTCATTTTTGCCGAAAGTTCCGATCATGCAGACGGTTTCAGTCTGACCGTAAGCCTCGCGGATTTGGAGTCCTGTTCCCTCTTCCCAGATGCGGCAGGTTTCAGTATGAAGCGGCTCACCTGCGGAGCAGCATGTGCGCAAGTCTTTTAGGTCAAATCGTTTGAGGTCATTTAAGACCAGCATGCGGTAAATCGTCGGAGGTGCGCAAAATGAGGTAATGGAATATTTTTCAAGTATCGGCAGCAGTTCATCAGCGTGAAATTTGCCGCGGATATCGTAGATGAATACACATGCACCGAGGATCCATTGTCCGAAGTAATTTCCCCAGATATTTTTACCCCAGCCGGTATCTGAAACGGTGAAAGCAAGGTCAGTAGGACCTTCACAGTGCCACAATTCGGCAGTGATGCGGTGTCCGAGAGCATAATCGTTTGAGTGTTCGACCATTTTGGGCATCTTGCTGGTTCCTGAGGTAAAAAGAGTCAGGAACGGATCGGAAGATTTGCTTTTGAACTTTTTGGAAAGTTTAAGTTCTTTGCTTGAAAGCGAACTGCAGTCAAGATATGATATCCAGCCGGGACGGCGGTCGTTGACAATCAAGCGGCAGTTCAAACTGGGACATTCTTCAAAAACTTCGTCAAATTTCGGAGCGTTTTCGTTGTCTGTGATGACCATTTTGAATTTGCCGGCATTGATACGCTGTTTGATATCCGGCGGTGTCAGCAGAGTCGGAGACGGACACTGGATGGCTCCGATACGGATGAGAGCGAGTGAAAAAATCCACCATTCAGGCAGACGCGGCAGCATGAGAAAAACTCTGTCGCCTTTGCCGATGCCCTGCTTCAAAAGCAGATTTGCCGCCTGATTGGAAAGTCGGCTGAAGTCAAAAAAAGTAAATCTTTTTTCGTCGCCCTGCTGATTTACCCAGATCATGGCAAGTTTGTTGCGGTCGTATTGCGCCCAGCGGTCAACAACATCGCTCGCAAAGTTGAAATATTCCGGTGATTTGACGGGAAAATCGTGAAAATGCGCTTCCGTCAACGGCGATTGAACTTTAAGTTCTGACATAATATATAAACTCCTTGTTTACAGCAACTTTTTCCGACCTGTATCACTGCCGCACTCAAGCCTGACAGCAACACGGTGCATCGTATCTTCCCAGGAAAACAAAGATACATTTCGCTGCTTTATTTTTTATAATATAGCACATCGTTTTTAAAAAGGCGAAAAGTTTTCAAAAAAAAATTGAAAAAAATATTGTTTTTCCTTTGATTGAGGTTAAATTATTAGGAAAGAGAGGGATATATACGCTGAAAGCAGTGTAACTCTTTGAATTAAAACAACATGGAGGGAATACCGATGTAAGGTGCAAGCCTGACTGCGGCAAAAACTGCTGCTGAAGTGGGAAAATTTTTCCCGTACCATTTCTATTGTTCAATTTCAAATTCTCTTTTAAAATGTTAAACGAAAACTTAAAAAAAATATTGTCTCCATACAAAATGCTGATTTTTGGAGCAGTTGTAGCGCAGGTTCTTTTTTCAGTTATGGGGCTTGCAATTCCGTGGATTTTGAAAATCGCTATTGACCGTATTCTGCCGGGTGCGGATTACACGCTTTTTGCAATTCTTGCCGCGGCAGTCATCATTCTGTACGGGATGCGTTCAATCATGCGTTATATTTCAGGTTTTACGGGAACTTATCTGACAACCCGTGTACTGCTGGATGTGCGCAACAAACTTTTCCGTCATCTGCAAAGTCTGTCGCTGCGTTTTTATGAAGAGTACCGCACCGGCAAACTTATTTCCAATGTTATCAGTGATGTCGGCTTGCTCAATTCTCTTTTGGGAACGGTTATTTCCATGACCGACCAGATATTTGCCGGCTGTATCATTTTTTTCCTGATGTTTTTCCTGAATTGGAAACTCGGAATTGTCGTATTGTGCTTTCTGCCGTTTCATTTTCTGAATTTTGCTTATTTCAAAAAAATTCTGCGCCGCGACTCAATGATGCTGCAGGAACGCATGTCCGAAGTCTCTGCGAGTTTGTCTGAAAATATCAACGGCATAAAAGTTGTTAAATCTTTTGCCCGTGAACGCTCGGTCAACCGTCATTTTTTTGAAATCATGCGTCCGACTATGGATTTGCAGATAAACCTTAATCTGAACTCAAATATCTGTATCAGTATTTGTGATGTTCTTACGGTATCAACTTATCTGGTAATGATATTTTTCAGTATTTCACTGGTCAAAAACGGTTCATTGACGCTCGGTGAATTTGCGGCGTTTTTCTCTTATGCGGGTATGCTGCTTACGCCTATCAACTTCTTTGCCGGGGTAACGGGCGTTATTGCTCAGGGGTTTGCCGGAGCCAACCGTGTCTCTGATTTGCTGGCGGTCATTCCTGAAATCAAGGAAGACCCCAACCCCATTGAAGCAGGACATCTTAAAGGCGAAATCATTTTTGACAATGTTAATTTCAGTTACAAAGATACTCCCGTCATACAGGATTTTTCACTGCATATCAAACCGGGTGAGAAAGTCGCTTTTGTCGGTCCGTCAGGATGCGGCAAGTCAACTGCCAGCAATCTGATTTTGCGCTTTTATGATGTCAAAAACGGCAGGCTTACTGTTGATAATATTGATGTCAAACGCTACGGACTGGAGTCTTACCGCAACAATATCGGCGTGGTTCTGCAGGAACCGTTTCTTTTCAGCGGCACGATTTATGATAATATTGCTTTTGCAAAAAAAGACTCCTCCCGCGAAGAGGTTGAACGCGCCGCACGCCTTGCAAACATTGAAGAATTTATCCTTAAAATGCCTAAAGGCTACGAAACTGTTATTGGGGAAAACGGAGCATCGCTTTCCGGCGGTCAGAAACAGCGTATTGCTATCGCCCGTGCCATTCTGAAAGACCCTGCCATTCTCATCCTTGACGAAGCTACCAGTGCGCTGGATACAATTTCCGAACACATGGTGCAGGAGGCATTGGACAATGTCATGCAGGACCGTACGACAATTATTATCGCCCACCGTCTGTCAACTATCAAAAATGCAGACAAAATCGTCGTTCTCCGTGAAGGCCGCATTATGCAGTGCGGTACTCATGATGAATTGCTTGCAGTTGACGGCATTTACAAAGAACTTTACACAACTCAAACCAAATATTCCAATTTATGAAAATAACAGGTAAACGACAAAAGTACGACATCCCGAAAAACAGCTTTCTGCGTAAAGCCAAACTTTTCAGGATTTTGTTTTTCATTATCTTCTGTATGCTTATGACAGGAGTCTGCGTTATCCTTCTGTGCAAAATGGAGGATATCGTTGAGGGCAGAGGCATCGTTGCAGGCAGACGGGAATATAACATGAAATCCCGTGTAAGAAGTACCATCAGCAATATTTATTTCCGCAGCGGCGATTTTGTGAAAAAAGGGCAAGTCATGATGACTCTTGACGACCGTGATTATCAGGAGCATTGTCTCAAGCTCCGGAGTTCCATTGCCGAACTGCAAGCCGAAATCAAAGCCGCCGAATCCGCTCTCGAAGCCGCACGGCTCGACCCGCTGCCTAAAGAGTACCGCCATGCGGAAATCTCTCTCAAAGAATTTGCCGAACGCATCGTCAGGGAAAAAGAGAGTCTCAGTGCTTACCGCAATCTGCAGAAAAGCGGTGCTGTTCCGTTGGTTGAAATCAACAAAAAAGAGATTGAATTTATTCATAATCAGGGCGAATTTGAACGCATTAAACGCGATGTAGTTCTGATAAAAAAAGGTTTGCCGCAGGCGATTATCAATCAGAAAGAAGCAGAACTTGCTTTGCTTAAAACCCGTTTTACAAATTTGCAGAAAGAACTTGATTTTTATTTGCGTCACAAGTCAGATTATATTTTTATCGCCCCTGAAGACGGTTATGTAAGCAATATTCCGACCAAAATCGGCATTTATATTGAAGCGGGCGAAGATGTTATAACTTTCGCCGCACAGGGAGAAAAACGCTTCCTTGCGCAAATTCACGAAAAAGATATTTATAAAATTCAGGAAGGTCAGAGCATACGAGTCAAAAGCAGTCAGTACAACTATTTTGAACACGGATATTTCACCGGCAAAATCTATGCTATTGACGAACTGCCGCGCCGCATCGGTGATACGCCGTATTATACTGTCCGTATAAACCTTGACGAAAAGGAAAACAAACCTCTCCGTCTCGGCTCAACCGGCGGCGTGGAAATTATGACCGGCCGTGATTTCATATTCAAAATAATCTTTGACACTTTCCGTTGATAAAACATGCAATAGCTTTCCTGCAATATCGGAAACATCGCTTTATTTTATGCTCTGTTCCCTTTGAGGAGAGATAATGAAATTATTTTTTTAAGAATAGAAAATTGAGGGGTTTGGGGTATAGTGTTTTGCGTAAGCAAAACACTGGGTGTTTCATCGTCTTTTATTTGCTATCGCCTTGGCAAAATCTCAAAGTATATTTTTACAACGGGGTATGCCAATGTGACAGCATATAAAAAGAGAGCTTGCTCTCTCCCAATTGTGGCGAAGTCCGGCGGAAGATTTGATTGCTCATTCCCCAAAAAAGGGGGAGGAGCAATCGAACATTTCGCCGAAAAACAGCCTGACGCACACAGCCGCTGACACTCACGCGCCATCGTCACATCGCTCCGGGTCGTACCCGGCGCCGGGTGCAGGGGCGGCGTAAGCCCCTGCAAAAAAAAGCACAAGATACAGCTATCTCCCCATATTGGGAACAGAGCGAATAAAAAAAACTGCAACTTTGTTGTTGCAGTTTTTTCTGAGGCTATATTTCCTGCGAAGCAGGTACACAGCTTTCTTTTGTTTTACTTTTCTTTCACTCCGAAAGAAAAGTAAATTATTCCCATTCGATTGTGCCCGGGGGCTTCTGAGTGATATCGTAAACGACACGGTTTACGCCGTCAACTTCATTGATAATGCGGTTAGACATGGTATCAAGGAGTTCCCAGGGGAGACGGACGACTTGAGCGGTTACTGCGTCAACGCTGTTGATGGAGCGGATGGCGATAACGTAATCGTAAGTGCGTTTGTGGTTTTTCATGCCGACGGTTTTGACGGGGACGAAAATGGCGAAAGTCTGCCATGTTTTGTGATACCAGCCGGACTTGAGAAGTTCTTCGGTAACGATGGCGTCAGCTTCGCGCAAAATATGCAGAGTTGAGCGGTCGATTGCGCCGATGTGGCGAACACCGAGGGAGGGACCGGGGAAGGGGTGACGATCGAGGAGTTCGGAGGGCAGACCGAGAAGTCTGCCGAGTTTGCGGACTTCATCTTTGAAGAGGCGGTCAACGGGTTCAACGAGTTTGAACTTCATATTTTCGGGGAGACCGCCGACGTTGTGGTGACTTTTGATAACGCCGTTGGGGTTTCCGTCGAGGGGGATACTTTCAAGGATATCGGGGTAAATGGTGCCCTGACCGAGGAAAGGCGCACCGGTTTTAGCGGCGGCGTCGGCGAAAACTTCAATAAATTCCTTACCGATGATCTTGCGTTTCTGTTCGGGTTCTGATACGCCTTTGAGTTTATCCAGAAAGCGGTCGGAAGCGTCAACATAGACGAGGTTCATATCGAAGTTGCGGGCGAAGATTTCCTGAACGTTTTCGGCTTCGTTTTTACGGAGCAGACCGTGATTGACGAAAACGCATGTGAGCTGTTTGCCGATAGCTTTGTGAATGAGAGCGGCAACGACGGAGGAGTCAACACCGCCTGAGAGACCGAGAACGACGGTCTGATCGCCGACTTGTTCGCGGATATCTTTGATTGCTTCTTCGAGGAAGTTTTCCATAGTCCAGGAGCCGGAGCATTTGCAGGTGTTGAAGCAGAAGTCAACGGCTTTGTCAATGGCTGCGTTTTTGGATGCTTCGTCGCCGATTTCAAGTTCAATCATGGGGATATTGAGAGCTTTGAATTTTGCGAGTTCTGCATCTCGTGCGGGGGCGCACTGATCCTTGCAGACGATGAGGCCTACGGGATTTTCCTGAGTTACCCGTTCAGCGGGAACGGTGTAGGGCATGACCATGGTGTAAATATTTTTATCACGCACGGCACGGGCGATTTTCTGAATATCGTCACAGACGAAATTCAACATAATGATAGTTTCGGGTGTTTGTTTCATACTATCCCTTTCTCAATAAATATACATATAATTTACATCAGAAAAGCGTTATTTTCAATACTGATATTTTATTTTTTTTCAATTTTTTTATGTTTAAGCAATCTAAAATTTTGATAATTTATTTTTTTTAAGGTTGACATATTTTTTTAGGGGTGTATATTAGGGATGGTTTGAATTTTTTGGGATATGTGGTATGATACTCTTTATTAAAAATGTAAAAAAAGATATGACGGAGTTGATTTAAGTCTGCTTCTGTTGTATCTTTTTATGTTTTTTGTGGTATGTACCGCATTGTAAAAAACAAAAATAAGATAAAAAAGATATTAACTGAACAATGAATAGCATAACATTTACAACAGGAAAGGAGTTGTTATGGCTACATTAACAGTAGGGGCTGATCAGACCTACAAAACATTGCAGGAAGCGGTTAATGCCGCATCAACAACAGAGGCGACAACTATCGTTGTTTCTGCAGGAACTTATAATGAAGACATCACTCTTGATGCCAGAACTATGGATCAGAAGGCAAATATCACATTTGTTGCCGCCGAAGGTGCAGAAGTTGTATTTACCGGACTTTTCACTATCGGTTATTATGAAAAACGCGTCGGTGCTGCAAAATGGGATGCTGATGTTGCTTTTGAAAACATTACTTTTGACCAGGCTGCTGCTGCAACACACTCTATTGATATCCAGCAGTGCAATGATTTCGCTATGACCAACTGTAAAGTTATCGGTGAAGGTGAATACGGTGTTCTCGGTACCAATGTTGACAATGGAGCAACTATCAGCGGATGTACTTTTGAAAACGCCGGTATTCAGAGTGCCGGTAATTTCGGTACAAATCTTGTGATTGATGATTGTACTTTTGATGATTCCAAAGTTAATATCCAGAGCGGCAATTCTGTAGATATTACAAATTGTACTTTTAATTCAACTGTTAAAGATGTCAATGTCGGAGACAGTTTTTACTGTATCCGTTCTAATGATAATGCAATCAATATTGAAAATACCACATTCAACATTGATTCAGAATTGACTGAAGCTGCAGCTGATCAGGCTAAATGGGGCGTTCTCTGGCAGAGAAATGTCGGCGGAACCAAATGGAACGTTTCTGATATTGAGGTCAATTTCTCCGAAGCCGCCATGGCTCAAGGCGAACTTCTCTTCAACAAAAACGGTACTACCAATGAAGCAAACGAAGCCGGTCGTATTTTGATTGCCGGTGTAACCAGTGAAGCAAACAATATTGCAGATATTGCGGCTAAATCAGAAGGTTATTTAAATGTCATTGCAGACGGCAGTGTTACTGTTTACAATGACGGTAAAGTGGAAAGTTCTGTTTCTCTCGGAACAACAATTTATGTTGACGCCAATGCAAAAGCTTCAGATTTTGCCAATGGAAAAATCCTCGGAGTAAATCTTTTTACAGACTTTGATTCAGCAGTAGCAGCACTCAAAGATAATGACACTACTATTGCATTGTTGAGTGATTCAAAAATGACTGTTGACCCGAAATTCAAATTGAATGTTGTTTCCGGCGATGCCAAAAACTATACATTGACTATAGATTCTGTTATTGATGTCGATGCAGAATTTGCCAAAGAGATCAATATTAATGCTGATTTGTTTATGGCATATTACAATAATCATAAAGTTGTTGTCAACGGCAATCTGCAAGGCGGTTTCTATAATTATACAGGTTCTATGACCTTTAATAACAGCAAAATTACAAACAGCTACGATAATTCAAATATCGGCGGAGTGGTTACTATCAATGGTGATGGTACTTGGACCGATGAAAATCCGCAGGCAGATAATCTTAAATTTTTGAATGTCGGACGCAATGATTGGTTGGGGCAGGGTATTTTGAATTTGAATGATACTGTCATCAAAGCAATTGAGTTTAATGTAGATTCCAATAATGCAAATGCCAAATCTCAAATCAATGCCGTCAACAGTACAATTTGCACTGTTTTGAATGACGGCATGTTCGGAAATTTGACCGTCGGAGCCAACGGCGAACTTAATTTGACCAACAGTAATTTGTATGTCGTCGGCACTCTTACCAATAACGGTACAATTAATGTCAATGGCGAAAGCACTCTCAGTATCGGTACTTTGACCGGAACCTATATCCGTTTTGAAGATGCTGAAATTGTCGGAGATTCCAATATCGGTGGTAATATCCGTACTTTCGGTGATTTTAAAGTCGGTGCTGACCTCACTTATAAACAGAGTAATTTCTATGGTAATACTACCATTGAAAGCGGAGCAACTCTTGACGGCAGTATTACTATTGTCGGCAGCGGTGCTGAATTTGCTCTTGCTGACGGAAGCAATCTGAACTCCCGCTTCTTTAATATTATGGGAACTGCTGATGTTGCAGGAAACGTCGTTTTGAAACATTCAGACCCGAAACAGAAATGTTTGCAGGTATTTGACGGCGGTATTATCAATATCAATGCAGGAGCTGATTTTACTATTGACGGTCACTGCGGTATTGTCAATGAAGGCGGTAACTTGAATATCGAAGGCGGTAATTTGAATATTATCCGCTGGGATGGCAGAGATATCGGCGGTATTCTTTATAATGACGGAACTGTAACAGTCAACAGCGGTAATGTCGATATTTATGAAGTTATCAATAATAACATATTCAATGTCGCTGGCGGCAATGTTTCTATTGAAAGTCTGACTGCCGGAGATAATTTCACTGTTACCGGTGAAAGCACTCTTGATATTACTGCTGTAAGTGGTAATGTAAAAGTTGATGACGGCGCAGTTATCACTGATTCTTACATCGGCGGTGAGGTTCGCGTTATTTCCGGAGAAAATACTTGGACTGGTTCAAATGAAATTACCGGAATTTTCAGTGTCGGCTATAACAATTACGGCGGAGATATTACAACCAATATCACCGGTGAATTTTCAAGCACCAATATGCTCAGCTGGAACACCAATGGCTGCAAAACTGTTATCAACATCGGTACCGCCGACGGTGAAAGAACTGTTTTCAACGGCGGACAAATCGGTGAATTTGAAAATACTGAAATCAATATTGTTAACACTGATTTGACTTACCACTATACTTTTATCAGAGGTGATCTTAATGTTAAAGACAGTACTTTTACTCAAGTTAGTGGTATAAATACCTATGTCTCCGGAGAGGCAAAAGTTGTTTTTGATAATTCTGAATGGATTCTTGGCACTTATTCCAATATCGGAAGTTACGGCAGTAACAACTATGGTAATGCAGATGTTACTTTGAACAATTCTGTTATGACGGCTCTCGGTAATCTCGGAATTGAAGAAGCAAGCGGCAAAACTGTCAAATTGACTGTTAATAATTCAACAGTTAATGTAAAGACCCAGCTTGATGTTGCTGCAGGAGCTGAAATTTATTTGAATGACGGCGCAGTTGTTGAAACTCCTGCTTTTAACAATAAAGGTACTGTTTATATGACAGGCAGTGTTGATGCTGGTATTATTATCAATAGCGGTACTGTTGAGTTGAACGGCGATGTCACTTTGGATGCAGGTGCAATCAGCGGTAACGCCGCAGTTGATGCCGACGATGACGCCGCTTTGAATGTTATCAATTATACCATTGTTGAGGGAAGCACTCTTATCAATGCCGATATTGAACTTGACAATGTCGCTTCCGTCAACGGTAATTTGGTTGACGAAGTTGCAGGAAAATATGTCTTTGCCGACGGTGAAGATGTTTACACCTTGAATAAAGATGTTGACGGTAACATCGTTGTTAACGCATGGACTGTTGAAGACCTCACCGTAACTGTTGACTCTGTTGTTCAGACTGAAAACGAATATGAATTTGTCTTTACTGCAACTGCAGAGGGTGCAACTTCTTACACCTTTGTTATCAACGGTCAGGAATTTGTTTCTGAAAACAATACATTCACCTGGACAAATGAAGCTTACGCTTCAGAATTGCCCGCCGACTTCACTTATTATGTTGTCGCCGCAGGTAAAGATGAACTCGGCAATGACACTTACGGCAAGAGCGCAGAAGCAGATTTCGAAATCACCGACTTCACCGCTCCTGTTGTCAGCTCTGTT
>JAZOSO010000142.1:0-2518 GCA_045657185.1 Victivallaceae bacterium | reverse complement strand
GGTCGTAATTGCAATCATCGCAATTCTCGCCGGAATGTTGCTCCCCGCCTTGAACGCAGCTCGTGAATCTGCCCGCAAAGCATCCTGCATGAGCAACCTCAAACAGATCGGTCTCGGTATCAAACAGTATGCCAACATCATGCGTTGGGAAGGCTGGTATCCCTCCGATGTTAAAAACGCCAACACCGCAGTCGGTGCTTTCAATCTGTTGATCAAAACCAAGAAAATGACTGATACCGGCATGTACATCTGCCCCTCAGCTACCACCAATAACACCAAATATACCGGTACTGATGCAAAGATGCAGGCCGCTAACGTTTCATATCGTTACTCAAAATACAGCTTGAGTGAATCTGCTGCTGCTGACTCAGCTGTTGCCGGTGACGCTGCAAACAACCACACTGATGCAGGTAACATCCTCTTCGTTGACGGTCACGTCGGTCAGTTCGACTCAATCGAAGGCGATGCAGATAGCTCAACTTGGGACAGCGACAAAAACCGCGGTTACAACGAAATCAACTAATTGTTGATTGCAAAGTCCTAAAAAATCTGAAAATCCCTGAACAGAAATGTTCGGGGATTTTTTTGTATTAAGAAAATTGGAAATCTTGAAAAATTCATTCATCTCAAAAATCTTACAATCCACCGAACAAAAAGTTCACAACTCACCGAATGAAAATTCAACAATCCGCCGAATTGAATCGGCTGCTTACGCCTTTTTGGCGTTTTATTACTTTTCGCTTGCGTTCAAAAGTGCCGAATTTGGTATCAAATATAACTTTTTCGGTATAGACAGTTATTTTGTTCAGAGTATTTTTCAGCAAAAAAAGATATTCTTCATCGGTTATTTTTTTGCGCAGATATCTTTTGTATAAATTGTCGGTCAAACCGCAAGTATAAACAGGTTTATTTTTGAGAAAACGGATTTGTTCATTCAAAGTTTTTGTATGTCTGCTGTAATCAGACAGCGGAAGTTCGCCGGAAATAAAAGCTTCAGCAATGGAATTTTGTTTGCGATTGAAAGTTTCAAGGTCGTCAGCTGCAAAATCGACATGAAAATCCGAAGCAGTATCGGCAAAAAAAAATCTGAAAAATTGATATACCGCCTCTTTTAATCCGATAACATAAAATTGATTTATGCTTTCGGCAATACGAATCGGGGTGCAGAGAGAATTTTTATGCAAAGCGATATTCGGACAGCGGTAGTAAATTTTGTCGCGGGTTATTCCGACGGTCAGCCGACTGCCGCAGTTGCCGCAAAAAATATATCCGCTGAGCGGCAGAAAACGGTTTGTCCGCGGTTTATTGTGATGTTTATTATCCTGTAAGCGTTTTTTCTGCATGATTTTTTGAACTGCTTCAAAAATTTCATACGGCATAATTCCGTCCCATTGCTGATTTTTTATCAGCTCTCCGTCAGTGTTGAATTGATAGCCGCAATAAATCGGATTGGCGGCGATATTGTAAAATGAACTCATGCGGAAAGTTTTTGTCAGCAGATGCGAAAAATCTTCATTTATCTTAAGAACAATTTGATTGTACGGAATATTTTTCAAAATGCTGTCAAATATAAAAAGAATAATGTCAGCTTTTTCGGCTGACATTGAAATTTTTTTAGTCTGTTTGTCATAATCAAGTCCCCATGCTTTCGGACCCGTCGGAAAAAATCCGCTGTCGCGTATTTTCGCCATAACCTCAATTGATTTTTGCCGCTGTTTGGCAATTTGTTCATCATTTATCTGATTTTTGAGCATGGTTATCAAATGCTGGTCAAAGAGTGCCAAATTAAGAATACCGCCTTTAACTTGTAAAATTTGAACATTGTTAAGAATCAACTTCTGATTGATAAACGATTCCAGAAAAGAGTTGCTCAAAGGGCGGTAAAGACGAGTTATTTCATCAACAATAAGGAAATCAGCCTGCGGTAATTTGTTCAAAAGTTCGCCGAGTCCCTCGCGGAATTTTTTGTATCCGCTCTGTTTGGCAACCCAGTTCAAAAAAGCCTGGTCATGCTGAACGACCGTCTCAAATCCGGCGGGATAGGTTTTGCCGGAAACATTGTAATCGTGGAAAATCCCGATAATTTCAAGGTTCATTTTTTCAGCGAGAGCCTTGCAGTTGAGGATTTGAACATCAATGCTTTCGCTTGCTGTTTCCGACCCGCTGGACTGGCGGGCATAAATAATTGCTTTTTTCATAATGTCTCCATTGTTTTTTGTTTATTTTTTTTGCGTTATCAAACGCATCGGAAACATTATCAGAAAGAAATAATATAATGTTACAGCAAATAAATTGCAAATTTTTCAGAAACAAAATCGGAGTTTTTTATATCTGCGGAATTGCGGAAAAAATGCCGTTTGAATATCATTTATATTTCGGTCGTAATTGCAATCATCGCAATTCTCGCCGGAATGTTGCTCCCCGCCTTGAACGCAGCTCGTGAATCTGCCCGCAAAGCATCCTGCATGAGCAACCTCAAACAGATCGGTCTCGGTATCAAACAGTATGCCAACATCAT
>JAZOSO010000141.1:0-12422 GCA_045657185.1 Victivallaceae bacterium | reverse complement strand
GTTTTATAGGGGTCTCAAACCGGCGGTTGTCAACGTAAATTTTTTGCGATGTGTTTGAGAGTAGTGCAGTTTTATAGGGGTCTCAAACATCGGACGCTTTCGACCACGACGTACGTCGGTTTGAGAGTAGTGCAGTTTTATAGGGGTCTCAAACAGATCAATATTTAAGATTACTGCCACAAATGTTTGAGAGTAGTGCAGTTTTATAGGGGTCTCAAACTGATATTCTAAAGGGATTGGAACCTACTATGTTTGAGAGTAGTGCAGTTTTATAGGGGTCTCAAACCAAGTGTCCGATATGCTATGGATAAAAAAGTTGGAGAGTCGTTAGTAATTGAAATATCAAATTATAATAAATTATCCTTTTTATGGGGATTGAAAAAAATTTTTTATATGGTATAGTATAATAAAATATAAAAAAGGTAATTATTGCTTATAACTACAGCCCCCGACGGGGTACTGGGTCGAAGTGCTGCCTGCAAAACGATGAATTTTTAAATACTCAAATTCAGAATATGATTTTTCAGCGGAACAGATAAACGGAGAGAATTTTTATGTTTAGCTCATATATCCGTACCGGATATAAAAAAATTAAGAAAAAATTACGATTTCTCGGAGATGATAAAAAGTATTCTCTTTTTACTTCCAAAGATATCTTCCGCCTGATTATTCCGCTTTTTTTTGAGCAGTTGCTTTTTATGCTCGTCGGCAGTGCTGATACTCTTATGGTAGCAGGATTGGGGGAAGCAAGTATCTCTGCTGTATCTCTGGTCGATATGTTCAATAACTGTATCGCAAGTGTTGCTTTTTCCGTCACCACTGGTGGTGCTGTCGTTGCCTCTCAATATCTCGGAGCAAAGCATTTCGTCCGGGCGAGAGAGTGTGCAAAACAACTGCTTGTTGTCGCTTTGACAATGGGGGTGATTGTTTTTGTTGCCGGTGAATTTTTTATGAAAGATGTGGTGCGTTTGCTTTACGGTAAACTTGAACCTGATGTCAGTACTGCTGTTCACAGTTATTTCAGGATAACTCTGGCGGGTTTTCCGTTTATTGCATTGTACGGCGGATGTGCCTCTTTGTTCCGCGTGATGAATCGTACAAAAGTAACTATGTACATCTCTATGGTCAGCAATTTTGTCAATGTTATCGGTAATGCTCTCTTGATTTACCTTTTCAAAATGGGAGTTGCGGGAGCAGCGATTGCGACTTTAACTGCCCGTTTTGTGGCAATGCTTATCATTATCTGTATGATATCAGACAGGTCAAAAAGTATTTATATAGACTTTAAAAAAGGCTTCCGTCTGTCATGGCAGTTTGTGAAAAAAATGTTTTATATCGGTATTCCGAGCGGTATTGAAAACGGTGTTTTTCAGTTCGGCAGAGTGCTTGTTCTGGGGTTGATTGCCTCTTACGGGACGCGTGAAATTGCCGCCAACGCTGTGGCAAATACGGTTGATATGCTCGGATGTATATGCGGAAGTATTTTCTGTCTGGCTGTAATTACGGTTATAGGCAGAGCTGTCGGAGCCGGAGACGAAAAGCAGATACGGTATTATGTTGCTAAAATGATGGGCTGGGCGTATGTAAGTCATATCTTGTGGAATTTGTTTGTTTTTGCATTGACTCCGTTTATCCTGATGTGTTTCAGTAAAATAGATGTTGAAACCAGGCGGTTGGCATTTTATCTTATATTAATACACAACGGTCTCGGAATGATTATGTGGCCGAGTTCGTTTGTTTTCCCCTGTATATTGCGTTCAATGAATGACGTACGATTTTCGATGTTTGTTTCAGTAGGTTCGATGTTTATCGTCAGAGTCGGATGCAGTTATTTTATTGCCAAATGGATTCATAGCGGCGTATTGGCGGTATGGATAGCCATGGTATTTGACTGGATAGTTCGCATTGCAGGTTTCTATTGGCGTTATAAATCCAATGCCTGGGTCAAGCTTGCCAACCTGCAAAAGAAGAAAGTATGAATACTCATAAAATCAGTTTATATTCACGAAGCAGTATTTTTTACGGCTTTGTTATTGACAGGGATTTAGTTTATTCCTTCATTTCTCCGGCGGCGATTATGTCGATTGCCGTATTTGAGAAATTTTTTATAATTACATCTCCGAGGTGTATCGGCAGTGCCGCTGTCATGGAATAAAGTTCTTTTAAGAGTGACGGAATCAGAGCCGCAGGAACGGGAGCTGAACTTTTGACCGGAATACAGCACCGTTTCTCTGATTTGACCAATACCGCAGCAGTGACAATACGGCGCGGATCAGAGATTTCACTTGCTCCGTAGTCTCTGCCTCTCGGACAGCGGTGTCCTTTGACGCAAATCCCGGTATTGTCAACGTAAATTTCCAGATGACATCCGGCAGGGCAGTTGATACAGATTTTTTCAAATTTTTCCATAATTACAATTTCTCCAATGTTACGATTGCTCCGATACTGTTGATTGGCGGCAGCTCAAAAGTCAGCATTTCCGCCGGTTTTACATAATTGAATTTTCTGCTGAAAATGATTTCTCCGTTAATATTTTTTACTGTAAGCTGTGCCGCATCTGCAACAATCGTTGAACGCATGAAAAATTTACCACCGCATGATGAAGAAAATTTTTGCGGGACAATATAACGCACTCCGCTGCCCGCAGATATATTTGCATCATTTACCGCATTGATAGTGCCTTTACAGAATTCAGCCGCACTTTTTGCCGCATGTTCCGCCTCAAGTGAAACAAAATCCACCAGATCATGAACATGCAGAACATTGCCGCAGGCAAAAATTCCTGCTTTTGAAGTCATAAGGTTGCCGTCAACGATTGCTCCGTTTGTAACGGGATCAAGTTCTATGCCGCAGTGTCTTGCAATTTCATTTTCCGGAACCAGCCCTACTGAAAAAAGTACAGTATCGCAGGCTATGAATTTTTCCTGCTGCAAGTTCACATTTCCATTGACAATGGGGGCGATTTTTACACCTTCAACCCGTTCTTTGCCGCATATTTCAGTAACAGAGTGAGCAAGGTGAAGCGGGATATCAAAATCTTCCAGACATTGTGCGATATTACGGCTCAAGCCAGCAGGGTACGGCATAATTTCAACTACACATTCAACTTTGATACCGCTCCAGGTCAGACGCCGTGCCATGATAAGTCCTATATCGCCGGAGCCGACAATTACCGCTTTGCTGCCGGGGAGATAACCTTCAGTATTTATGAGCTGCTGGGCAAAACCTGCATTGAAAACTCCTGCACAGCGTTCCCCGGGAATACCGATATTGCCGCGACAACGTTCGCGGCAGCCCATGGCAAGAATAACTGTTTCGGCTGTAATAATGAAAATTCCGTGAGTTCCGGAATAAACTGTCAAATCATATTTGCCGTTATTTTCAGCAATTTCAGTAACAGATGAATCAAGCAGGAGTTCAGCGGAGGAAGAGTTTACTTTTTCTGCCAAACGCAAAGCATATTCAGGCCCGGTGAGTTCGGTTTTGAAATAATGCAATCCGAAACCTGAGTGAATACATTGATTCAGAACGCCGCCAATGCGTTTTTCACGCTCGATTATTACAGTTTTCAATTTATTTGCTGCACATTCGGCAGCGGCACTCAAACCGGCGGCACCGCCTCCGATGACTGCGGTATCAAATTCAAATCTTTTCATATTGCAAATCTCCTGAAACTCCGCAGATAAGGTTGGATTTTTTTTCATTTTTCATAATGTCAGATACTGAACAATTACATTCATCGGCGATGATGTGCATTATTTTCAGCGAACAGAATCCGCCCTGACAACGCCCCATAGTCGCGCGAGTGGCAAATTTGATACCGTCAAGAGTGGTATGACCTTTGCGGACTGCGGTACGGATTTCTGCCTCGGAAATCATTTCACAGCGGCAGATGATATTGGCATATCCGGGATTTTTGCGGTACATAATTTCTGCCTGTTCTGCTGAAAGTTTGCGGAGAACGGGAACTTTTTCAGGGTATGAGAAAGTATCTTTTTTCTCTGCTTGCAGACCGTTTGCAAAAAGCAGTTCACGAATGTATTCCGCAATTGCAGGAGACGCTGTAAGTCCCGGAGATTGAATACCTGCTGCTTGAATGAAATTTTTTACTTTTGAACTCGGAGCAATGAAAAAATCCTCTTTACCTTCAATTACCGGGCGGGAACCGCTGAATGAGGTTATCAGATCCCGTACAGAAATTCCCGATATCATATTTGAGGCGAGAGAAAATATTTCTTTCTGCTTTTGTGCAGTTGTACGGTTGTCATTTTTATCTTCAATAATATCGGCAGTAGGACCGATCATCGTTGTTCCGCCTGCTGTCGGAATTACCAGAATTCCTTTTGAGTGTGCGGATGGCACCGGGAAAATTATTTTTGACGGGCGGGCGGGAGACAGACGGTCGAGCAGATATTCCTCGCCTTTCCTCGGTGAAATCTTAAAATCTTCTGCACCTGCAATACGGGATATTCTGTCGGCAAAAAGTCCTGCGGCATTTACTATATATTTGGCTTGAACAATTTTATTTTCCGACGATTTTATTGTCCATAAGTCATCATTATAATCAATTGAAACAACTTCAAAATTTGTTTTGACCTCAACTTCGTTGAGTTTCGCAGTATCGATCAGAGAAAAAACATAACTGTACGGTTCAACAGTTCCGGCATGAGGTACATACAGTCCGCCGGCGACAGTTTCATTGAGTTTCGGTTCAAGTTCAAGAATGCGTTCACGGTTGCAAAGTTCAATATCTTCAAGACCGTTGTCAAGACCGCATTTATAGAGTTTGTGAATCTGTTCCATTTCAATTTCGTTGAATGCAGCTGCCAGAATTCCGCACGGATAAAATTCAAAATCAAGTTTTTCCGCAAGTTTATGAAAAAGACGGTTTCCCCGAAGTTCAAGTTTGCCCTTGAGTGTATTTTTTGCTGAATAGTGAAAACCGCCGTGAACAATACCTGAATTAGCTTTTGATACTCCGAATCCGCATTCAGCTTTGGCCTCCAGCAGTACACATTTGAGCTTGTAATGCGCCAATTCAAATGCCGTTGCCGCCCCTGTTGTTCCTCCGCCGATTATGGCTGTATCATAATAAGAATATTGCATATTTTTCCTTTGTTTAGTAAAAAGTTTAGTAATAAAATACAACTGTTTAGAAAAAAGTCAAGTGTATAAACTTGAAATTAAACAAAAAAAGATTATATTACGGAAAATCCTGTATCATGGAAAAGAATTATTTATTTGCGAGATTGAGAATGGCTTTATCAAGAATAGCACAAAATATAAGATCACTGCGGATTGCGCAGGGGATGACGGTTGACAAACTTGCCGTAAAAAGCGGGTTCAGCAAAGGTTTTATTTCTCAAGTTGAAAATTTCCGCGTATCGCCGTCGCTGAAGGCATTAAATCGGATTGCTGATGCGCTGGGAATAGATATACATGTCCTTTTTCAGGATGCTACACAGACTCCGGATTATACTTTCGGCAGTCTTGAGTCGGGGGAGGAGGTAAGCCGTGACAACGGCGGTCATTTCGGAATTATCTATCATGCACTGGCGTACCGTCAGATCGGGCGCAATATGGACCCCTTTCTGATTGAATATCATCCGTCTGCCGAGGAACGTGATTTCATGATGCATGACACTGAGGAATTTTATGTTTTGCTTGAGGGGGAACTTGAGTTTGTTATTATGGACGAAAAAAATTCTACTGCTATGAAAGCCGGAGATACGCTGTACATGAAAGCAAATCTGCCGCATAAAATACGCCTTGCGGAGAATTGCAGATATGCCAAAGCACTTGTCATTTACGGCGCAGAACCTGTTTCTTCGTAAGATAAATGAAAAGATTGCATTTTCAGCATAAATTCAGAAAAAAGTCTTGAAAAAAGTTGAAAATGGTGTAGAATATACTTTATAATATATGTATATAAATGCTGAACGGAGGTTTTTATGAATAATTATACTGCAAATTCCGGACGCTATGAAGTAATGCCTTGCAACCGATGCGGAAAAAGCGGTCTTATGCTGCCGGCGGTGTCGCTCGGATTGTGGCATAATTTCGGCAGTATTGATTCTTTTGATAATGCAAGAAATATGTTGCACAAAGCGTTTGATCTCGGAATTTTTCATTTTGATCTTGCCAATAATTACGGACCTGAACCGGGTTCTGCGGAGGCGAATTTCGGTAAGATTTTTGCAGCTGATTTCAAGCCGTACCGAGATGAGCTTATTATCTCTACCAAAGCCGGATTTCTTATGTGGAAAGGGCCTTTCGGCGAATGGGGGTCGCGTAAATCTCTGATTGCGAGCTGCGATCAGAGTTTGAAACGCATGGGATTGGATTATGTGGATATTTTTTATCATCACAGACCTGATCCGAATACTCCGATCGAGGAAAGTATGCTGGCATTGGATCACATTGTCCGCAGCGGCAAAGCATTGTATGTCGGTATTTCCAATTATAATACGGAAAGTGCGCTCAAGGCGTTTACTATTTTACGTGAATTGAAGACTCCCGGAGTTATTTATCAGGGGCGTTTCAATATGCTCAACCGGGATTTGGAAAAATCAGGAATGTTTGATATGCTTCAGCAAATCGGGGTAGGGGGGATATGTTTTTCGCCTCTGGCGCAGGGACTTTTGAGTTCCAGATATTTGCAGGGCATACCGCAAAATTCCCGTGCTGAACGCAACGCTTTTCTCAAGAAAGATGCGATTACTCCTGATTTGCTGGAAAAAATATCCAAGCTGAACGCGCTTGCCAAACGCCGTTCTCAAACTTTGTCTCAAATGTCTCTGGCGTGGCTTTTGAGCCGCGGCGGCGTAACTTCGGTTTTGTGCGGTGCTAGTTCTGTTGAGCAGATTACAGAAAATGCTCAGGCTCCTTTGCGCTGCACTTTCTCCAAAGAAGAATACGACGAAATCGACTCCATCATATACAGCAAAATAAAATACTCTGTGTAAGTATTCCGTAATAAAACCGTGCGGCGGTTTTAAACGTTTTTGTTGTTTGCGGGAGAGATGACGAATTTTTGCGGAATTTTGCCGTTGATGATATTTATGAGGTTTTCGGCGATGAGTTTGCCGCTTTGCCATGGGCAGAAGCCGATGACGGGGAGTTTTAACTGTTCGGTCATGCTGACGGTCGGGCCTGCGGTTGCGAGCAGTGATTTTTCAGAGAGAAGGTCGCAGTTGTGCGCCAGAAAGAAGTTGTAAATTCCGATTGCAGTAAAGTCATCCTGTGCCCAGATTGCACTTTCGTTGTCAAGTTTGAGATTTTGTGCAATGTTTATACCGGCGTCAACGGATGGCGGCAGAGTTGTTTTGATTTCTGAAAAACTCAGTTTATCTTTGAAATGTTCGATATACTGTTGAGGAAAATAAGAGTCATTGAAGTTGGCGATTATGATTTTTTTCTTATTGTTCCGAATGAAATATTCACAGCAGGAGTAGAAAAGTTTTTTGTCATCGTAGATAGGGAAAGACATTTTTTTTGATTTCAAATCGAAATCCGGTTTGCGGGTGAACATTACAGGCGGAGCGGAATTGCTGTTGAAAAAACTCTGATATTTATTTGCCCGTGAGGCGGAAATAATTATGCCTGACAGTAAATCCTGCATGGAAAAGAGGTCAGCTTCTGTTATTTCCGCAGAATTTGCGATTTTAACGGAAAAGCCTGAATTTGACAATACCTGCAAAATTGAACAGAGACGCATAGCCCAGTAAGATGCCATGACACTGCCGTCTGAATGGTCATTGATTATGAGAATAAAGTTTTTGCGGGCGCGTAAAGTTTCAAGAGAAGCTGTGCTTTTGACAAAGATACCGCATGCAGATTTACATTCAACTATACCGTTATTGAGCAGAACTTCAACTGCGCGCCGGGCGGTAAGCACAGCGACATTGTATTGACAGCTTATATCTTTTATGGTACAGAAAAAGTCACCGTCGGCAAGTTTTTTGGCGGCGATTTTGTCGCAAAGTTTCTCTGCGAGTGATTTATATACAGGTTTATATGATTTTTTCTTCATTTTGTTCCGTTTCTTATTTGAGAGATAAAATAACATAATTTTGTACTAAATCAAGTTTTTGAGCAAAAAAAACAGAAAAATAAGATTTTTTTAAAAAAATATTTGACAATAATGTTTTTAAGTTGTATATTTTTTTGCAAGTGCCTTGAACAAATTTGGATTAATATATATAACAGAAAGGATTTGTTATGGCAGATGTTTATTTGTATGTATCGAGTGATTACAACTCAAGTACCGAGGGTTGGGGCGTAACAAAATTTAATAACTGGAATTCCGCTTTTTCTTATGCCGGAGGAACCGGTGTCAAGGAAAAAATTATTTTTGAGAAAACTACAACTATTTCAGGAAATTGTTTGCCGGCAACAACAGCAAACTCAGTCAGTGAAATCATTATTCAGGAAGGTGCTACTGTCGGCAATGCCAACAGCAAATGGGATCTTACAACAGCATTGACGATAAAAGCAGGTGGTATTCTACAGTCAGCCCGTCCCGCAAGTTCGGGCTATGGCTATACACATGTTAAAAATATTTTGACTATCGGTGAAGCCGATGCAGAAAAGAAAGCCTATGTCAACTGGATTAATGGCAATGGTATGACTTACAAAACCATGTGTCTTTCTGTTCTGTATAACGGAACATTGAATGTTGTAAATGCCGATGTTAAGGTCGGAGACCTCGGTATGATCGGAAAATCTGAATTTACTGACAGTGCTATTGAAGTTGCAGGTTCAATCAGCTTCGCCGCAGGGACTCAAACCTGTTCAGGTAAACATGCCATGATAAATTCGACTATGGTTGTCAAAGGTCATGACTTGCGCGGAGATAATACATACTCTTCTGCTGACTGCAACCGTATTGCCAATCTGATTATGGATAATTCCGTAATCACTGTTGATGATGGTGTTGAAGGAACTGCCGCTGATGTAGTTGAACTCGGTGTTTTAAAAAGCGGCTATTTGAATTCCAAAAAAGAAGTGATCATGCAGAATGATTCCAAGATTATCGTTGAAGCGGGGACTCAGATCAATGTCCTTTATAATGTTTCTATGGATGATTCTGAAATTTCAGGCGGCAATTTCAGCATTGTTTCCGGTAACCTTACCATGACCGGTACTTCTACTCTTGATGTTGCAGCTTTGGATATCGCTGAGGGACAAAAAATTGCCATTGACAATACTGCTTCAATTAACGCAAGTGCATTGACAGGTGCCGGTATTATTGAAATCAACATCGTTGACGAATTTAAAGGTATTGATCAGGTAATTGATCTTGGCGGTAAAGCAACAGCAGATATGCTTGCAAAAATCACTGTCAAACAGGACGGATATTCTGTAATGATTCATGAAGGCGATATTTATGTTGCAACTCCTGTTTATGTCGTCGGCGAAAATGCAGAATCTCCCGCAGGAGTTCCCGCAGAAGATATTTTTGCTAGTTTGGATGATGCAATTGAATCAAAACGCATGGTCGTTATCAGCGGCAAATTTGAAATTGATGCTGATGCCGCAGTACTTTTGAATGCCGGAAGTAATATTCAGTTTGCCGAAAATACTCTTTTCTTGCTCGGCGAAGGAGTTACACTTGATATTGCAGATGACAATCTTACTGTAAAGGAATTCGGTTCTGCCGCAGATATTGTTGAGGGTGTTGTTGATTTGAGTGCAGAAAATGCTATCCTCGGCGATGCCGGTTCAGAAGATGCAGCTCTTGAAATTTCCACTAAGGAAGTTGCCGAAGGCGGCGCAGAAATCCGCGGTGATGTTATCGGTTCGGAAATCAAGATTGATAACAGTAAAAATCTTGCTGTTACAGGTTCTGTTTACGGTGCAGATATCATTATCAGCAACGCAGAAAATTCTGTTATTGACGGCGGCAGCGACAATTACACTGCTAAATTTACTGCAGACGAAAAAATTACTTTTGTCAATGACGGTCACGCAGTTGTCGATTTGAGCGCAAAAGATATTGATATTGAAAATAACAGCACAAATACTATTACAAACAGTTCTATCGGCTACGAGAATGATGTTATCGTTGCTGACACTGTCGTAATTGATACTGCTGAAAATGCCGACGGTGTTATTTCCAATTCAAAAATCGGTGCAACTGTTTCAGTAAGTCTTGAAAATCAGGCTGTTGCCGGTACTGCATTTGATACCGCTGTATTAAATGTTTACGGTGATACAGTTCTCGGAGAAAACAACAGTTATAAAGTTACTGACCTTAAATTCGGTTCGCTTGAAAAATCTGTCAATGCGACTGTGGATATGACCGGTGTTTCTGTAACTTATTTTTGCGTGCAGAATGGTGTTGTCAACATGGTCGGCAAAATGGCAGAAGATAATCTTATCGGTTATTTCTCTCCGGGAGGTTATTTCGGAAATCCGGTACATGGCGAAAAAACCGGTTTATCTTCAGTTACCAATATCGGTACTGCTGACAATACAGATGCTCATATCCGTTTCAATCAAATGATTATTGAATCGAATAATGAACATACATTGAATGTTTATGGTACAGTTGAAACTATTGCGTCTGCTTATGCAAAGGAAAATTCCGTTGTAAATATTTATAATGACTTTACTATTGCTGCAGGCAAAGATTTTCAGGCAGCGGGCAAGTCTGTTCTCGTTCAGGGGGCAGAAACAGATTTTACTGTCGGCAACAAACTTACCATTGCCAGTAAATATGATTACGATACCTTGTTTACTATTGATGCCGCTTCCGTTTCTGCAAAAAATGTAGTCGTCGGCAGTTCCAATGATGAACCGGAAAAAGATAGCCGTACCGGTAATCTGGTTATTAAAAACGGCGGCAGTCTGACTGCTGAAACATTGAGTATTTATAATGACGGTATTTCTTCTGTTACCATTGATGCAGCAGGATTTACTGAAGGTGTCTGGTATGCACTTGATTTGTCAATGAGCAAAGAAGACGCTGGCGCACTTCGTGATGTAATTACAGTTAACGGGCTGGATGAAAATGTTACAGTTGATTATCGCGAAGACGGAGATATTATCTTCTCCAATGTTTCAACTGGTACAATTTATGTTGATTCAACTTTCTCCGGTAAATACGGCGAAAAGGTTGCCGAAGGTAAGTATTTCGGAATCAATGCATTTAATAAGTTTGATACATCAGGTGTCGATACTTCCAAAGGCTGGTCAAATCTCATGGTTCTGCCTGAAGATACCACCGAAATCGTTCTTACGGCAGGAAATGACGGTGCTTCTTACGGAATGCTTCGTCCGACACAAAGTCTGACGGTTTATACTGAAGGTGAAGGTTATGCTGTTATTGACCGCTTTGTTAATGTTGTCGGTAATTTGACTTTCGCAGAAGGTTCAAAAGTAAAAGTTCTGACTGTAAATGGTCTTTCAGGTGCCAATAATCAGGGCGACGGCAACGGCGGACAGTCAAAAGTTACCGTCAATGGAGAACTTTATTTTGCCAATGCAACCAGCGGTAATAAATCTGTTTATCTCTGGGGTATGAATTCAACTCCCGGTTATATCGTTATCAACGCAGGCGGTAAACTTATCGCAGAAGCAGGCAATATAGAAAATCACGGTACTGTTGAAGTAAAAGGTTATATGGAACTTGGTTCCGCAGGTGATGCTCCCAAACTTGCAGGTGTCGGTGCCGGAAATGGCGGCTGGAACGGTCATCTGATCGTTGACGGAGTTGACGGCGAAGGTAAATTGGTTGTAAAACACAATCAGATCAATTTCGGCGGCGGCAATACAGGGCAGCCCTGGGAAGAACCTGCAGGAGCATGTACCGTAACTGTCAAAAACGGCGGTATTATTGAAACTGCTGCTGTTTCATTCCGTAACGGTGCAAAGAATACTCTGACTCTGGATAACGGCAGTCTGATTTTCAATGACGGTTCAGCATACGGTGTTGATTATTCAGGTATAACTCCGAGATATTTTGACAACAAGGGTGTTATTAATATCAGCAATAACGGTAATTTTGATGCCGCAGGACGCACTTTTGTCAATGACGGAACTATTGATATTAACGGTTCATCATTCGGTGCAGGTACTGTCACCAACAACGGTACAGTCAATGTCAGCGGAGCAAGTGAATTGAATGGTACATTTGAAGGCAAATCAGTCAAGTTTGCAAATGGTACTATTTTGACTTCAAGCAAGGGTGTAACCTTCAAAAATAAAGTTAACGCTTCCAACAATATGACTTTCGGGGCAGGAGATTTTACCGTTGATGGTATGGTGGAGCTTGTAAATGATAGTGTTATCTTTGATAAAGATGCAAATGTAACAGTCGGAGGTACTTTTGCAACTTACAACGTAAGTAATGTCAAAATTAACAGTGGTGCGGAAGTTGCAGCAAATTCTATCTATATCAATGATGGAAATGTTGAAAT
>JAZOSO010000140.1:0-2322 GCA_045657185.1 Victivallaceae bacterium | reverse complement strand
CACAGCAGGAAACAGCGTTACCGATTCAATTATAGTTTCTAACATAGACAAAGTTGCTCCGACACTGGAAATCAGCGGTAATGCAACTGATTGGACAAACAAAAATGTTATACTTAAAGCAACAGTAAGTGACGGCAGAGTAGAGCATTTTGACGGTGAATTTTGGGTTTCAGGTTCAACTTTTGAAGTCAGTGCTAACGGCACTTATCAGTTCAGAGTTACCGATGCGGCAGGCAATGTTACACAAAAATCTGTGATTGTTAATAAGATTGATAAAATTGCTCCTGACAAGCCGGTTGCCAAAGCGGATATTACTTCTGTAACTTCAGGGAATGTCACAGTTTCGGCAACTTTTGCCAAAGATTCTGTCAGAAATGAATATTCTCTCAACGGCAGAACATGGCTTACCTATTCACGAGGAATTGTCTTTGACGAAAACGGAACAGTTTATTTCCGCTCAACCGACGCTGCCGGCAATGTTTCTGCGATAACAAAATATGCCGTTACCAATATTGACAGAGTCGGTCCTGACAAACCTGTTGCATCTGCTGATATTCTGGAATTGACCAATCAGAATGTTACAGTTTCTGCAGTTTTTAGTAATGATTCAGCAATTAAGCAATATTCATTTGACGGTCAGAATTGGCAGACTTATACTCAAGGTGTCGTCTTTGAACAGAACGGAACAATTTATTTCCGCTCTTATGACGCTTCCGGCAATGTCTCTCCGACTGCCTCATACGAAGTTGCCAATATTGACAAAGTCGCTCCGACTCTGGAAATCAGCGGCAATGTGACCAAGTGGACAAACGAAGATGTTGTTTTGACCGCAGCTGTCAGTGACGGAACAGTTGAATACTTTGCCAACGGCAAGTGGAACGCAGGTGCAGTTTTTACTGCTGCAGAAAACGGAACATATCAATTCCGTGTCACCGATGAAGTAGGAAATGTTACACAAAAATCTGTTGTTGTCGATAAGATTGATAAGGAGGTGCCTGTTGCTCCTGCAATGTTTACGGAAAATATTTCCGGTTCAGACATAAAACTTGACTGGTCCGATGCAATTGACATCGGCAATTCCGGTGTCAAAGGTTATCATGTTCGTTACGGTACATCTGAAAACTTGAATGGAGAAGGCGAATTCGTTGCGGTCAGTGAACTTGATTTGCAAAAACTTGCCAACGGCACTTATTTCTATCAGGTCAAAACTGTGGATAGGGCAGGCAATATCTCTGAATGGTCGGCAACTCAGACTTTTAATATAAATGCTGAAGGTATAAAAGTCCGGAATTTGCAAGGAGATAGTAATGGTTTGAGCTGGGAGGCAATTCCGGATGTCAGCGGTTATATTGTTGAATATTCTACCGATGATTTCGCCAATGTTATTTCTTTTGAAACAAGCAGCAATCGTATTGACTCTTTTGCTTTGCCTTTCGGAACTTATCAATGGCGTGTTAAGGTGATTGGTGAAGCGGAATTCACTAATGGCAATAGCATCATATCGAAATATACTGTTGAAAAAAGCAAAGAAATTATTTCAAAAGCCGACAATAATATGGATTTATTCTTTGCTAATGCTGACGGTATATGGAAAAATTGTTTTGTCGCAGAGCATTATGGTATTTTTAATGAATGGGCTGGCACAAAAGAGCAAGTAAATTTGAAAGGTAAAAATAAACTTATTGATATATTTGCAGGCTCAACTGACGCCAATATAATGATTATGACCGATGATGTTAATGGAGATGCTTTGTTCCTTGATGATATTTTCACTGCTCTTGGATATCAGGCGCGGCTGAGGGAAATTGATGAAATCCGTGCAGGTGCCGGGGATGATATCGTTGATATGACCAGTCAGCGATTTGTTTATGTCGGTGACGGCGTATCAATTCACGGAGGTTCCGGAAATGATGTTATCTGGGCTAACAACGGCGAAAACAAACTTTTCGGCGATGCCGGAAATGACCGTATTGTCGGCGGCACTGACAATGATATTATTGTTGGCGGTGCAGGTAATGACTCTCTGCATGGCGGAGGCGGGAATGATATTTTCTGCTTCGGCTCAGACTTCGGAAATGATACTGTTGAACAGCTTGCAAATGGTAAAGTTACTTTGATTTTTGAATCTGAAAAAGTCAAATGGGATGGTGTAACTTATACTGACGGTAAAAATTCAGTCACTTTGAACGGTGATTTTGAAGTTGAAGTTATATACGGTGCAACTTCTGAACTTGCCGCAATCGGCGCATTTGACAACTTCACAACAGAAAAGATTTTTGAAGATAATGCTCTTATTGCATAAAGTTTTATAAACAGTTATAT
>JAZOSO010000139.1:0-5087 GCA_045657185.1 Victivallaceae bacterium | reverse complement strand
CATCTTTTATAACACAGCCTATTTTTTCAATTTTGCAGCAAGAGTTGAGTCTATAACGGATTGCAGAGCGTAAAAGACCATACAGGGAATAATGGAAGTTGAGTTTCCGGCACCGATAATGGCAAGCATTGTCAAAGCGATAGTGAGTGATTTTGACCCGGCGGTGAACATGGCACCGATGCGGTCAGCGCGTTCCATTTTGAGAAGTTTGCCGCCGAAGTAGAAGGCGGCAAGGAAAATAAGACGCAGAAGAATGCCTGCAATAACAGCAATGCAGAGAAGTTTGACATCATAAGAGAGAAACTTATCTCTGGCACCTGAGAAAAAGCCGAGGATCAGCAAAATAACACAGCCTGACGGGATATAACCTGTCCATGCCGGAGGTTTGAGTTTGGCGAATTTCTGCACCGCCCAGCCGATGAAAAACGGCAGCAGTACGAGCAGTACCAAATCAAGAAACATTTTTAACGGATTGGTGTCAATGTCTGAGGCACCTGAAACGCAGAGCGTGATAACAAGCGGCATACTGATTACGCCGACGAGATTGTAAACAACAGTCATCATCATTGCCAAAAGGACATTGCCGCCTGCAGTCTCCGCCATAACGATACCGCTTGACAGAGTCGGCGGTACGCAGGCGATAATAATAAGTCCGAGGATTGCCGCTTCGTCCAGACGCATGACTTTGCCGAGTCCGAGACCGATAAGCGGTGAAATTATTAATGCCATCAAGCCGCAAACGAGAAAATCGCGCAGAAATTTACGGTCAAATTTCATTTCTCCGAATTTAGTCCGCCAGCCGCAGACAAGAAAAATAAGAACGATAAACAGATTTGAACCTAATGCTTTTTTCATCCAGATACCTGCTGCCGGGTAAACGAATGAAAGCAGAATTGCTGCAATCATACCGACAGGCAGAAATAATTTCTTGAACATAAATTTACCTTTCTTATTTATTTAACGGGGGGAAAGTTACTGTGCCGTCTTTTACGATTGCGGTACGCTGATAGTCGATGCAGTAATTGAGGGCAACATGACCGTAGGGGAAATCAATAACTGACGGGATGTCAAGTTTTGCGGCAAATTCACGGACAATGGTCTGAACCTCATCGGCGGGAGTACAGCGGGCGAATTTGCAGAAGACGACACCGGCTGCTCCGTCAAAGAATTTTGCGGCATGGAGTTTTTCAAGATTTTCTCTGACTTTGGCGGCGGAGAGTCCGACACCTTCAATAAAGATAACTTTTCCTTTGGTATCAGGGCGGTAATATTTAGTCGTTGCGACTGCAAATCTCTGAAGGAGACCGGCGAATGCTTTTCCCTGAAAGTTGCCTTTTTTGAGAACTTTGACTTTAACGGGGCCGAGAGTTTCATTGTGATAGATTTTGCGCATGGCTTCAATGCCTTTTGGGGGCAGTCCGGAAAGTGAACCTGCCATCGGACCGGTTATCACATGACCGTAATTTTTAGCGGCGAGAGCGCAGTTGATTAATGTGATATCGCTATATCCCTGAAAGTAAAGTTCGGGGCGTTTTTTCAGTTTGCTCCAGTCAATATTATCCAGCAGTTCTTCACTGCCGACACCGCCTCTGACGCAGAAAATCATATCAACTTCGGGGTCGTTCCATGCGGCATAGAAATCGGCAAGTCTGCCTTCAAGCGGAGCTTGTGCTTTATTTTTCTGACGGACAAAAGTGTGCGGCATGACTTTGACTTTGTATCCTGCCTGACGGAGCAGTTCCACGCCGAGTTTGTGATGTTTGGTTCCGGGATATGAACCGGGAGCGATACAGGCGATGGTTTTGACATTCGGCGGCAGGACATTGACAAAACGCTTCATATCTTGACCTTGCGATTCAAAAAGTTCAGCGTCCTGCTGAGGTTTGGGGGCAGCGAAGCTGCAAAAAACAGTTGCGGCAAAAATAAATGTAAAAATCTTTTTCATAAACATAACCTTTATTTATTACGGTAAAGACTATTGACTTACGATAAAAAGTTCAATCTCTTACTATATCTCATTTTTTTATAATTTCAAGCTGTTGGAATAAAAAACCGCAAATCAGAAAAATCAGTACGATAAACAGATTTGAACCTAAAGTTTTTTTCATTGATATTTCGAATTGCGGATAAATGAAAGACAGCAGAATTGCTGTTACCATACCTACTGGCAGAAACAATTTTTTGAACATAAGTTCTTCTTTTATAAAATATTGAAAAACACAGAATTGATATAACTCTTTTTACCGTTTTTTTCAAGTTGGACAAAAGATTAATTCGGTAAAATCCATGAAATATTGCCGCGGTTTGTGTATTTTATATTTTGGATATGTCCGTCAAGAAAATTGACATTTACGGAATTATCATGCAGAGAAAAATCAATCTGAGACCAGTCTTTATTATAAAATATACTGTCACGTTCAGAATGAAGTATCGTGAGTGACGGCTGATGTAATGGTTTATTACCTACTTTATACCATGCATCGGCATGATTCAATGCCGCATTAGTATGTTCCATGCGCAAAGTATACCAGTTGGTCGTATAGGTCGTTGTCGTATACGCCAGACTGGACGGAGCCGCACCGGTAGATTGATTGATGGCAGGACAATAGAATACTTTACCGTTCGGATACATATATCTTGAATCAGCTCCTGATGGAAGTTTTCCCATCCCGGTTACAAATTTAATTTTTGAATTGTCTGCACCGACATAAGGAGCTAATTTATGCCATTGCAAACTGGAATAATTTGTTCCGTCACAGTATGGCAGATAATCACCGTAATCTGTCGAATACATGATTGTACCGGAACCGAGTTGTTTAAGATTGCTCATACATGATGATTTGCGTGCCTGATTGCGTGCTTTGCTGAGGGTAGGCAGCAGCATTCCTGCAAGAATTGCGATGATCGCTATTACAACGAGAAGTTCAATAAGGGTAAAAAACTTTTTCATATAAATAATCCTTTATCAGAAATTAAATTGTTTTTTGATTGCTTCAAGTTCAGCTTTTGTTCCCTGGAAAAATACTTTTCCCTGTCCGGGCTGCAGAACAATATTGGCAAGGTCAACTGTTTTTCCGCTGACAACATCAATGACTGCTCCTGCATTTTCTGTTTTCAGAACGATTTTTCTCGGTCCCGCCCAGTCAAAGCCCTGCAGATTTTCATCATCAGAGTATAATTGAGTATTTGCATTTGTGCGGTAAGGGTTAGTTTTATCCCATGTGGCAATCAAAGTATTGAGCGGCAGGATAAAACGGCCTTGGAAACCGGGAATGATGAAAGTATTTACCAGAACATCTTTGGTCGGAGAGCTTGCGGCGGGTTTTCCTTCACGGCACCAGTTGCTGAACAAAGGAAGCAATGCGGCATTCTGTTTGAAACATTCTCCTGTTTCCTTCCAGAACCATGATTCTCTGCCGTTTACATCGACGAGAGTTTCTTCATAGCGGCGTTCAACTTCGCTGCCGTTTTTATGTGACTGATAATGATAGAGCAAAAATCCGCGGCCGCCGCGAGAAACGGTAAGCCAGAATTGCAGATGCATACCGTTTTTGGGCATATAGCGGAAATAACCTTTCCAAACGCCGGGTTTGATTTCTCTGTAACCTGTTGCTTTGGAATAGCGTTTGCTTTTAGTGATATGGTAGCATTTGTAGGCCTGTCCGACATATATAAGCGGGCGTTTTTGGGAAGCGGCAACATTGTACGCTTCGCCGATTTCACGGCTGATGAGGCGCACCATATCGGAGGGGGTGGAAATGACATAATTGCCTTTGCTGTCCATGACCATGCGGAAGCGGTAGCGGTCAAAGCCGAACCATTCGGGGATATCTTCTTCGATATCCTGACGCATTGCAATAATATTGTTGTGCAGAGTGAAAACGGGAACTTTGGGCATTTGTTCCTTGCTGAGTTTGCGCCCTGCTTTCATAATTGCGAGAGCGTCACCGACGGGCTGGACTTCTTCCTTGCCGCTGTAACCTGCAAGGTTGGGGATATCGTTATACAAATGGAGATATTTTTTGATGGCGGGAACGGTGACTTTGTTGTAGTAATCCCAGTTTTTTTCGGTTCTTATATAAAGATCTCTGGTGCCTTGAAAAAAGACTTTCAAACCGTGTTTTTCGGCAGTTTTGCAGACGAACTTGAAAAAATCGGGGTCATCGCTGAGATTGGCGACATAGACGCAGTTGCAGCCGTGAGCTTTCATATCGGCAAAAACGGTGTCAACATATTGTTCCACGCTGAGACCGCGAGGTGCGGCATAATTTTCTTCCGCATGTTTTTTGCTGTAAAAATAGAGATATGAACCGAGCGGAAAAAAGCCGGGGGCATAATCAAATTCGGTATATGTTTTTTCGGCGGGCACAACAATAGTTTTGGTTTTCGGGGCAGTTTCAATTTTGAATGATTCAATTTTGAAATTGCCTGATTTTTTGATATTGTAAGTATAGATTTCAACTTTTTTTATCAAATCATGGTCGATATCAAAAGAGCTTACGGCAGAAAAATCTTTGGCAGCGGCAGTCAGCTGATGATTCCAGAACAACGTCTTGAATTCAGGCTTGCCGATTTGCGGATGGACGCGGAGTTTACAGCCGAATTTGACATCGCCTGAGGCTCTGACGGTGACTTTTATTTTACCGGGCTGAGCGAGTTTTGACAAATCAACTGTTCCGTTGTTGTGATAGTAGGCTGTCTGATTGACGGGGTTTGCGATTTTCTTTTCCCACAGGACATCACCGAAACAGACAAATGCGGACAATGTCATGAGTAAACTGAATAATTTTTTCATAATTTTTCTTTCTGTTATAAGTTTATAAAGTTATGTTATTGATTCCGTTTTCTTCGAGATATCTTTTGAGCAGATATTTTGCTGCGGGGTAACAGCCGTTGGGCGACATGAAAGGCGTAAATTCAAAAGTTATGAATTTGGTACAGCCCGCATTTTCAGCAGAGCGCATTTTGAAACGCATTTTTTCCCAGTTTATGACTTGGAACTTCGGATTTCTTATGTCGCGGTCAAACGATTCAATGTTGCTCCAACATTCAAAACCGTACTTGGCGCAAAGTTCAACATTTATTCT
>JAZOSO010000138.1:0-4463 GCA_045657185.1 Victivallaceae bacterium | reverse complement strand
CCCCTCACCTTTTCAAAAAAGAAAAGTGTATTTGGGAATATACTGATTTAATAAACGCCTTTGAAAATTTGTGCCGACAAAAGTTTAAAGGCGTTTTTTTCATACTGTAACACAGCCCAACCGGCAAAATAACAGAAAGATTTAACTTATGATAATTTTAGGAATTGACCCGGCAATCAGAACGAGTGGGTATGGCGTAATTGAATGTACGGAAAAGGGTGAGATAAAAGTTTTGGATTGCGGAGTTATCGTGAACAAGCCGAAAATGCTGCATACAGAATGTTTGCGGCGGATTGCCGGCGGCGTATCTGAATTGCTTGCAGCTTACAAAGTTGATTGTGCAGCGATTGAAGAACCTTTTGTGGGAAAGAACAGTAAAACAGCAATCATTCTGGGGATGGCACGCGGAGCATTTCTGGCGAAACTGGCTGAAAACGATATTCCGGTTTACTCATACAGTGCAAGACTGGCAAAAAAAGCCGCAGTCGGCAACGGCAGTGCGGAAAAAGAACAAGTTGCATTGATGATGGCGGCACAGCTGGGAATTGAAGTTGAAAATATTCTGCTTGATGCAACAGATGCCCTGGCGATAGCTATGTGCCATGCACAGAGAGCGATGCATTATCAAATAGGCGATTTGCTGTCGGATAAAATTTGAAATGACAAACTTTGATTTTCACACACACAAAGACAAAATAAATTCTTGTAAATCATGTACTTGGCAAGATTTACAAACAAATATTATTCCACTTGAAAATCAGCAGTTTTCGCTGCAGTTCCACCCATGGCATCTGCCGGAAGAGTATAGCGGACTTCCGCATGAATTTATAAATACGGCAAAATCAGATAAAATTTATGCTATCGGAGAAATCGGTCTTGACCGCTTGAGAGGGCCTGCACTTGAAGTGCAGAAAAAATATTTTGAAGATTTGCTCAAACTTGCCGAAACAATACAGAAACCGGTAATACTGCATGTTGTCCGTTGTGCCGATGAAGTTCTGCAAATTTTAAAAAATTATCCTGATTTGACCGTAATATGGCACGGGTTCAGAGGCAAAAAGGAGCTGTTTAAGCGTCTTATACGAGCGAATATTTTTGTTTCTTTGCACCATTTGATGCTTGAAAATCAGGATTTTATTGATTATATTAAAGCGAATAAAAAATATTATGACCGAATAGGTTTTGAATCGGACGAATACGATATTGATATTGAAAAACTTTACCGCATATTTAAGGAAAAAACTGATGAATGACATTGCTGATTTTCTGATGCGCACAGAATTATTACTGGGCGCGGATAAACTTGATAAACTGCGCCGCTCTCACGTCCTCGTTCTCGGCGTCGGCGGTGTCGGTGCCTATACAGCTGAAATGCTTGTGCGTGCCGGAGTCGGTGAACTTACAATCGTTGACGGCGATACGGTTGAAAAGACCAATTTAAACCGCCAGCTTGCAGCACTTCATTCAACACTCAATATGCCAAAAACTGAAGTTCTGAAAAAACGCTTTCTTGATATAAATCCACATTGTATTATCCACGATATTTTTGAATATATGGAAAATGAAAAAACGGAAAAACTGCTTGAAACTCAATTTGATTATGCAGTTGATGCCATTGACTCACTTTCTCCGAAAGTCTATTTTCTGAAACGCTGTCTGGAGAAAAAAATTCCTGTTATAAGTTCTATGGGCTCCGGAGGAAGAGTTGACCCGCTGGCAGTAAAAATCGCAGATATTTCAAAAACTTACAACTGCGGTCTTGCCCGTGCGACACGGCAGAAACTGAAAAAACTCGGAATTACAAAAGGGATTAAAACTGTCTTTTCCGATGAAACAGTCCCTCCCGAAGCTGTAAAATCATTTACCGATGAAAACGGATACAACCACTCCATGACAGGAACTGTATCATATATTGTAGCGATTTTCGGCTGTGTGCTTGCCGCTGAAGTAATCAGAAATCTTACTGATTGCTGATATTTGAACGCCTGCCGAAAATAAAAGCACTTGTAAATGCGGTAAACGGCGCAACCAGTACAAGACCGAAACTGCCGACCAGAGTTTTTACAATTTCAGATGCAACATAAGGATTATTTATAAAATCCAACGGAGTTGTCCCCTGGGCGGCAAACATCATCATCAAAGTTATATAACCGCCGGAATACGCCAGAAGCAATGTTGTAGTCATAGTACCTACAACACTTCTTCCGATACGAATACCGGATTTGAAAAGCTCTCTGAAGCTGAGCTTACTGTTATGCAAAGCAAGTTCCTCTATCCCGCTTGCAATATCCATGGCAAGGTCCATTACTGCACCTGAAGATGAGAGAAAAATCGCCCCGATATAAATATCAGAAAGACTTAGATGCTCAAATCCGGAGTGAAGCAATGCTTGTGCATAAGGCATTATTGCTCCGTTTATTTTAAACAGCAGAGTAAAAATCCATCCCGTAACAGCAGCGGCAAAAACTCCGAGCAAAGCTCCTGCCAATGCGGAAACTCCTTTTTTCGTCAATCCTGCAACCAGCAGAATAATAACAATTGAGAGTAAAACCACCGCTGCCAAAGCAATAGCAATAGCATTATAACCTTGCAAGGTCAAAGGAATTACTATCTTCCAAATCACAAGACAACTGAAAACAAACGACAGCAATGCGCTGAACCCTGTATAACCGCCAAAAACTATCAGCAGCAGCGCAAATAGTAAAAAAAGCAGTAATGTATAATTTATTCTGTAATAATCCTGAGCATTGATTGTATCAACTGCAGGGTCGGCATTGTGCATAATTCCGACAAGAATAATATCATTTACGGCAAACATTTTATCCAGTTCCATATTTGCCCTGAGTTCATTTGAGGCTCGGAAAATCTTACCTTTGTATTTTCCTGAAAGGATTTTAACCTCAAGCATCTGCGAACCGCGCATAAGCAAGCCCATATTCTCAACAGAGTTGTTGTCAACAGATAATACTTCGGCTTTTTCTTTTTTACCGAGTTGGTCTTCCTTGCAATACGGCGGGATAAATGCAGCAGCGACCGACGCCGCGATAAGTATTATGCACATAACTGCATCGCGGCGCGGCGGAATGAATTTTTTAAGGATATTAAACATCAGCGGACAATGATTTTCAGGCGTTTTGCAATATCAGTATTGTCAATCATACCATTGAACATATTGCTGTTGACGCCGAATGCAGTTGTAATAACCGGCAATGCGGTATGTGCGCCGCTTGTCCATGCCAGAGCACATTTGTTATTGAAAATACGTACAGTTTCACGGGCAAGAGCATTGCTTTTCTGATATTTACCGTTTTTGAATTGGCGGTTGAATGCGGAAAGAAGAGCTTTTTCATCTTCAGGCTTAAGCTTGATACCTTCAGTTGCCTTGCTGTCTGCAAAAAGAAGTCCGAAGTTTTCTGTAATGAGTTTTTTCACATCATCAAAAGTGACTTCGGAAGTTTTTTTCTCCAAATCCTTGATTTTGCTGTTAAACACACCGACTGAACATTTCTGGTATCTGATATTTTCAAGAAATGATTTATATCCGGTGCCTGCAAAACCGAGAGTCATACCGCCGGTTTCATGGTCGCCGGTAACAACGATAAGAGTTTCAGACGGATGTTTTTTGGCAAATTCATACGCAACTTTGACTGCATTGTCAAAATCAATGGTTTCATGAATATTTGTTCCTGCATCATTGGCGTGACCGCTGTAGTCAATTTTGCCGCCTTCAGCCATGATGAAAAAACCCTTTTCATTATCAAGGAATTTGATTGACTGTTCAACGAAAAATGAAAGCGGCAAAGTATCTTTACGGTCAATGGCATACGGAAGGTCGTAAACAGAACCGAAAGAAAGAACTTTTCCGGCATTTGCAGGAATATTTTTTACTGCTTCAGTTCCGCGCAAAACGGTATAGCCTGCTTTTGCTGCAAGGTCATAGATATCGCCTTTGTAGAGTTTGCTTTTGGTATTATTATTCATAGCAACACCGCCGCCGCCGAAGTAGTCAAAGTTTGAATTTACGAGGTCGAGGGCGATTTCATACATATTTCCTCTGGAGGCATTTTTAGCATAAAATGAAGCCGGAGTTGCATGATTGATTGTGACAGTGGTAATAATACCTACCTTGCGTCCTGCTTTTTTAGCAACATCAGCAATAGATTCAAGCTTGCTTTTACGGTCTGCTGCCATACCGATAACACCGTTCTTTGTTTTTTCACCGCAAGCAATGGCTGTACCGCTGGCAGCAGAGTCAGTAATAAAAGAATTTGCAGAACTGGTGGAGGTTATTGCCTGACAGGGCATTGAATTGATAAAAAGTTTACCGTTACCGGATTTCTGACTGAATTCCTGAGCGGACATACGCTGCGGAAGAGACATACCGTCACCGATAAACAGAAAAACATACTTGACAGGTTTGACATTATCCGCAGTAAATTCATTGTTTACCGGAGCGGCGACAC
>JAZOSO010000137.1:0-4095 GCA_045657185.1 Victivallaceae bacterium | reverse complement strand
CTGAAAATGATAAAAATATCACAATTGAAAAAATAATTAAGGAATTGGAAAAACAAGACCTGCTCAAAAAAGATGAAGAAAATCAAGCCCTTGCCGACCAGAAATTCCTAACCGTTTTCTACAAAATCATGCAGCTTCTTGCAGAAAAAAACAACCGCCCCGTAAAAATCATCCGTGCCGCCTGCGACCCGTATATTGAACTTACAAAAGCTGCCGACGGCATTGACCACAAAAGCGGTTCTCCGCTCACATTGTCCGCCAATGAAGCTCTCAAACTCAATGTTGTCGACTATGTTGTTAAAGACAAAACCGAACTTATTACCGCCCTCGGCGCACCGAATGCCGAACTTGTGGAAGTAAAAAAAGACGGCATTGAACAGATAATTTCATTTCTGTCGCATCCCGTACTTTCCGGCTTGCTTCTGACTTTCGGACTTATCGGGATTTTTATAGAAATACGAACTCCGGGGTTCGGTGTTTCAGGAACATTGGGAACGCTTTTTATTGTTTTATTCTTTCTCGGTCATGTAGCATCGGGGGCGTCAGAATGGGGTCCCATGGTCATATTTTTCGTCGGATTGATACTGCTTTTGCTGGAAATATTCCTTATTCCCGGCTTCGGTATTGTCGGAATTCTCGGTTTCGGCTGTATTATCTTTTCACTATTAAGTGCATTCGGTTCAGGCAATCTGCATACCGGATTGCAAGTCGTTGTTCTGTCACTGCTTACTGTACTTGTAATTTGCATAATTTTGTATATGTATGTTCTCCCCAAAAGTAAATTTTTCGGCAGATTTACACTTCATGCCACCTCGGGCGAAGTTGAAAAAAGCCCTGTTTCCGTTCCTTCTGCAATTGTAACTCCGAATATGTGCGGCATTACTCTGACACCGCTCAAGCCTACAGGCAAAGTAAAATTCGCAGACAAAATTTTTGAAGGCAGAAGTTTTGACGGTTCCGTTATTGATAAAAATACTCCCGTCACCGCCGTCAAAACAACGGCATTTGAAATTGAAGTCAAAAAAGAAGATATTGTATAATGAAACTTTCAATCATCCTCCCCTGTCACAACATTGATGATGAATATTTGCAAATCGGCATGCAATCACTTCTTGCTCAATCATTTACAGATTTTGAAATCATTGTTGTTGACGATTGTTCGCCAAATCCGAATAATGTAAAATACATAAAATCACTCATGGCAAATGACAGCCGCATAAAACTTATTCAAAATAATCCAAATCAGGGAGCAGCTGAATCACGCAACATCGGACTTGCCGCGGCAGTCGGTGAATATGTTGCATTTTTTGACGGTGATGATTATATTGAAAGTGATTATTACGAAAAGCTTATCAACGCCGCAGAGACAAATGATGCTGACCTCGTCATGTGCGGTTTCAAACGCGTTGACAACGACGGAAAAATCCTGAAAACAAGAGACAAAAAACCATCCGTTGCAGAGAAATCAACGGACTCTGTCCGTGCTGAACAATTTAAAAATCTCTCCTATGCACTATGGAATAAATTGTATAAGCGCACACTCATTGCCGATATAAAATTCCCCAAAGGAGTGAGACTTGCCGAAGATGTTGAATTCAACTTTCAGGCATTTCTCAAGTCTGCAAAAAGCGTCTGCGTCAGCGGTAATTTTTATTATTACCGCCACAATCCGAACTCAGTCACAAACTCTGAACGCGACGGCAAAACCGCAATTTCCACCAATATCACCGTTACATCTAAATTGCTGAAAATTTACACACAATTCGCCCCAGGAACAAAACTCAAAAAAGAAATTGAAAAATACCTCATGCACCGCTTTGTCCGCTATGCAAATAAATTCGGCAGACTTCAAAATTCCCCTGAAGCAGATACACTGTGGCAGAACTACAAAAACTTATACCATAATGAATTGCAATTATTGCAAAATGTAATGCCGTTTAAATATAAACTGCTGTCTGCGATTTTCCATGCTGCTGCCTCCCGCAAAAACATACGGTTGAAAATAACCCTTTTACGCTTGCTGAACTTCTGAAAAAAACACAAAAAAAACTCCGCTTTTGAAAGGCGGAGTTTTTTGCAATCTGTTAAATATAAATTACATGCGGTGCATGAAATCATTTTGCAGCATAATACCTGTACCTCTGGCGACTGCATTGAGAGGCTCTTCCGCAACATTGGCGTTCAAACCGGTTTTCTCTGTCAGCAAACGGTCAAGTCCGGTCAGCAAAGCACCGCCGCCGGCAAGCATGATACCGCGATTAATGAGGTCAGCAGCGAGGTCCGGCGGACAAAGCTCCAGAGTTCCGTGAACTGCTTCAATAATAGAAGTAACAGGTTCCTGCAAAGCGTTACGCACCTCTTTTGCTGCGACTTTTACAGTTTTGGGAACGCGGCTCACGATATCAATACCGCCGACATTGAGAAATTCTTCATCCTTGAGAGGGTACGCACTGCCGATTTTGATTTTAATTTCTTCTGCGGTCAATTCACCAATCATCAGATTATAGAATTTTTTCATATGAGAAGTAATAGCAAGGTCAAATTCATCACCGCCGACATGCACACTTTTTGCACTTACGATACCGGAAAGAGAGATAACTGCAACTTCAGTGGTACCGCCGCCGATATCGACAATCATACTGCCTGCGGGGTCAGCGACAGGCAAACCGACACCGACTGCCGCTGCCATAGGCTCTTCAATAAGCATGACATCGCCTGCTCCGGCATGTTTTGCACTGTCTTTAACTGCGCGTTTCTCAACCTCGGTAATACCTGAGGGAACCGCGATAAGGATTGAGGGACGCAAAATTCTCTGATGCCATGAAACAAGACGCATAGCTTTCTGAATAAAAGAACTGAGCATAGCTTCAGTAATAAAGAAATCAGCGATAACACCGCGTTTCATAGGACGGATAGCTTCAATATTACCGGGAGTTTTACCGAGCATGGCTTTTGCCTCTGCGCCGACAGCGAGAACTTCGCGTGTAGTTTTGTTGATTGCGACGACGGACGGTTCATTAAGCACAATGCCTTTGTCCTTGACATAAACGAGGCAGTTTGCGGTTCCGAGGTCGATACCGATATCTGCGGAAAGAAATTTAGATATTTTTTGAGACAGCATAAGCAAAGTTCCTTGTGTTAATATAAACTTATTATATTATATAGGCAAATGCAGAAAAATTCAAATGCAAAACAAAAGAAAATCGCAAAAAATATAATAAAACTGCAAAAAAACGCGATTTTTTTCATAAAACGATTTGCATTTACAAAAAATCGTATTATATTAAGTCTCATATTGAATATGGGGTATTAGCTCAGTTGGCTAGAGCACCACACTGGCAGTGTGGGGGTCAAGGATTCGAGTTCCTTATACTCCACCATGATTTTCCAAGCAGCTCATTGAGCTGCTTTTTTTGTGCCTTAAAAAGGCACAAAAACTGCTCCGCAGGGAAAATCATGCCCTCCATAGCTTTAGCGACGAAGGGCAATCACGCCAAGAAAACAGGAAAGGTTCAACAGATATGTTTTACACCTACATTATCCGTAGCATCTCCCACCCGGAACAGCGTTATATCGGCAGTACAGCAGATTTGAAATCCCGTCTTGCCAAACACAATGCAGGTGAAATTCCTCATACCTCAAAGTTTAAACCATGGAAAGTTGAATCATATTTCGCCTTTGAAACCAAAGAAAAAGCCGCCGCATTTGAAGCCTATCTCAAAACCGGTTCCGGACACGCATTTGCCAAGCGCCACTTCTGAAACCTATAATCCGACCCGCTTGAAATGAGTCAAAACCTCTAAAATCCCCCTCAACCAAAAATCTGAATTTGCAAAACTCTATACTTAGCATTTCGTGACAAAACAAATTTTTCTCTTTTTATTTCCGGTCTGCCTGTTTTTTATTTGATTTTTTATTTTTTAAGCATATATTACGGCAACATTATTATAATTTTAGAGTACCAATGCAAAAATACAATATCCGGAGAATCAAGCATCTCATTGCGATGCTGAAAGAAAACCGTTATCCAAATTTTCCACGCTTTATTGCGGAAATGAAAAAAATGGATATCGCAGGAGTATGTAAACTTTCCAG
>JAZOSO010000136.1:0-18966 GCA_045657185.1 Victivallaceae bacterium | reverse complement strand
TGGAATTAATTAAAGTTTCATTAGCACTTCCATAAACAGTCATGCTTCCGTTTGCTCCGACTGTTATATTTTCTGCTTTTGCATCAGAATTTATTTGCAAATATGATTTTCTTGTTATATTTCCTTGTGTTACTATGCCATTTGCCGCCAATAATTTACTTCCGTTAAGGTTTACATCCAGATAAGTTTCTTTATCTATAACCGCACTTATTACAGCACTACTTCCTGCTATTGTAACATCAATAGCACTTCCCCCCTGAGAAATAATGGTTGTGCAAGAATTATAACGTCCTGTTATAACAGAATTACTTAAAAGTCCGCCTTTTTGTACAGTACAAGTCTTAGCAGAACATACAGCAGTCAACGTGCCTTCAATATTTACATTTCCATAGAGTAATGCCGCTGAATTTCCGCTTACGTAACCTCCGGCATCAATCTGTAAATTGGAAACATAAACATCAGAACCGAGATTTACTTTGCCGCCTGATTTAACGATTGTATCGCATGCTGAAGCATTATTATCAATAAATTGTTTGCCGTAAACTTCTGTATTACTGGCAAAAGCATATTTTGAAGTTAATGTTTGCGTACCATAAACTACAGTATTTATAGCAAGAGCAAGAGCATTTCCCCCGCCGATGATTTCCTGCAGCCCGCCTTCGGAAATAATTGTATTATGTGCTTCGGTATAGTTATTGACAATTTGAACAGCTCCGGAACTGATATATGTACTGACTGCACTGCATCGTCCTCTTTGAAGCAATACTTGAGAACCATTCTTAATTATTGTATTTTCTGCGTATCCGCTATCGTAACCTCCGCTTATATTCTGCACTCCGCCGTCAATAACAGTATTGAATGCAGAACCATAAACAAGCATTGAACCACCTGAAGAAAGAGTGGTATTATATACGAATTTATTGGAGTAAACAAATTGATATCCTCCGGAGTAAACAACAGTGTTGCTTGCAACATAAGAATTACTGCCGCCGAGAGTCCCGCCTGAATATATTTTAGCCCCTTTGATAATAGCACTTGACGTTCCTTCAACCAAACCGCTGTTACGAATTATCAAAGGTACGGAATACTCTCCTCCTGAAAATATCAGAGTACCACCGTTAACATTCAGAGTACCGCTGATATTTGTTCCGGAATTTATTTGTGCAGAACCGCCGCTCATAGTCAAATTATTAAGCACTGCCCCGGAAGATGCATATAAATGTCCATTTTCGACAATAACAGTATTTACAGCCGAATTACCTGAATTTACATACATAATCCCTTGAATAGTAGTATTTGTTGCAATACTTCCGTCATTTAAGTATAAATAACCGTAAAAGTAACCGCCATGCGGGTTTGGTTCTTTGCCAACTGTAACATTATTAAGTTTTGCGCCTTGCGCATATAGGTGGCCATTGAAATTAAAATTATCTATTCGTCCGAAAACCTGTCCGTCCTGATTAAAATCAGAAATAAATGCTGCATTACTCCCATGATGTATAAGAGCTTTATCTGTCCAACCATGAGCAATAGTTCCGCTTGATTGTATAGTTATATTTGTAGCACGCCCCTCAATACCGACATGCAGCACTCCTCCACTTGTTACTGTCACAGCATCGGCGTAAGCAGATTCATGTCTTTCATGTTCGGTGCCGCTGCTGATAATTATATTTGCTGCTAAAGTAACTAAGGCATCGTTCCCTATATATGCAGAAACTATACTGTGTCCTGTTTTTATGCGAAATCTTCCATTTGTTAAAACTGTATCATAGGCTATTCTATTATAAAAAACAGCTGGGGAAGCACAACGAGAGCTGCAAATTTGATCGTCATTGCGCCAAGTATCAATATTATAAATACCTCCTTGTCCGTTAAAATTACCCGAAATAGTTTCATTATAAAATGTACAGGCATATTTTGCAAGACCGTCGCCGTCATGCGAAAGAAGGCCTAACAAATGGTCAGCTTCGTGAGAAATCGTTGTTATAATTGTTGCATCATCATATGCGGCATCCAACATAACAAAGGCTTTATCTACTTTATTTTTATTGCCGTTGTCAATTGTTTCTGCAATTCCGGCAAAAGTGCCATATTTGTCAAAAGAAGATGTTTTTCCGATATAAACAGTAGAATATTCAGTGTTTTCAGGAATTACTGTAACAAATTTTATATTTAAATATGCATATTTTTCATTTAATTCAAAAACAATTTTATCAATGCGTTCTTGTGAAAGCTGCGGATCAATAACTTCAATATTATTGACAGTCAGAATTTCACCATTATAATCTGTTAATTCGCCATCAAAGTCCAAATATATAATTTGTTGTATTGCTGCGAATTGAGATATATATTGGATTCCGCCGTTGGGAATTACTTCTTGTTTCATTGTTACTCTCCATTTTTTTACAGCATAAAAAATATTTATTTCAGATAAATATACTTTATGTATTGCAAAAAAACAAATTAAAAAAATAAAAAAATTAAAAATTTTTTTATGTTGATTAATTTATCAATGGGCTAAAGAAGACTATATAAGATTATTGTTAATGAGAAGATGAAGGGATAGAGAAAAAGGTTATAGATGGGATGTGTGTGATATTTTTTTTGTTTTACTTTCTTTTTGAAGAAAGTAAAGGAGACGGCTTTCTTTTGTTTTACTTTTCTTTCACCCGGAAAGAAAAGTAAATGGTACCCGGAACGGGACTTGAACCCGTACACCCAATGGATAACAGATTTTAAGTCTGTTGCGTCTGCCGATTCCGCCATCCGGGCACTTGATAAGCAATATAGCTCTTTTTTTTACTTTTTCAAGGTTTTTTTGCATTAAATGAAGAAAAAATTTTGACAAATTGCATAAAAGAGTTATTTTATAGAAGAATATTTAAAAAAAAGGAGTTTTTTTATGGAAAGATATGCAGAAATCAAACGCGTTACCGGTGAAACTGATATTCAGCTCAAGTTTAATGTTGACGGTCAGGGAAAAAGTAAAATTGATACAGGAATTCCGTTTCTGAATCACATGCTGACTCTTTTTGCCAAACACGGTTTTTTTGACCTTGAAATTGTTGCAAAAGGAGATATTGAGGTCGATTATCACCACACGATGGAGGACTTGGGACTTGTAATGGGCGATGCAATCAGTAAGGCTCTCGGGGACCGCGCAGGAATTTGCCGCTACGGAAGTTTTCTGCTGCCGATGGATGAAGCTCTCGCTCAGGTCGCACTGGATTTGTCAAACCGCCCGTATCTTGTTTATAATGTCAAGTGTCCCGCTCCTGTTGTCGGTGATATTGACGTACAGCTTTTTCATGAGTTTTTCCAGGCACTTGCTGTCAAATCCGGTATGAATTTGCATATTGATTTAATTCGCGCCGGCGAAACACATCATGCACTTGAGGCAATTTTCAAGGCATTTGCCCGCGCTCTCGATGCGGCTACTCAAGTTGACCCGCGTATCAAAGGCGTTATGTCAACTAAAGGCGTGCTGTAATTTTTTACAGTATAATGAGGATAACAAAAAAGCACTTTTACAATTTGTTAAAAGTGCTTTTTTGTATTTATGTATTTAAATTCAGAGCTGTTTTTTTTGTTTGTGCCTGCGGTGGCTTATTACCATTTTTTTGACTAAAAAATAGGTGATGGGAGTCATTAGCAAAGTTAAAAGTGCTCCGCCGACGAAAAATGATATCAGTAAGTCGCGTCCGAGTTCCATAAGTGCAGTGTAGTTTTGCTGAATCAGAACATTTTGCATTGCCAAATTTACTGCTTCGTATGACAGATTGCCGCCGATAATGTGGTTACCGACCAGACATTGTACGGGATAGATGATAAAAATTGTAAAATGGTTGGTGAGCAGTGTTCCGAAAGTCGCCCCGATTTTGCTGCCTTTGAGCAGAAATGCTGTCGGAATGGAACAAAGTAACTGAAAACCGAACGGAATCAGGCAACCGTAAAACATACCGATAGCCCACCCCCTGGCGATATATTCAGGTGATGCTTTTTCTTTTACGATACGGTTATACAGATTTATTCCGAAAAATTTCAGCTTTTTTCTCAAACTCATCAAACAGGCAATCCTTATATGCTAAAATTCAAAAAATTTTAATACTCGAACAATTTAACTCAATTTATATAAAAAGTCAAGTGAAAAATGCATTTTATTATGGATAAAACAGGAGTTTTTCTATAAATCCCAAAAGGATTCGTTAATTTTGTTTTTCAGTTTCTTTCTGCCGTCAGGGGCAACAGCCATAAAAAATTCAAGCTGTGTTGCGTCTTCAACATCATAAACGCTGACTGCGTATTTGCTCAAATTGTTATCTGCATCTTTGTTCGGCAGGATGAATCCTATCATTTCATTTTGTTCGGGGGCGTAAAGAACTTTGTAATAGGCATGCGGGACTGCGACACGGCTCCTGCCGATTTTTTTGTAATTATCTCCGTTGAAAACAGGGCCTGAAATGACATGGATTTTGTTGTATTTTTTTGCAAGCTCCCGGATTTTTTCCTCAAGTTTTTTCCATGCTCCGCGATTGAGTGAGGCATTTTGCGGTGACATATTGGACATGAAAAAAGACTGACTCATGGCTTTGCGGCTCCAGCGCATATCGGCAGCAGGAGCGAGATGACCGCGGTCATATCCGCTTGCTTTGTAATCTTCGGGAGTGGCGGAACTGCCCCAAAGTCTCCAGTCGGAACGGAAGTTGTCATCGCGGCTGCTTTTTTTCTGTTTTGCTTCATCTGCGGTAATGTTGTATGCGACCCAAAGCGGCTGTTTATATTTTTTTGAGTAGCCGAGAGCGTACCCTTCACGCTTTATGATTGTGTCCTGTCTGCCGGGAATGCCGTATTCCAGATTGTCAAAGTCGGAGAAAAGTTCATATACGATGTCATACATTTCGTAAGAAAATGTACTTAAAGAAGATTCGGGATTGCGCAGAAACGAACTGCCGAAACTCAATCCGAATACAGCAGCCAGAACGGCGGCGAAGCGGGTTATTTTCTTAAACTTATAATAAGTTTTTTTTATTTCTTTTACGGGTTCGGCTTTTTTCTTTTTGCCATTGTTTTTTTCTGTTGTTTTTTTGCGTGCCATATAAACCTCCGATTGACAATGTATCATGTTTTTTTGAAAAAGCAAGTTGCAAATTCATTTTTATATTGTATAGTATTGAAAAATACACAAGGAGTATATTTTATGAATATAAATGAATTTGTTTCCATGCGTTACGGCATGCTTATTCAATACGGATTGTACAGTCAGCTCGGCCGCGGTGAATGGGTGATGAACCGTGAGCAGATATCTCCGGCAGAAATGTTTGAAATAGCCAAGACTTTCAATCCTGTAAATTTTGATACTGATGCAATTTGCCGTCTGGCAGTTGATGCAGGGATGAAATATATTGTTTTTACTACTATGCACCATGAGGGGTTCTGTCTTTATGATACCGCTCTTACTGATTTCAATTCATTTAAAATGTGCGGTCGTGACCTCGTTGCGGAGATGGTTGCTTCCTGCCGCAAGTACGGTCTGAAAATCGGTCTTTATCACAGTTTGAATAACTGGTATGAACAGCCCGATGCAGTTGCCGCGCTGGAAAATGAAAAAGATTATGATATTTTTATCAGTAAAACTTTTGCCCGTCTGAAAGAATTGGTTGAAAAATTCAAGCCGGTTGATATTATCTGGTATGACGGCTGGTGGCCATTTAATGCTGACGGCTGGCAGGCTGAAAAAATGAATGCTATGCTGAGAGAAATTCAAAGCGATTTGCTTTTCAACGGCAGAAATTGTCTTGCCGGTGACTATGCAACTCCTGAACAGCATTTTGATATTCCCGTTCCTTACCGTCCGTGGGAAACATGTATTCCCATGAGTGATACATGGTGTTACCAGAACGGCAATGTTTGTTACAAGCAGCCTTATCAAATTATCAAAATGCTTGAATTTGCCGCAGTGAATAAAGGAAATCTTCTGCTGAATGTTGCACCTTGCGGAGACGGTTCGTTTCAGGAAGAGGCAATACGCATTTTGAAAGAGGTCGGGGCATGGCTGCGTAACGGCGGCGATGAAGCGTTGACTGACTGTGAACCTATGCCGTTTGCGCCTATGCTGCCGCAAGCAGGCGACCGCGGAGATTGGGACCCGCAGGTTGACTTTACTGCCAAAGGAAATAATCTTTATCTTATTTCCAAATACCAGCCGAAATATTATGCGCTTGCAGGTTTGCAGAATAAAGTTCTGAAAATTTCATGCAGCGGAGTTGATATTCCTTTTACTCAGAACGGTAATAAATTTTCATTTGATGTCCCGCAGGAATTTCAGAATGTGACTTGTCCTGTTTTCAAGGTGGAGTGTGACTCTCCTCCTGTAATTTACCGTACTGCCGGTATGCGTATTCCCAAAGCGGAACATCCGCGTTATGACCCGATTACACCTGATATCAAATATTAACCAAAGGAGATAAAAATGACACCTGAAGAATTTGTAAAATTAAAGTACGGAATGTTTTTTCATTACGGGCTTTTCAGCTCAATGGCTCGCGGTGAATGGGTAATGAACCGTGAACAGCTCTCTGCTGAGGAAATGTGTGAAATCGCCAAAACATTCAATCCCGAAAAGTTCAATGCTGAGGAAATCTGTCAGCTTGCAGTAGATGCAGGTATGAAATATATCGTTTTCGTTACCATGCACCATGACGGTTTCCGTCTGTTTGATACTGAACTTTCCGACCATAATTCCGTTAAAATCTGCGGCCGTGACCTCGTTGCTGAAATGGTTGCCGCCTGCCGTAAATTCGGTCTCAAAATCGCACTTTATCACAGTCTCAATAACTGGTTTGATCAGCCTGATGCAGTTTGTGCATTGGAAAATAAAGCCGATTATGATAAATTCATTGATGCAACTTTTGCCCGTTTGAAAGAACTTGTTGAAAAATTCAAGCCCATTGATGTCATGTGGTATGACGGTTGGTGGCCCTTTAATGCTGACGGCTGGCAGGCTGAAAAAATGAATGCCATGCTTAAAGAAATCAATCCCGGTTTGATTTTTAACGGCAGAAATTGTCTTCCCGGCGATTTCGGCACTCCCGAACGCCATTTGACCGCTCCCGTACCTTATCGTCCGTGGGAGGCTTGCATGACTCTCAATAATTCATGGGGCTATGTCGAGGGTGACGATACATGGAAACATCCCGTTGAAGTTTCCAATATGCTCAGAACCTGTGCCGAAGGCGGCGGCAATCTGTTGCTGAATGTTGCCCCCAGAGGTGACGGTTCTATCCCTGAAGCAACGGTTGAAATTCTCCGCAAAGTCGGTTCATGGCTTAAAAACGGCGGTGATGAAGCTCTTACTGATTGCGACCCCATGCCGCTTACTCCGACAATCGCTTCTCCGCTTGACAGAGGCGATTGGGATACTCAGGCTGACTTTACCTGCTCAAAAAATAATCTTTTCATTATAATGAAGTATCATCCCCGTTTTTACACTCTGACAGGCTTGCAGTGCAAAGCTCTTAAAATAACTTGTCAGGGGCGTGAAATTCCGTTTACTCAGAACGGCGGAAAACTTCATTTTGATATTCCTGAAGATATCAGTCAGACTTTCCGTCCGACTTTCAAAGTTGAATGTGATGCTCCGCCGGCAATTTACCGCTGCGGCGGTACCCGTATTCCCAAAGTCGAACATCCCCGTTATGACCCGATAACTCCTGATATTGAATATTGATTTAGTCTGATAATAAAAGGCTCTGTACTAAATATAGACTGATTTTTATCATCTTTCCAATAATTTTCTATAAATTTGACTGAAGAAAATGTCAAATATAATTAAAAGGTTTGGAAAAAGATGAGGGGGTTCCGCCGTCGCCGAAGGCTATGACAGGACAAGACAGGGGGAGAAGAAAAGAACCATATAAAAAGGCGGGTGGAACGCCAAAAGGTTTTTTCTTCTCCCACTGCAATAAATCAGTCATTTTTTATAACACAGCCTAATAAAAAAGCTCTGTTCCAAGTGTCGGAACAGAGCTTTTTTGTTAAGGATTTGACAGAGTTTAATTTCTCAAATCCGTAAAATTTCTTATCGGTTCAAATTTAAATCAAACCTTCAGCTTCATCAATACCGAAACGGATGTTCATACACTGAACTGCCTGACCTGATGCGCCTTTTGTAAGGTTGTCGATGCAGGAGGTAAGGATGACTTTGTTGGTATGCGGGTCGTAGTTGAAACCGATTTCGCAGGTATTGGTCATAGTGACATACTTGGTATCGGAGGTACGGCCGGCGGGAAGAACGCGGACAAACTGTTCGTTGCCGTATGCTTCTTCATAAACTTGAGCGATTTTTTCCATAGTACAGCCGGGCATGGCATCAAGCAGGATGGTTGAGTTGATACCGCGGTTGACGGGGACGAGATGGGGGATAAAATTGATTGCCATATCGTCAACTTTGGCGGCGGCTGCCATTTCCTGTTCGATTTCGGGCAGATGGCGATGTCCGAAAACTTTGTATGCTTTGACGGATTCGTTACATTCGGGGAAGATGTAAGCGAGGTCAACCTTGCGGCCTGCACCGGTTACGCCGGAACTTGAAACGACAGCGACATTTTTGGTACTGACGAGACCTGCGGCAAGCAAGGGAGCTGTCGGCAGAATACTGCTGGTGGGATAGCATCCGGGGCAGGCGACGAGGTCGGCTTTGGCGATTTCTGCACGATAGCGTTCAGGAAGACCGTAAACAGCTTTTGCGAGAAGTTCTTTTGCAGGATGTTCTGCACCGTAGTATTCTTTATATTTTTCAGGGCTTCTCAAACGGAAGTCTGCGCTGATGTCAAAAACTTTGATTCCCTGTTCCAGCAGAGGAACTGCAAATTCAGTGGCAAGACCGTGGGGCAGTGCCAGAATTGCGGCATCGCATTTGCCTTTGAGTGAGGCAGCGTCAGGCATGACAAAGGTCAAACCTGAATTGGTGAAGCGGGGGAAAACGCTGCTGATTGGCTGACCTGCATTTTTACGGGAGGTGATTGCTACGATTTCAGCTTTGCGGTGACGGGTGAGAATGCGGAGAAGTTCTTCACCTGCATAACCTGCAGCACCGAAAATTGCTACTCTGATTTTGTCCATTTTTTGATCCTTTCTTATATTGATTTGGTAACAAGTTTGATTATAAATTGTTTTAAAGCCCCGAAGGGCGGAAAACGCAGAGGAAAGTTGAAAAGCGTTGTCTGCACAAGAATACTTTTGCAGTGAGTGAATGTGTAGAAACTTGCTTTGCCGTGATATGCACCCATGCCGCTTGTGCCGACTCCGCCGAAAGGCAGATGCGGACTGCACAGGTGCATGATGCAGTCATTTATACAACCGCCGCCGAAACTTACGGAATTAAGAAATTTTTTCATATTGCGGCGGTTTTTACCGTAATAATATGCGGAAAGTGATTTCGGACGCTGTGCAATAAGCGGCAAAACTTCATCTATTGAATTCATGCTGATAACCGGAAGTATCGGCCCGAAAATTTCATTGTCCATAATCGGGTCTGTCCAGTGAATATCTTCAACAACAGTCGGAGCAATATAAAGAGAGTCCGGATTGCGCTCGCCGCCGGTGACAAGTTTGCCATGACAGATGATGTCAGACAACCGTTTATAGTGGTCGGCATTGATAATTCTGCCGTAATCAGGACATTCTTCCGGGCTGTCTCCGTATGCTTTGATGATTTCTTTGCGCAGTATATTCATAAATTTGCTTTGAATTGATTTATGCACCAGCAAATAATCGGGGGCGGCGCAGGTTTGTCCCGCATTCATAAATTTACCCCAGACGATACGCTTGGCGGCAAGTTTCAAATCAGCTGATTCGTCAACAATACAGGGATTTTTGCCTCCGAGTTCCAATGTTACCGGAGTGAGATTTCTGGCGGCGCATTCGGCAACAACTCTGCCCATGCGGGTACCGCCTGTAAAGAAGATATAATCCCAGTTTATTCGGAGCAGTTCTTCCGGCGAGTCATTTGCTGCAACAATTACATGTTCATTATTGAAATAATCATTTATCAGATTAGTCAGTATACGGGTCGTTGACGGGGCAAGCGGGGACATTTTGAGAACGACACTGTTGCCTGCGGCAAGTGCGGCGGCAAGCGGCTCAATGCTCAATAGCAGCGGATAATTCCAAGTACTGATAACGAGAACATTGCCGTAAGGTTCTTTGATTATTTTGCCTCTGCCGCCGAAGTTGGCGATTGATGCACCTGCAGAAGACGGTGCAGCTAAACGGCGGAGGTTTTTTATCAGATAACGGATTGCTGTTATCAGCGGAATGAATTCGCTTATAGATGCTTCATTTTCTGATTTGTGTAAATCTTCATAAAGGGCGGAGAAGATTTTTTCACGGTTTTCTTTGAGCAGGGCAGCAAGTTTATTGAGTGCGGCTTTGCGTTCCTGTACGGTCATGCGTGAGCCGCTGCGGAAATAAAGCTGTTCTTTTTCAATAAAGGGTGAAATATCAGTCATTTTTTGCTCCGTTATGTTTGTATATCCGTTTGACGCGATTGCCTATCCCGCAAAGAATATCGTGTAAATGAGTGCCTTTTGTTTCTGACCATTGGCGAATTGAAAGTTCGGAATTGAAAAGTACGACTTCATCTCCGACTTTTGCATAAGGTACATCATCCAGCAGAATTGTTGTATAATCCATGGAAATTCTGCCGACTATCGGACATTTGACGCCGTTGACCAATACATATCCGCAATTTGAGAGTGCCAGCGGAATTCCGTCGGCATAACCGGCTCCGATTGTCCCTATGAGAGATTTTTTGCTCAAAGTATGGAGGCGGTTGTAACCGATTGAGGAATTTTCCGGGAGTTCCCGGACGGAAATAAGTTTTGCTTTCATCTGAGCAATTTCTTCAAGCTGCCATGAATCGCAGTATCCGTACATGTCAATTCCCGCACGCACAAGATTGAAAGGTGCGGAGTATGATTGCGGATAATTGGCAATGCCTCCGCTTGCAGCTATATATATATAAGGTATAGTTATCCCCGCATCTTGAAGTCTTTGATAAAGGTTTCGGAGTTTCTGCATTTGAGTCAATGTGTAGGTGTCATTGATTTTTCCTGAAGTGGCAAAATGTGAATAAATACCGAAAATCTCAATATTTTTCAATTCACTTTTGATTTTGACAATTTCATCAAATGCGCTGTCGGCAACCATGCCGATTCTGCCCATGCCGCTGTCAATGGTAAGTGCTCCGCGGACAATTTTGTTCTGCCGAGCCGCTTCCGCATTGATAAGAGAGGCGATTTTGAAATCATTAAGAGGGCATATCAGGTCAATTTTTACCGCATCGGCAATCTCATTCGCAAAGAGATTGCCCAAAACTTGAACAGGCAGATTCAGATGTGCAATTTCAAGTGCTTCATTGATATCAGCTACGCCGAAAAATGAAGCTCCTGCATTTTTGAGAACCGGAGCGATTTTCTGAACTCCGAGTCCGTAAGCATCTGCTTTGACAACAGCCATAACTTGAGCGGGAGAGACCCGTTCAAGAATGGCTTGGAAATTTTTTTCAAGTTTATCAAGATTTATTTCAAGCGAGACACGATGCGGCATTTTGATATTGAACTCCGAAATTATTTTGCGTATTCAACAGAACGGGTTTCGCGGATGATGGTAACTTTGATTTGACCGGGATAGTTCATCTCTTTCTCAATGCGCTGACAGATATCTTTTGCAAGCATCTGGGCTTCGCCTTCGTGAACTTTTTCGGGAGTGACGATCACGCGGACTTCACGGCCGGCCTGAAGTGCAAAACAGTTTTCAACACCGGGGAAGTCGTGGGCGATATTTTCAAGCTGTTCAAGGCGTTTGAGATAGAGTTCGGTAGTTTCACTGCGGGCTCCCGGGCGGGATGCGCTCAAAGTATCGCAGGCGTTGATGAGAATATCGTAAAGTGAATTGACTTCAAGTTCTCCGTGGTGAGCGGCAACAGCATGAATAACATCTGCGGCTTCATTGTGTTTGCGGAGTATATCAGCACCGATTTGAGCATGCGGACCTTCAACTTCGTGGTCAATGGCTTTACCGATATCATGGAAAAGCCCGATGCGTTTTGCCTTCTGTTCATCCAAACCGAGTTCCGCTGCAATCATACCCATAAAGTAGGCTGTTTCAAGGGAGTGTTTGAGGACATTCTGGGAGAAACTGTAACGGTATTTGAGACGGCCGAGAAGTTTGACAACCTGCGGAGCGACCCCCTGAATACCGGTTTCAAGGACAGCAGCTTCACCGACGCTGAAGAGTTCGTCGTCAAGTTCTTTGGCGATTTTTTTTGCAAGTTCTTCAATACGGGTGGGGTGGATACGGCCGTCACCGATGAGGCGTTCCATGAGCTGGCGGGCGACCTCTTTGCGGATGGGGTCAAAGCAGGAGATAACGACTGCTTCGGGGGTATCGTCAATCAGAATGCTTACACCTGTTGCGGCTTCAATAGCGCGGATATTGCGTCCTTCACGGCCGATGATGCGGCCCTTGAGTTCATCTGTGGGCAGCGGAATAGTTGCAGTGGTGCGTTCATAGGTACATTCTGAAGCGTAACGCTGAATTGCACAGGTAAGGATGCGGCGTGATTCTTTTTCGGCTTTCTCTTTAGCTTCGTCAAGGATAGTACGGACAAGGATGCCGGACTCATTTTTGACTTCATTTTTAAGTTTTTCCAAAAGCATATCGGTTGCGCTCTGACGGTCAAGCTGAGCAATGCGTTCAAGTTCGTCAATCTGTTTTGAGATTGACTGTTTCAATTCAGTTTCACGGGCAGAGAGGCGTTCTTTGAGTTGGGCGATATCTTTTTCTTTTTTCTCAAGGTCGTCCATTTTGTTTTCGAGAGTATCAGCACGGCGTTCAAGGTTTTCTTCGCGTTGAGAGAGGCGTTTCTCAATATTCTGCTGTTCTTTGCGGCGTTCTTTGAGTTCGGCTTCACATTCTTCACGCATTTTGATAATGTCGGTTTTTGCGCTGACGCGTGCTTCGCGTACGATATGGTCTGCTTCTTTTTCTGCTTCGCGGCGGATTTTATCTGCCGCTTTAACGGCGGAATCTTTACGGATTGCAGTGATTACTGCAAAAACGATGATTCCTACAACGATGCCGCCTATTGCGGCAGCAGCTGCAATCATCATGGTTGTCATTTTTTGTTTTCCTTTTTCAGTTTAGTTTGTTTTTATCCGGCATTGTTTACGTTCAGCCGGAGTATGGTAAAGTTGTTTTTCGGTGACGATTATATCAAGATTGATATCGTGCGGTTCTGCGGGAATATCTCCTTCAAAACGTTGACACTCGTAAAAAATCCCCATCGAAAATTTTGCATCGGCAAGCAAACGGTCGTAGAACCCTTTACCTCTGCCGAGTCGGCGGCACTGAGAGTCAAATGCGACTCCGGGTACCAGATACAGCATACATTCATACTCACTTTGACTTGCCGCCGGCAGTTCGGCTTTGGGTTCAGCCAATCCGTATTTGCCGATGACGAGGTCATTTGAGCGATTGTGTATTTGCACCATTTCATAAATTTTTTCTTCCGCCTTGTAACGGGGGAGAAAAAATTTCTTTTCACCGCTGAATTGTTCAAAAAGCTCCCACAGGTCTGCTTCTGAATTATCAGCGGCATAAAAAGCCACGCAAAGGCTTTCTTTGAAAATATCTGTTTTTGCCGCATTGCAGCAGATACGGGAAGAAAAATCTCTGCGTTCATCAGGTGTGAGTGCAAAGCGTTTTTCTTTAAAAATTTTCCGTAAATCGTTTTTAGATATTTCCATTTTTTGCTGCGGCGCGAAGACTTTTCCAGTAATCGATCCGCTCCTTAATTTTTGCTTCGTAACCGATTTTTTTCGGTTCGTAGTAGCTTTTTTCAACAGTCATGTAATCCTGAACTGCAAAACCGCCGAAATCGTGCGGATATTTGTAGTTCGCCTGATTTTTTTCTGTGTCTGAAGCGGGATTTGAGTGGGTATCCCTCAAGTGAACAGGCACAGGCTGAACACGGTCGTGTTCAATATCCGAAAGAGCCTGATTTATTGCCGAATACGATGCGTTGCTTTTCGGTGCAGTAGCACAATAAGTGACTGCCTGAGCAAGAATTATGCGGGCTTCCGGCAAACCGACCATGTCGGCGGCTTGAGCCGCATGAACTGTTACTCCGAGTGCCGCAGGGTCAGCGTTGCCGATATCTTCGGAGGCAAAAATCATAAGTCTCCGTGCGATAAAGCGGATATCTTCATTGCCTGCAAGCATACGGGCAAGGTAATAGATTGCCGCATCGGGGTCGCTTCCGCGCATACTTTTGATAAATGCGCTGGCACTGTCGTAGTGAGCATCATCGTCGTAATGGATAAACTTTTTTTGAATTGAGTCCTCTGCACATTCCAGCGTGACAGTGGTCGTGCCGTTGTCATCGGGAAGGGTGGTAAGAACAGCAAGTTCAAGTGCATTGAGAGCTTTGCGGGCGTCGCCTTCACAGGCAGATGCCAGGAAGCGGACCGCATCGTCATTCAATACGATTTTTCTTTCGGGAAAGCCGTCGGGGCTGACTGCCGCATGGCGGAGCAAATCTGCAATATTATGTTCCGTAAGCGGTTTCAGGACAAATACCAGCGAACGCGAGAGCAATGCGCCGACGATATAAAACTGCACATTATGTGTAGTCGCACCGATGAGGCGGATATTGCCGTTTTCAACATCAGGCAGCAGAGAATCCTGCTGAGATTTGTTGAAGCGGTGTATTTCGTCAACAAAAAGCACAGTGCGTCTGCCGCACTCTTTTTTCAGTTTTACTGCATGTGCAATGGCATTTCTGATGTCGGCAACGGTGCTTGTAACACCTGACAGCCGCAGGAATGCGCAGTCAGTAGTTTTGGCAATGAGTTCGGCAAGGCTGGTTTTGCCCACACCCGGCGGGCCTGAGAGTATGATGGAGTGAAACATGTCCGCATCAACGGCACGGCGCAACAGTCTGCCGGGAGCTAAAATATGCTCCTGTCCGACATAATCCGCCAGTGTGCGGGGGCGCAGACGCGCAGCGAGAGGTTGGTTTCCGCAGCTTTCAGAATATCCGAAATCAGGGGAACCGCTCTCTGTATTAAACAGATCCAAATCCACCTTTAAGCTCAAATTTCTCTGCGGATACCGTAAAAAAATACGGTTCTCTGATGCCGCCGGTATATAGAATACGGCAACAGTACTGTCGAAAAGAACAGTACAAAAAATCATATCTTGCAGAAGCATTTATAATTGCTTCTGTTCACGGAAATCACACAGTGTTAAAATGTTAATATATATAAAATATCTCTGTTTACGAGATATACAACTATATTATAGCATACTAAACGCAAAAATACAACCTTGTTTTTATTATTTTTTGAAAAAAATATATCCGGGGGTTGAAAAATTCTGTTAGTGTGCTATTTTATAGGAATTGCAAGTGCAAAGAGTCTGCACTTTAACTAATAACCAAACCAATGGATACCTGCAAAAAGCAAGGATCCGAAAAGAGAAAGGCCCTGTAAAATGGCAAAAATTACTATCAATGACTTGATGGAAGCCGGTTGTCACTTCGGACATCAGACCAAACGCTGGAACCCCAAAATGAAACACTTTGTTTACGGGGCTAAAAACGGTATCTCTATCATTGACCTTACCAAAACTATGCATCAGATCGCTGACGCTTGCAACTTCCTGCAGCGTGTTGTTATCAACGGCGGTGATGTTCTTTTCGTCGGTACCAAACGTCAGGCACGTGAAATCACTGCAGCTTTGGCAGAACGCACCGGCATGTATCATGTTTCAGAACGCTGGCTCGGCGGTACTTTGACCAACAACGTCACCATCCGCAAGTCAATCAACAAAATGTATGAAATCGACAAAGTTCTCGGCGACGAAAACGCTTCAAAAGGTCTGAAACGCAAAGAAATGGCAGTTCTCAGCCGTAACGCTGTTAAATTGCACCGCGACCTTGACGGTATCGCTGCAATGAAAAAACTTCCCTCAGTTCTCGTTGTTATCGACACTGACCACGAATTGAATGCTGTCCGCGAAGCTAATAAACTCAATATTCCGATCGTTGCTATCGTTGATACAAACGGCGACCCCTCTATGGTTCAGTATCCCGTCGCAGCTAACGATGACGCTGTCAAATCAATCCAGATCATCACTGATCTTTTTGCAGATGCTATCCTCGTTGCCAAAGATATCTATCAGAAACGCGTAGTCGAAGAACGCGACGCAAAAGAAGCCGCTGCTAAAAAAGCTGCTGACGAAAAAGCTGAAAAAGGCGAAGAAGCTCCCGCTCCCAAAGCTAAAAAAGCTCCCGCCAAAAAAGCCCCTGCTAAAAAAGCTCCCGCTAAAAAAGCCGCTCCCAAAGCTGAAGCAGCTGCAGAAGCTCCCGCAGAAAAAGCTGAATAATTTAAACCAAACTCATCAGGAGATTTTATAAAATGATTACCGCAGATATGGTCAAAACCCTCCGTGACAAAACCGGAGCCGGTATGATGGATTGCAAAAAAGCTCTTACCGCCGCTAACGGCGATATGGAACTCGCTATTGAAAACCTTCGCAAGTCAGGTATTGCAAAAGCCGAAAAGAAATCCGGCCGCGCTACCAATCAGGGCAAAATCGCTGTTGCTAAAGACGGCAAATATGCTGCTATGGTTGAAGTTCTTTGCGAAACTGACTTTGCCGCTAATACTGACAAATTCATGGATTTTGTCAACAGTGTTGCAGCTACTGCTCTTGCTGTTGCCAAAGTCGGTGATGTCACCGCTGAAGTCAATGAAGCTGAAGCAGCTTCTCTGACTGAAAAAATCGCTGTTATCGGTGAAAATATGCAGATCCGCCGTGCAGTCCGTTGGGAAGTTGCCGGTAAAGTCGGCAGCTATCTCCATGGCGGCGGCCGCGTCGGTGTTATGGTCAATGTTGAAGGCGAAGATGACGATGCTTTCCTCGTTGATATGGCTATGCATGTCGCTGCTTTCCGTCCTCCCTACATCACTTCTGCTGATGTTCCCGAAGATGTTATCGCCAAAGAAAAAGAAATTGCAACTGTTCAGCTTGCCGGTAAACCTGCCAATATGATTGAAAACATCCTCAAAGGCAAAATCAACAAATGGTTTACTGAAGTCTGCTTTGTCAACCAGCCCTGGATCAAAGACGACAAAACTTGTCTTGCCAAACTCAAACCCAACATGACCGTCAAACAGATGGCACGCTGGGAAGTCGGCGAAGAAATCTGAAGATAATATCTTATCTCTGATTAAAAACTCAAAAACACCTTCTGTTTTCAGAAGGTGTTTTTTTATGCGCTGTTAGTTTTGAGGAGAATATAGAGTTCAGTTAATAAGGGAGATAGTTGACAGGAAATATCAGACGGTTAATTCGGAGAAAAATTGAATGAGTGTTTCAGACGGGGCTATTGCGATACGGCGTCTGTCATCCTTGTTTTGAATTGTAGAGAGCAAGCCGCCGATAGTCATGGCGTGCACCATTTGCGATGCCGAGCCGAGAGAGATGTTGAGAGAAAGTGCTATTTCTTTGAGGGCGCAGTTAGGATTTTGTACTACATAATAGCAAATGCGCAAAGCGGTCATACCGAGAGCTGAAGTATTGTGATAGGAAATTTCGTGTGATAGAAAATTTGCCCATTTGCGTTCAAATTTATTATATGCTTCAAAAAACTTTTCATATTCCATATTGCAGTTTCCCCCACTCGGAAAATATATCTTTTAATGATTATTGTTTAGTGTCTAAATTATTTCTTAGATAAATATATCACATGCTAATTAATTTTCAAGAAGATTTCATAAAAAAAATAAAAAAAATGTTTATTGCATGAAATTTTGATAAGTAATTTGACTTTTACATTGATATTGATTATATTTATGTCAGTATATAATCAAAAAGGAGGATGAATATGAAATTCAAAATGGTTCACAATAATTTTAATGTATTTGATCTTGATAAAAGCATTAAATTCTATCAGGATGCTTTTGATATGCACGAAGTTCGCCGTATTAATGCTGAAGACGGTTCTTTTATCATCGTTTATCTGGAAGACGGCAATTCAAGTCATCAGCTGGAACTTACCTGGATGCGTGATATGGACAGAGCTTACGACCTCGGCGATAATGAATTTCACTTGGCTTTCAAGGTGGATGATTATGAAGGAGCGCACAAACGCCACGCCGAAATGGGCATTATCTGCTACGAAAACCCCGAAATGGGAATTTACTTCGTAACCGACCCAAATAACTACTGGCTCGAGGTCATCCCGGAAAAGCGGTGAGGCAAAAAGTGATATGGTTATACACAGGGCTTTCGCCAATGCAAACGTTCATCAACAGGTTTTTGGGTAACGCTTTTGCAAAATTTAAGCAATATCAAGGCTCCAATAGGCATTTGTGCGAATTGAAAGATTTAGATTTTCAGGCGGGGCATTCTCCCTGTTATTCTAATCAATGGTTACAAAGCTTGTATCTGATGCGATATTTTTATGCTTATTTTACGGAGTATTATTGTTTATATTTATGGACGTTGCCTCAGTTGGGTTCAGAACCAAAAGTTCTTTCTATTGGTTGTGGATGCGGTGTTGATGGAGCCGCATTATATTTTGCATCGCCAAGCTCTAATTTTCAATATACCGGGTATGATATTGTTGATTGGGAGCTGAAAGCGACAAACTTTTTACCAACGATAAAAGGTAACATAGTTATCAATTTGAATGACATTGCAACAACAACCTTTCCGCAGTCTAATGTTTTGATGTTCCCGAAATCGTTATCAGATATTGAAGATAGTGTATTTACTAGTTTTGTCAATAACTTATCTGCCGATTTTTTTGAAAAAAAAATCATTATATTAAGTTCCATAATGGCAGAAGGGATTGTGTATGATGTTGACCGGATGAGAATTATTGTCACAAAAATG
>JAZOSO010000135.1:0-8395 GCA_045657185.1 Victivallaceae bacterium | reverse complement strand
ATTGAAGATAAAACCTGGAACCGCTGTTTGAAATTTGAACTCAAATCATATCATATTTTGAAAGACGGCAAAAAATTTGTCAATACCGATGTTCGTATCGGCGGTAATAAAAAACTTTACGGTTTTGCATGTAAACCTGACATGACATACAAATTTTCGTTTGATCTGAAAGGTGATACGAACCGCTGTATGGTCAATTTTTTTGAATGGAATTCAGAGAAAAATAATTACGGGCAGGTCAAGAAACGCACTTCAATTCATTTGATCAAAGTTCAAAAAGACTGGACAAAATATCAGGGAACATTCAAAACTTCTGCCAATGCAAAACGTGCCGCTCTGTGTATTCAATTCTGGGGATATGACGATACTGAAAAAATCGGTCAGTATATTCTGATCGACAAAATCAGTATCGAAGAAGATGTCCCAAATATCGCAAGCAGCGTAAACCGTGATGCAAAGAAAAATATAAATATGGCCGCAATCTCTCCTGCAAAGGCTCTTGTTGTCGGAAATTCTGTTCAAACTGCAGCAGAATTCAATGACTTCAGAGATTTGAAGGAAGACAAAAAAGCACGTTTGACAACTTCCGGAAAAATTTGGCGTAACGGAGATAAACTTGTTTTTGATATTGATTTATCAGGAGCAAAGCCTGAAATTAACAAGCAGAATTCGATATGGCTCAATGATGCAGTTGAAATTTATTTTGCTCCGGTAAAAAATGATCGCCGCCTTACCCAATTCGTCGTCAGTGCCGATGGCAGAATGTGGATGTCAAACGGCAATAAGGAAATAAAAAGTAATAAATGGACAGCTGAAACTGCATTGAAAGAAAATGGCTGGAATGCAAAAATAACGATTCCTTTTGAACTGCTCGGCTATAAATCAATGCCCGGAAACGGCGATTTTATCGCTTTCAATATCTGCCGTCAGCATATTGCTCCAGGAAAATATCCGAAGACTCCGGATTTTAATGTCGGCAACCGCTGGGCGTGGAGCAGAATGGTCGATCACTCGTCATGGGCATTCGGTTATGGGGAAAAAGAAAAATTCGGCACAATGTTTTTCGGTACTGTCAAACCGTATATTCAAAAACAGCTTGCAAACATCAAATCTCCGGAACTTGAAAATGCAAAAAAACTGATAAGCTTAGAGCCCGGTCTCGCTTTTGCACAATTGAAATATCTTGCCGAACAGGATCGTCTGCTCAAGCTCGGCAAAGAAAAATTTATTGTTGCTCAAATCAAAACTTCGACAGATACTGCACTGCCGTTTCTTGTTCCTGAATTGAATGATCCGCAGCCGAAATTCAAAATTCGTGCCGCAGTTAATGAACATGCGCCGATGGCACTTGCGCTTGCCAATTTGAGCAAAGATTTTGAGGAATACCGTGTAACTCTGACACGCGGATGGGAACGGACTGAACCGCAAATAGAATACTGGTATTTGCAGAACGGCTTGAAAAAAGATGACGGAACTTTATTCCCGGTCAATCAGATATCCATCCGCCGCGGCGTTCAATCCAGAGATTCTGAATCAGAAAAAAGCGAAAAGCGTTATGATATGCTCTCTTCATTGAATGACGTTTCTTCAGTTCCTGTTCCTGCCGGAACCGGCGGTTTGATATGGCTGACGTTTGACTGTCACAATGTCAAGCCCGGAATTTACAGGGGAACTTTGAATATCACTCCTCTGAGTCAGAATAAATATATTTCAATGAAATATCGTCCGAACGGGCTGGAGGTAAAAGATACTGCAAGTAAACATATTCCTTTTGAACTTGAAGTACTGCCTTTTGAACTTGATGACAATGCTATGCCGCTTAATGGTTTCCGCGGCGGTGTTTATCAGTATCATTTTGATTTTATGAAAAATTACAATGTCTGTATGCAGATGGTTACTCCGTGGTATTTTTTCGTAAAATTCAACAAGGACGGTTCAATAGCAAAGGAAACTCTGCGTACTTTCCTTGAACCGCATATAAAACTGATTGCCAAAAATATGAAAAATATGCCTTCTTCACAGAAAAAAGTTCTTGTTGCATACGGAACTTATGCCAATTTCAAAAAGGTGCACTGGAAGAAAAATGAGATCACTTTTGATTCTCCCGCATATTGGAACGCGTGGCGCAATTGGTGCAAAGTTATGGATGATGTGATTGTGCGCAACGGAATCCCCCGCAACGAGTACTCCATAGAACTTGCCGATGAACCGCAGCTCAAAGAATTGCCGCTGGCTGAACTTTCCAGAGCAGCTGCAGAACTCAAAAAAGCCGTTCCCGGTGTTCATATAACCATTACCAATGCAAGCAATATTTATGCAAAGGAAATGGCAGAAAATGTTGACTGCTGGATTTTCTCACAATATGAGATTTATGACAAAAAGCGTAATGTCAATATTGAATATTTCTGTAAACAGCCTGGCAGAGAATGGTCAGTTTACTGCTGCGAAACTCAGCTTCGTCTTGATTTGCATCGTTATTACAGAATTCATGCCTGGAAAGCATTGGATATCGGGGCGCAGTTTTTGTCGATATATGAATTTTATAATCAGCAGCCCGGAATAGATTTTATCCGTGTTTTGCGCGGCGGTATTGTTTATGATACCGGAAGTCAACTTGTTCCGTCTGTGCGCCTGGAAAATCTCCGTATCGGTATTGACGATGTGCGATATATGAAAATGCTCGAAAAACTCGCTGTCGGCAATTCAAAAGTTGCCGCAGATGCTCGCAAATTCATAAAAAATGCCGCAAAAGATGTTGTTCATATTTATCCTCACGACAGCAATATCGCTCAGAAAATGCGGGAAAAAGCCATTGAACTTATTTTGAAACTGAAAAAAGTGCAGTGATTATAAATTGAGAACTTTTTCAAGAACGGATGAACAAAGGGGGAGCTGCTGTATCAGCTCCCCCTTCGGAAGAAATGCTTATTTTTTGTAAAGCTCAAGTTTTATATCTTTGATTTCGGAGGCACTGTTGCCGAAGAAGATTATCTGGAATTTTGTTGCACCGGGCCACCATTTGATTTCGCCGCCGATTTCGGTAAAATCGTTGGGTAATTTACCGGTGTACAGGTATTTGTGGGTGCCCATCGGGAAGTGTTCGCCGACTTCAGTTTCCGCAGGAATTTCATTTTTCAGCGGATTTTTGAGGTAAACGCCCCAGTCACCGCCGTATTGTTCAATATTGACAATCGGACCGACCAGCTGACGGCTCGGTACAGGACCGATACCGACATAACCGCCGACACGCCATGCGGAAGCGTCAAAGACCATAAGTTTTTTGGCTCCGACTTTTGCGGTATGTGACAGTTTGCTGCTTGAATCTGCCAGACGGTTGATATGTTCGCCGTAAATCTGTCGGGTATTTTTGTCATATTGAATGACTCCGAGGTAGAAAGTCGCTTTTTTATCTGCAGTGTTGCGTACTTTTGCTGACAGAACATAGCGGCTGTTCGGGGCAATGGCGAAAAGTCCGGGAATACTTACGGAATTGAGACCTTTTACAGGTTTTTCAAAGATAATTCCCTGTGCGCCGCGTCCGGGAAGAGTGTAATTTTTCACGGAAACGGGAGTTCCCTCCGGGCGGACAACGACATGTTTGCCTGAAGCTTTGGGCGGATTTGCACCGCTTGGGAAAGTTTCAACAAATTTCTGTTCAGCTTGTTTTATCATTTTGGGAGTTGAAACAAACTGCATATCGGCGTTATTTGAGGCTTTGTTATCAACTTTGACAGAGAAGAGGACTTTTTTGCCTTTGTATTCGCCGAGTGGAATTATCCATTTGCGGAGTTTGGTATCCCATACGGCTTTTGATTTTTTCTCCTGTTTGCAGCAGTCAATTTTTGCTTTTTCAACACCGTTGACGAGGACGGTAAGAATAGTGCCGTTGCCGTAAGTTTTCTGTTCATTTTTTGCGTACAATTCGACGGCATCATCGGAATTTTTTACCTCAAAAACGGAATCCATAACGACTGAATTGTAGCCGTGGAGATAATGCAGAACCTGACCTGCATAATAGCGTTTGAGCTGATGCAGAGCTTCAGATTTGCCGCTTTGGAGACCGTTGCTGTTGGCGATGCGCAGAGTGCGTTTGCCGGTAAAGGCCTTGCCGTCGGTCAGGAAAATACGTACAGGGAGTTCAGCTTCAATGGTTTTGCCGCTGACTTTGACATCGTTGACATACATTTCTTTGAAGCGGTCGGGATAGTTGATATCGAGTTTGATTTTGCCTTTGCCGTCGAATTGAGCGTAAGCATAATTGAAAGTTGAATAGTAATAGCGGAGCATAACACCTTCGGGCAGTTTGCTGAAAGTGATTTCTGCGGGTTTACTGTCAGTTGGGAAAAGGGCATAATAATTTTTTGGGTTGAGACCGTAAATGCCGTCTTTGTCAGCGCAGGGCCAGCCGGGAAGAGTCAAGCCTTTGACCTTGACGGAAGCCAGACCGTCAACACGGCCGTAAAGCGGTTTGCCTTCGGGGTTATACATGACTTGAAGATTGCCGTCATCGTAATATTTGAAAATACCGCCGTTTGCACCTTTGTACATGGCGTTGATATTCCGTGGGTATTTGTCTTTGGGGAAGTAAGGTTCAAGTTTATTGTCAGCATAAATTTTTGAACGCAAAAGCATGTGGTCGGCATAACCTGCAACGGTATTCATGCCGGGATAAGCACTGAACATGCCGAGACCGCCTGAACCGTCGGAACATGCGACAAGCAGGTGTTTATGGAAATCATCACCTGCATTGATGGTGGGAATCCAGGTACGGTAGCCGAAAAGATAAACTGACAGCGGAACCTGATTGTGCATACGGTAGGTGCGGAATTTTTTATTGCCCCAGACCTGCGGATAGTTAAGCGGCCATTTGATGGCAAAAGCGATAGGTTCGGGACCGAATTCTGAAGCCATCGGAGTATTGGGCATGGCTTTTGCAAGGTCGCGGGCGAGAGCTGAATTGCCCTGTGCGCCGGCAAGTCCTTCAACGATGCCGTTGCCGTTTTCGGAGGTGCAGCCGAGAGTGTCCTGATAATTGGCGTCAGTGCCGGATGTGCTGTTGAGAGTTTTGACGATGTTGACAAAATAATTTCTCCAGCCTTTTGAAAGCGGGTCGCCGTAGAGGAAAGCACCTTTTTTGAGGTGTCCGAACTGGTCTTTGCCTTTGGCAGCGGTCAGAGTTCCCATTAAGTTTTCGTCAAAAACGTTTTTGCTGCCGTGATAGTTTGAGATATTGTTTTTGCGGGTCATAAAGAAATCGCCGACTTTGTCTTTTTCCCATTGCGGAGATTTGTAAACTGCGCAGAGACTGCAGACATAGCACATAACCTTGAAGCCGTGTTTGTGGGCGCGTGCGACTTCGCCGGGGTAGGCGTCACGGAGAGTGTAATCGGGAATATTGGTGGTAAATCCGAGTTTGCGGGCCTGCCAGACATGGAGCAGGACATTTTCGGGTTTTATAAATTTTTTGATAGCGTTGAGTGTGGCATCATTGCCGACTCCGCCGTCAGAAATTGCGTAAATGTTATTTGCCCATTTGATACTGTCGCGTTTGGCAATGTCGGCGGCAAAAGTTTTGCGGTACCAGTTGCGGTAGGGGGTGGCGGCAGCTACCCAGTCGGCATTGTCAAAAGTATCTATTTTGAGCGGAGGAGTAGAGATTTTGCCGTGGGCTTCAAACGGCATAATATTATTGACTTCAATAGCAAAAGATGATGATTTTTCGCCTCTGCCGAACATGATGAAATAGGGACCGAATTTCGGATCTTCGTACCAATAGCCGAGAGAGGAATTTTTCAGTTCATAAGCCATGAATTTTGCTTCATAAAAAAGTCCGGTGTCCTGAAAACCGATAAGTGCGGGAGAGCCTGAGGCTTTGTATCGCAAACCGCCGAAAGAGGGCAGAATGAAATAACCTTCGCCGTTGAGGTTTTCAATCGGGATTTGAATACCGAAAATGCCTTTGTCCTTGGTTGAGGCAATGCTGCGGATTTCAAGTGCGCCGTTACGGTCTTCGGTAATATCAAGTTCAATGCTGTCGTCGGCAAAAAAGCTGACACTGTCGGAGAGACCTTTCCAGACGGCTTTGACGGATTTACCTGAATTGCGTACTGAGAGTTTGCTTTTTTCAGTCGGGAAACGGTAGAGTTGAGTTTTTTTGATTGCCGGTCTATGCTGCCCCATAGTGGGTTCACCCCATGGGAAGTGGAGTTTACTCATCTCTTTGGCGCGGTCTTTCATGTTGCCGACGCCTGCGCTTTTTGAGGGGCAGGGAAGTTCAGTATCGGCAAAAAGTACATTGCTTTTGAGGTTTTTGACGCTGATAATGCGTGCGTTTCTGATTTTGATTTCCGAGCGTTTGGTTCTGAAAATCAAAGTGTCTTTCTGCTGTTGAAATTCAAATGCAGAAAGAGTGGCGACGGATACTCCGAGAAGGAGTGCCATGATAAATTTTTGTTTCATTTTCAATACCTTTCAATACCTTACATTAAGTAAAAATCATTTCCATTTTGCAGCATCAGCCCAAAAGACATGCTGGTTGTTGTAAACTGAAGCTTTCGGCTTTTGCATAGCGGCAGTGTGTCCGTCATTATAGGTTACATTCAAAAATTTGTTATGACGGTCAGAAATGCCGGATTGATTGTATGTTCCGCACCAATACCACTGGTCTCCGTTGTGGTCAAGAAATTTCATAGTTGATGACGGATTGACGAGACGGGTTCTTACCAGAGTTTTATTGGCTTGACTTGCGGCAGATGTCAGGAGGGGATGAATATGAGAGTTGATAGCAAAGTCATAGGTCGAAGTTTCCTGAACATTAGGAGTTTTGTAATCAATACCGCTTGAGGTGCGCGGACGCTTTTCCGCAGGGCAGTTTATACAGGCGGGATGACGGTCTGCGGGATAAACACCGCCGCGGACGGAAGAGACGCCCATACCGGCAAAATATCCCTCAAGGTGAGCCAACCGCAGCCAGGGGGAACCTCCGCGGAGGGCGGCAATAAAACGGTCTTCATTATCGGTTTCGTACGCATTGAGTACCAGATAAAGATTTTTCATATTGCTTTTGCAGGTTGAGTCGTAAGCCTTTTCACGGGCTCTGCTCAATGCCGGAAGCAGCATACCGGCAAGAATTGCAATGATTGCGATAACAACCAGGAGTTCAATAAGGGTGAAACTTCCGATAGTATGGACTTTGTCATGTTGTTTGAGGCTGTTTGACATATTTTATCCTTTCTGTCAAGTTTGTTTTTTCGGACTTGTCGGACGCGTCTGACTGTCGGACAGGTCAGATGTTGTCTGCTGTAACTTCCGATAATCCATATTATTACACATTAAGAAAAAATAGCATGAAGTACAAAAAAAGTCAAACAGAAAAAAATATTTTTATGAAAAAATTTTATATTTTTTCCGTTTTTACGAAATATTTTTTTTCAAAAAAAACAATATATGGGCTTGACTTTTTTGAAAGCAACTATATATTGTATGAGATTTGAAGCAACCGCAGTGAAGTCCGGTGAGATTCCGGGACTGTCGCGCAACCGTGATTGCATTTTTGCATAAGTCGGAGCCTGCACTTCAGATTATTAAAATACGCTTGTGCGCGCAACACAAAGGATTTTCAATGAAAAAATGCACACAGACTGTCTGTCCGTTTTCTGCAGATGCAGAAAAAACTTCCGTCAAATTGTCCGTCAATTCATCCGTCACTTGTCAAGCTCCGTTAATTTTGAGCTTAAAATCATCCGTCAAATTTTCTTTTACGTTGATTGAGCTTTTGGTGGTTATTGCCATTATCGCAATTCTGGCGGGGATGTTATTACCTGCATTGAATAAGGCAAGAGAAAAAGCGCGGAGCGCGAAATGTACAACAAATATCAAGCAGATAACTACAGGCTTTATTCTTTATTGCAATGATAATGATGATTGGATGATTCCGATGGGAAATGATGACCTTCGCTGGTGCGGTAAGCTCGGAAGTGAGAAATATAAAGCCGAAGGCGGCATTATGGATTATTTAAATGAGGGGATTAAAGCCTGCCCGACGCTGATTAAAGATTTTGAAGCAGGTTCTGCTTCTTTTATGAATACCGGCTGCGGCGGATACGGTTATAATCAGCTGCTCGGCGGTCAGTTGGCTTACGGCGGCTATCCGCCGCCGATTGCTAAAATAACTCAAGCGGAAAGTCCGTCAAAAACGATTGCATTTGCAGATGCGGTACAATTTGATATGTCATCGCAAAAACCGATAGAAATGTTTTATATAAGTCCGCCTGAAATGGATTATATGGGATATCCTTATGCTTCATATCCGGATATGCATTTCCGCCATGATAAAAAGGTTAATGTAAGTTTTGTCGATGGGCATGTCGCCGGAGAAAAACTTACGGTTTCTCAA
>JAZOSO010000134.1:0-1479 GCA_045657185.1 Victivallaceae bacterium | reverse complement strand
TTTCCAATAATTTTCTATAAATTTGACTGAAGAAAATGTCAAATATAATTAAAAGGTTTGGAAAAAAATGAGGGGGTGCAGGGGGAGAAGAAAAGAATCATATAAAAAGGCGGGTGGAACGCCAAAAGGTTTTTTCTTCTCCCCATGCAATAAAGCAGTCATCTTTTATAACACAGCCAATATTTATTGCTTTTACTGTAAGTTTCAACGCAGATTCTTGCGGCATTGAAAAAGAAAAGAATTTTTCATTATTTTATAATATTGACTTATATCCACGAAAAGGTCAATTATAACAAAAAGGTTTGGGAAAAAGAGGTGGAGTTTGAGGGGGGGAAAAAGGACCTTTCCTTAAAAGGTCTTTTTCCACTCCTCAAATATCGACTTTATTTCAAACAATTTATCAGTTTTTCGGTGCGTTGTTTGGTGACTTGAGTTTCTATACTGCTGAAACCTCTGGTGTTGGCGAAGAGGGTATCTTTGCGGTGATAATAGATTTCTTCGATTTCAAAGTATGTACCGAGAATTGCGCCTGTAAGGAAAAGCAAAAGTGCATAGGGCAGGATTTTGCTTAAACAGCGTGAGGCGAAATTTGCTTTGTCAAAGTTTTTCATTTCAATACGCAGTGCCGCCGTCAGCCATGCGCCCGCAAATATCAGCAAAAGCGAACCTGTTATCAAGCCCTGTTTATTGAAAGGTATTGACAGAAAACGCCCGCTGATACTGTCAATTCTGCTGAAAAGCAGGAAAATAAATATCGGCAAAATCATGCCGACTCCGATGATTGTCGTCCATTTTTTGCGGGAGAATTTTATCAAAATGATTTCCTGACGGCGCAGTTTGCCGACGGCGGCGCAGAGTGCGAGAAAGAGAATTGTCAGCACAGTTAAAATCGCAAAAAGTATCAATCCCAAACGGTCAATAGCAAGATAAGTCAATTTGCGTTCGGGGGTAAAACGCTCAATTTCTATTTCATTTTTCAAGGCAGGCAAAAGCATGGCACTCAAAATTCCGCCGTGTTTGGCAGCAAGTGCGGATGTTTGGTCTTTCAAATTTTTCCAGCGGTTGTGTTCATCAACGACTTTGCCGTACAAAGCGGTCATTTTTGTATCATTGAGAGTTTTAGCGGATTCATGAAAAATACCGATGACAGCATAATAAACTAAACTTTCAATCAATGTGTCGGAATTATCTTTTGCCCAATGCAGAACAAAATCTCTGCCGGACGCAAGGAGCTTGCGGCTTTCATCCTTTTTGCCTTCACGGTCAAGAATTTCTGCATAATGAGTTACCGCAGACGCCAGAAAACGCAAATGCGTCAAGTGCGGCAATAACGCCCTTGCATACAGTCCGATACGCTGAACAGTTCCCGTCGGGTCATGCGGAATACTCATAATATCAATGACTTGCGACGGACGCTCCATACTGTAAAATCTGACATAAGGCTTTTGCAGAGCCTGCAAATAAAAGTGTACTGCTTTT
>JAZOSO010000133.1:0-2123 GCA_045657185.1 Victivallaceae bacterium | reverse complement strand
TGTAAGTGCAGATTCACCTGCACCACCGTCCCCGCCGGAAACGTGACCGAGTTCTGCTTCGAGAGAAATACCGTTGCCATGCGCTATTTCAGCTGCAGCTGCAGAAAGACGCACATTTTCCTCAAATACTTTTGAAGAAGCATCCAGCATGACAGATGAAAAACCGTTTTCTGCACATTCTGCAACATGTTTTAATTCAGAACCGTGATCCAGATGAAGTGCGGCATCTATATCATATTTTTTTACAAAAAAATTGACAATATCTGCAAGAGCATCAGGACCGCCCATAGTATTATATTCCACAGGAGATGCCTGAAATATGACGGGTATTCCGCAGAAATCTGAAGCTTTGGCAATCATTTGAACATTCAGACTGTCCCAACACTCAAAAGCACCGAGACAAATCCCTTTGTTTCTTGCCTGATGCATCAAAGTATCCATTCTATATAAAGACATTTTATTTTTACCTTATGTTATTTACTGTTATTTTTTACTGTAAAACAATATAAAGATACTGTTAATAAAATTAAACAAACAACAACAGTATAATATCTGATTTTTTTATTTCAATTTTTTTGTGAACCATACCTGCAAAGTATTATCAGGAGAAAATTCATTGCCGCTTGTTGCATAATCACAGAAATTCATTCCGTCTGTTTCTGTCATAAAAAGCGACTTGCTCCGCAAAACTTCAGCATTTCTTGAGTCATGCGCAAGAACCAAAGGCCCGTATTTGAAAGCATGAAAATTTTCATTTCCCGGTGCGGAAACTTTTTGGAGTTTCATATCAAAAATGATTTCAATTTCAGATTCAGAACTCCATTGCTGTTCAATTTCAAAATATTTGCCTTTTTCCGGAGTGAAGGTTTTGCCGTTCAGTTTCACAATTGTATTTTCTGACCATGCGGGAATACGCAGAGCCAGAGTGAAATCTGCTTTTGAGTCTGCAGTAAATTTGATTTTCACTCTGTTGTTTGACGGGTAATTACCTGAAAGAATCATGCTGATATTGCAGTTTTTAACTGAAAAATCAACTTGTGCATCTTCATAAAAATTGATATAAAGTTTATCTTTTGCCGAAAACGCATTATTTACAGCAGTTGCCAATCCTTCAGGGCCCTGAGCCAGACAGCAGTCATAGTCTCCGAAATCAGCCATTTGCGGAATGGAAACTTTTTTACTTGACGGAGCTGCAAGCGGAGTCGGGTTGCGGTGAATCCAGTTTGTGCCGTCAGGTTTCATTGCGCCGAGAAGCGCATTATATGCAGAAAGTTCCATTTCATCCGCAACAGTTGAATCTTCAGTCAGTTCTAAAACGTATTGACAATAATGCAGCCAGGTGGTCGTCACACAAGTTTCTCCCATGCTGCCGCCATGCAGCCATATCTGCCGCAAAGCTCCGTTATACCAGAATTCACCGTTAAAATCCTTGAAACCGCCCGTTCCTGTAATATAAATTTCATTGTCACGGACATTTTTATAATATTTCAAAATTGCCTGAAGATGTTTATCTTCCGGGAAAAGATTGTAATATTCAGCAAGTCCTTCAAAACATGAGGTCATTTCATACGCTTTGCCGTTGGCAAGTTCTGCTGGAAGGACATCATCGGCGGCATCTTCAAAAATATTGTGCAGATGAGTTGCGCCGACAGTGATTATTGTGCGGGCATATTCCAGATATTCATTTTTTCCGCTGTATTTATGCAATTTGACAATATATTTTAGAATACTTGCAGAAGGCAAACCGAAATGCTGACCGTAATCTGCAATATTTCTTGAACCAAGCTGACGGAACATATGATCGACCATTTTGCAGCAGGCGTCAAGCACTTCCTGTGCCTGTTCAACAACTTCATAATACCGCAATAATCCTGCAAGAATATATTTACGCCCCCAAATATCCCAGCCGTCAAGCTGTTTCTCTGCCGGATATGAACTTATACAGCCGTCTGAAGTTTGAGTGGAAATAATATCTTTTACTGTTGCTTTAATCATTGCAAGCAATTCATCATCCTGAGTATATTTCCATGCAAGAATAGCGGAACGTATTGTTTTGCCCCAGAATTCGCAACGCCATTTATAATCTGTCTCATTACGGAAACGGAAAGGATCAACAAGTTCGG
>JAZOSO010000132.1:0-3740 GCA_045657185.1 Victivallaceae bacterium | reverse complement strand
TTTATTTAATATGATGACCGTTCACAAAAATACAATAGCGAACAGCACGACGGTTAATTCCGGAGGCTCTATGTATATCTCCTCCGGCGGCGTAGCGAATGACACGGTCAATTACGGCAATATGTATATCCTTGCTGACGGCACAGCGAACAGCACGACGGTTAATTCCAGAGGCAATATGTATATCTACTCCGGCGGTAAGCATACAGGCACTTTGCAAATGGCAAACGGTGCGACTGTTTCAGCGTATGAAGGAAGTATTATTGACTTTACTGTTGTTGATAGAACTGCAAGTGACGGCTATCTGATTAACAATTTGTCTTTGATTAAAAGCACACCGACTTATACGATTACGGTATCGGCAAGTCAGGAAAGCGGCACTTACAAACTCGCACAAGGTGCTGAAGCGTTTACAGGCAGTATTACTATCGGCGACGGAATAACTTCTTACGGCTCAATCACTGTCAACGGCGAAGATTTTGTCTATAACGGCACAACTTACAGCCTCGACCAAGTCAACGGCAACCTGACATTAAGCATTGAAAAAAATCCCTCTGTATTCATTTACAGCAGCGGAACTTTGACCTCATCAGGTACCGTCATTGACGGTGCTGAACTCATCATCGGCGGTAACAACAGCATGCATATTTCAAGCGGCGGTACAGCAAACAGCACGACGAATAGCTATGGATCTATGTATATTTCCTACGGGGGAGTAGCAAATAATACTACGAATGACGCCGGATATATGCAAGTTATCGGCATTGCTAATAGCACTATTATGATAGGCGGCGGCGATATGTTTATCGGCAATGGGGGAACAGCAAACAATACAATGCTTTCCGGGTATTATACATCTATGCATATTTACCCTGACGGCGTAGCGAACAGCACAACGGTCAATAAATTCGCTTCAATAACTGTTTGTGGTATTGCAAACAATACAACCGTTGATTCCAGCGTAGAGATGTATATTGACTTCAACGGTATAGCAAACAGCACAACGGTTAATGGCGGTGCTATGTATATCTCCTCCGGGGGGACAGCGAACAGCACGACGGTTAATTCCGAAGGATTGATTATTGTTTCTAATGGAGCTCATGTAAGAGGTACTACTGTAAATTCTGGTGGAGAGATTGAAGTTCGCAATGGCGGTTCTGCATATAATATTATTGTCAGCTCTGGCGCAAGGATAGAGACTCATCTTTTGGCAGAGAATAACGGATACTCTATTGAAGTACTTACTCTTCATGAAGGTGCCATGTGGGATATCACTTTAAATCCAGAATGTTATATTCGTGGATATTCATATGGTATTTCCCTTGTTCCAGGGCTTTTTGAAATAAAAAATGGTATTTTTAATAATTTTTTTCTTGAGGAAGGAAATTGGATAAGACTAGAAAGTGGGTGTGCTGCCAGTAATACTACTATTTCTGGTAATCTTAAAGATAGTAACGCAGGTATGTTTATCTATGAAGGAGCCATAGCAGAAAAAACATCCGTAAGCGGAGATTGGAATTATGTAGATGTTTATGGTGGATGTGCAAAAACAACTATAATTGAAAGTGGGGCTCGACTTTACTTGGATATAGGTTTGGCAATTGATACATTTTTATATAGCGGCGGCTCTATGTATATCTCCTCCGGCGGTAAACATAAAGGCACTTTGCAGATTGTAAATGGTGCAAGCATTTCCGTTGAACAGGGCGGCATTATCGACTTTACTGTTGCGGAGAGAACTGCAAGTGACGGCTATCTGATTAACAATTTGTCTTTGATTAAAGACACACCGACTTATACGATTACTGTATCTGCGGATCAATCAGACGGAACTTATAAATTGGCTCAAGGTGCTGAATCGTTTACGGGTTCAATTTCTATCGGCGATGGAACAACTTCTTACGGCTCAATCACCGTCAACGGCGAAGATTTCATATATAATGATACAACTTACAGCCTCGACCAAGTCAACGGCAATCTGACCTTGACTGTTCAAAACAAAATCGTTGTTTCAAGCGGTTCAATTATCACTGACCCGATTATCTCAAGCGGCGGTTCAATGGTCGTTTCCTCCGGCGGGACTGCAAGCGGTTCAATCATTGAGTCTTCCGGTGAAGTCACCGTTTCAAGCGGCGGTTCTGCTATTGACACCACGATTTCTTCCGGCGGTTCTCTGATTGTTGCAAGCAGCGGTTATGCTTCAGATACAGTCATTTCCAATGGCGGAAGTATGCTTGTTTCCGGCGGTACTGCCGTTGATACCACTGTTTCAAGCGGCGGTTCCATGTCAATCGTTGACGGCGGAATTGCCAGTGAAACTATTATTGAGTCCGCAGGCAAAGTCACCGTCTCAAGCGGCGGTACAGCCGTTGATACCACGATTTCTTCCGGCGGTTCTCTGATTGTTGCAAGCAGCGGTTATGCTTCAGATACTGTTATTTCCAATGGCGGAAGTATGCTTGTTTCCGGCGGCACTGCCGTTGATACCACTGTTTCAAGCGGCGGTTCAATGTCAATCGTTGACGGCGGCATTGCCAGTGAAACCATTATTGAGTCCGCAGGCAAAGTCACCGTCTCAAGCGGCGGTACAGCCATCAATACTGTTGTTTCATCAGGTGCTTCAATGGTCGTTTCCTCCAGTGGTACTGCCATTGATACAACTATTGAGTCAGCAGGTACAGTTACTGTTTCAAGCGGCGGCAAGGTTATTGATACTGTCGTTTCAAGCGGCGGCAACCTTTATTTGAGTTCAGGTTCGATTATCGGCGGCGAAAATAACGACTTCGGCGGAAATGTCATTGTCAACGGTCCTGTTGATGCCAAAGACGCAGTTATCAATTTTGCCATGGAAAACCGCACTCCCGCAGACGGCTACATTATCAGCAATATCGGCAACATTTCAAATGCCGATTTCTCTATAACTGTTTCCGCAACTCAGGAATACGGAACTTATAAACTCGCTCAAGGGGCAGAAAACTTCAACGAAACCGTCACTATTGGCGACAGAACAGATATTTTCGGTTCTCTCACTGTCAACGGCGAAATTCTCCATTACAACGGCGTGGATTATCAGCTCACACAGCAAAACGGAAATCTCCATCTCTCAATCGGCGATTTAACCCCGCCCGCAGCTCCGACTTATACAGTCAGCAATACTGCATTGACCAATCAGAATGTTACAGTTTCTGCAGTTTTCAGTCTTGACAGTGTTGTAAAACAATTCTCGCTCAACGGCAGAGACTGGCAGACTTATACTGCCGGTATTGTTTTCACTGCAAACGGCAAAGTTTCATTCCGCGGTCAGGATGCCGCCGGAAACTTCAGCGAAGTTGTCTCTTATCAGGTCTCCAATATTGACAAAGTCGCACCGACTTTGGATATTTCAGCTGACAAGACCGCTCCGACCAATCAGAATGTAGTCTTGACTGCAACTGTCAGCGATGGAACAGTTGAATATTATGCTAATGGCAAATGGAATACCGGAAACAGCTTGACTGTTACTGAAAACGGTACTTATCAGTTCAGAGTTACCGACGAAGCAGGAAACAGTGTTACCGATTCAATCATAGTCTCCAATATTGACAAAGTCGCTCCGACACTGGAAATCAGCGGTAATGCAATTGATTGGACAAACAAAAATGTTATACTTAAAGCAACTGTAAGTGACGGCAGAGTAGAGCATTTTGACGGTGAATTTTGGGTTGCAGGTTCAACTTTTGAAGTCAGTGCTAACGGCACTT
>JAZOSO010000131.1:0-5377 GCA_045657185.1 Victivallaceae bacterium | reverse complement strand
TTCCCTCCAAACGCAGTGAAGCTATCCGCGAAGGAATGGAGATTTATACATTGCTTACGCTTTTGAAAGAAAAAAATCCCGCAGTTTACAGTAATATTTGTAAAAAAATCGGGAAAATCTCTCATGCAGAACTGCGTGAGACTGCTTTGAATAATTTATAATGACAGAGATTGAAAAAAGGAAATATTATGATCAAAAATTTGAAACTTTCTTTAAAAGATCTGACCGGTGGCGAATACATAGATAAAGTATGCCGGGCTTCAGCAAAGATTACAGGGCAAAACATAAGTGATCTGCTTGCCATTGCTGAAGAAAAAGTTGATTTTTTCCCTGAAACTTTAATAAAGCATCTTGATTCTATGATTGAAATGACAGGGAAAAATTTTTCCGAACCATTTACTGAAAGTTCCGCAGGAGCCGGAACTGCAGCCTTTGACGGGGCTTTGCATAGAGAAAATGCCCCTCTGTCCGGATTGGGATTTTTTCGCATCGGAGAAAACGGAAAGATTGCCGTTATCGGAAAAAGTGAACACTATCAGGCCAGTTGCGGACATGCATTCCCCGGCTACAAACTTATTGAAAATGCAATCCGCATCGGTATCACCAATATTACTCACAATAATACAAGAGGACATATTACACGCCTGCTTGAAAGAGAACTTATACGCGTTGCAAACGGCATAGCTCCGGGCGATGAAAAATCTCTTGATGAAGTAATAAAAAGTAATACTCCTCATGTTCTCAACAGAGTTATAAATCTTGAAACAGGCAGCCTTGCATGTGAAGCTGCTTTCAAAATGATGCTGGCAAGATTTTATAAACTTCAACCTCATTTTCTGCCCCCGATTTATGCCGGAAAAATTCCTGTTTTTCTGGTCATGGCAGATTTAAACGGCGGAAAAGAAGCCAATTATCATGGAACTACAATCATGACACAGATGCTTCGCGGGATGTGGGACGGTCTCTATTCCATACTTGAATCTGCAGGAGCATTGAAGTGTATATCTGTAAATATCAATGATAAAAAAGATTTTGCCGATGCAATAGAAAAGTATGATAATGGAGATTTTAAGATAGCGGGATTTATTCATGAACTTGTTCTTATGAATTACGGCGGAATACGTCTGGATAATGACTATGTTGATTTTTGTCATACTCTTTGTCATGAACATGATATTCCTGTTTTTGTGGATGAAATACAAAGCTGTATGTGGTCTAAGGAACTTTTCCTTTTCAAAGAATACAAATGTACTCCTGATTTTGTTTCTGCAGGAAAAGGTTTTCCGGGGGGAATGTATCCTGCTTCAAAAATACTCACTACATCTGCCATGGACAACTTGAATCAATTCGGAGCTCTTGTAACTAACGGACAAGAAGAACTGGCAAGCCTTGCTTACCTTGTAACCATCCGTTTTGCTGAGCATAACAGTGAACATATCAGTATGCTTGGGACTTTGTGGCAGCAGAAACTCAATACACTTGCTCAACGCCACAGTAAACTTATTTGCAAAGCTGAAGGTGACGGATTACTCGGAACACTTTTCTTTGCTGCAGCAGAAACGGCTATTGATTTTTGCAAAAAAATCAGTGCTGAATATTGTATTGATATCAGTGCTCAGACTTATAAAGCAAACTGTCCGCCTGCCGCTTTAACAAAATTACCAATTATTTCTTCTCAAAAGCTTCTTGATTTTGTTGCTAATGCTATGGATAAGATTCTTATTGAAATGGAGCGTGAACAAAAATGACGTCAATAGGACTTGACCTGGGAACAGGTGCGATAAAAGGCGTTTGTTGGAATCAGGAAAAAGGAATTTTGAAAAAAATCAGTGAAAGAGTAACTTTCAATCACCCCGCTCCTGCTCATTGTGAAATAGACCCGATATCTTACAAAGAACAAGTATTATGTATTATTAATAAACTTGCCGACGCAGCAGAAGAGGAAATAACCGGTATTGCCTTTGCTGCGGCCTCCGGCAATACACTGTTATGTTCTCATGACGGTAAGCCGCTCACTCCAATTATCAGTTGGCTTGACAATAGGCTTGAGGACTGGATGCCGCCGCAAGAATGGGATGTTCGCAATATTTGCGGTTGGAGGGCTATTCGGACATTTCCTTTAATGCATCTTGAATATTTCAGGAGAACTTGTCCTGAAGTTCTTAAAAAAGCCAAAATTGCCATGAATAACGATTGGCTGCTGTGGGAATTATGCGGAGTTCATCAGCTTGACTCATCAAATGCTGCTCCGTTTTATCTCTGGAATCAAACGGAAAAGAATTATGCCGATTATATTGAATATTACGGCCTGACACCTGAACAATTACCGGAAATAGTTCCTCCGGGAACAGTTTCAGGTTCTCTGAAAGCAAAATTCTGTCGCGGTAATCTTACCGCAAAAACCCGTATTACAGCAGGAAGTTTTGATCATCCGTCAGCGGCGCGCGCAGTTAATATTTTTGAACCCGGGGATATGCTTTTAAGTTGCGGTACCAGTTGGGTTGGATTCTATCCCTGCAGCAAGAGAGAAGATGTCCCGTTGAATGAACTTTGTGATATATTTCAATCCGATTCCGGTGGTTGTTGGGGGGCAATGTTCTCAATTGCCGCAGTTGGGGTTGAGGTTGAAAATTTTGTTTGCAACCGCTTCGGAAATGTTGCAGACAGATATGAAAAATTTAATAATGAAGCTATTGAAAATGATACTCCCTCAAGAAAGATGATGCTTTCTGTCATTGACCGTTTCAAAAAACGTTTGGATACACATCCGAATATAAGAAGGTTAGTGATAAGCGGCGGGCCTTCAGAGGGTAAAGCATGGATAGAACTTCTTAGAAAAGAAATTGATATAAAAATAGAAATTGCTCCATGGCACAGTTATACCGGTGCTGTAGGAGCAGCACAAATAGCAGGAGCGTTAGTAAAATGAAACTTATGACACCCAATGATTTACGTATTTATAAGGAAGAACTTGCACCTAATCTGCCGAAAAAAATTTTTGATGCTCATGTACATGTTTTCAGTAAAGATTTTTTTCCTGAAGGATTTAAATTCCCTGAAAAAAGTACTTACAATAAATTCGGAGGAGAATTTCCGATTGAGCTTTGGCGGGAATTGATGCATGAAATACTTCCCGAACAAGAGCTATGGCTCAACTGTTTTGCTACACCTAATCTGAATCTTGATAATAATCGTACTCCATCCGTTAACAGTGAACGGGAATTTGTTATGGCTATGGTATCTCCGGCAGATTCTGTTGAAACTTTGAGTAAACGGATTGAAAAATCAAATGCAGTCGGCGTTAAACCGTATTGGAACTACGCTGCTAATTTTTACGGGAAAAAATCTGCTGATGTGGAAGTCAATGATATGCTGACGGTTGAACAGCTTGAATATTTGAATGAGAAATCTCTTGCTGTTACATTTCATATTCCGCGTCCCGGACGTTTTGCTGATCCTCTCAATCAGAAACAGATGATTGCTTTGTGCGAAAAATATCCGAATGTAAAATTTATTTTCGCACATATCGGCAGAGCTTACTTTATGCGTAATATTATTGACAGCAATATAGAAGAATTCAGTAAATATCCCAACGCATTTTTTGATACTGCAATGGTCAATAGTACGGATATTATGAAATACGCATTTGACCATTTCCCGATTGAAAGAATTCTTTTCGGCACAGATACTCCAATTGCTCTGCTGAGAGGAAAATCAATTGAAATCAACAATCAGTATGCCTATTTGATGGGCGAAAATTATGCTATAGGTACATCTATCATAGATACATCCGGTGTCGTTGAATTCACAACATTTTTCTATGAACAGCTTCGGGCTATAATCAATGCTGCTCCGAAAAATGATTTGGAAAAACTTCTTTTTACTAACGCATATAAACTTTTTTCAGGAATAAAAGCATTATGAAAATAGGATTGTTGCCTTTTTATCTCGCTCTTTACGACAACTTTCGTCCGGAAAGAAGCGATGAAATTCGTGCCTTTGCGGGAAAGATATCCAAAGCTCTGGAAGCTAAAGGATTTGAAGTTGTATCATCTCCTGCCTGCCGCTTAAAAAATGAATTCCATGAAGCAATAAAACTCTTTGAAAAATCAGGATGTGAAGCTATTGCTACATTACATCTTGCTTATTCTCCTTCACTTGAATCAATAGATGCACTTGCAGGAACAGATTTGCCTCTGGTCATCATTGATACAACTCCGGATTTTGCTTTTGATACTTCCTGTATTTTTGAGAATCATGGTATTCACGGAGTACAGGATATGTGCAATCTATTGCTACGGCACAAAAAGCCTTTTCTCATTTCTGCAGGACATTGGGAAAATTCTGATTTACTTGACCGTATTGCTCGTCAGCTAAAAAGTGCTTCAATGGCATATCGTATGACGCATGCAAGAGTTGGCAAAGTCGGAGGCAGCTTTGATGGAATGGGTGATTTCTGTGTTCCTGACGGGACATTTAATATGCAAATAGTAGAATACATTCCGCAACCGGAACCTGCTGCAGAAGAAATAGAAGCTGAAATGCTTATGGATAAGGAGCGTTTCAAATGGGACGAAAGCGTAACAAAGGAAAGTTATTACAGAACTTTGAATGCATCTTTGAAAATACGGAAATGGATTGAAAACGAAAAACTTGATGCTTTTACCATTTCTTTTAAGGGAATTAAGCGTAGTGACGGCTGGAGTACAGTTCCTTTTCTTGAATGTTCAAAAGCTATGGCAAGGGGGATCGGTTATGCAGGAGAAGGAGACATACTTACAGCTGTTGCAACCCGATGCCTTGCAAGTGTCTTTCCTGAAACATCTTTCACAGAAATGTTTTGTCCGGATTGGAAATATAACCGTATTTTTACCAGTCACATGGGAGAAATAAATATTGATATATGTTCAGAAAAGCCGTTGTTGCATGAGCGTGATTATATTTTCAGTGACACAGGAAATCCAATTATTGCAACCGGATGTTTTAAAGAAGGCAGTGCTCTTCTGACAAATCTTGCCCCCGGACCGGATGGAACTTTTACTCTGATTACAGCGGAAGTACAATATGTTATCGGAGAACAAGGCAGTCAAAAAAGCAATACCGGATGGTTTGTACCGAATAACAGTAATATTGCTTCATTTCTTGAAAAATACAGTAACGCTGGCGGAACTCACCACTTGACATGCAGCTATAATGGTTCTGTTGAAATCGTTCGTGAATGGGCCAAACTGATGAATTGGAAATTTATAAAAATTGATTAATATGAATTAAATAAAATTGATTTTGTTAGGCTTTATTATGTAAAAGTCAATGAACATTGACTTTTAAATAATAGAGCCATTTTTTTTATCGCTCTGTTCCCTTTGAGGGGAGATAA
>JAZOSO010000130.1:0-9570 GCA_045657185.1 Victivallaceae bacterium | reverse complement strand
GGAATCATAATCCGCAGGTCCCTGGTTCGAATCCTGGATCCGCTACCATTTTTGCAAAATCAAGAGAGTCGAAAGACTCTCTTTTTTTTTGCTGAAAAATGGTAAGGAGACAGGATTATTTTGCGCAAGCAAAATTGACCGCAAGGTCAACGAAGCATCTCGGTGCGAGCCGCGAAGCAATGGCGCGAGTAAAACGAGCGTCAATCTACGATCGCTAATAAGATACGTGCAATCACGGGATTTATCGTCTGACTTATCCGACCTGTCCGATTAGTCCGACATGTATGCAGTCATCGACTTTTCCCGACATTTCCGCTTCTCGCAACAAAAAAACCCGCATATCCAAATGGAAATGCGGGTTTGAAAGTTCCGTAATGTGTTTCGGAATTACTTACCGGAAACAACACCGTGGTCTTTAAAGCTGCGGGTCAATGAGAATTCACCGAGCTTGTGACCGACCATATTTTCAGTAACGAAGACAGGAACAAAAGTCTTACCGTTATGAACATTGATCGTATGACCGACGAAGTCGGGGGTGATCATTGAACGACGAGACCAAGTCTGAATCGGTTTTTTGTCGCCGCTCTGGTTCATTTTCTCAACTTTATCAGCGAGATGGCCGTCAACAAACGGCCCTTTTTTCAATGATCTGGGCATTATTTTTTCCTCCGTTCAACAATAAATTTACTTGAATTCTTTTTAGGTGAACGAGTCTTCTTACCCTTGGCAAGCTGACCCCAGGGTGAAACGGGATGACCGCCGCCTGCAGTTCTGCCTTCACCGCCGCCCAACGGATGGTCGACCGGGTTCATGGCACGTCCGCGGACGTGAGGTTTCTTACCGAGGTAACGTTTCTTACCGGCTTTACCCATTTTGGTATTCATGTGGTCGAGGTTGCTGACCTGACCGATGGTAGCACGGCATTCGACATTGACCATACGGACTTCGCCTGAGGGCAACTTGATCTGAGCATACTGTTCTTCTTTGTTACGGAGGACAGCAGTCTGACCTGCGGAACGGACCATTTTGGCACCGCGTCCGGGAACGAGCTCAACGTTATAGATATTGACACCGACGGGGATGTCTTTGATCTTGAGGCAGTTGCCGGGTTTGAGTTCAGCTTTTGCACCATTCATGACTTTTGCGCCGACTTTGAGGCCTGCGGGAGCCAGGATGTATGATTTTTCGCCGTCAGCATAGACCAACAGAGCGATGAAAGCAGAACGGTTGGGGTCGTATTCGATAGAAGCGACAGTAGCAACAACGTTGTCCTTGTTGCGGAGGAAGTCGATCATACGATAGCGACGTTTATTGCCTGCACCACGGAAACGGGTGGTGATACGGCCGTAATTATTGCGTCCGCCGGTGGATTTGATACCCTTGACGAGACTTTTTTCGGGAGCATTCGCAGTAAGTTCTTTGGCATAATCAGTGCCGATCATACCGCGACGGCTTGCCGTTGTCGGATTATAACTTTTTACCGCCATTTTATGTGTTCCTCAAGGTTAGATAATTTCAATAGTACCTTCGGCAAGAGTAACGATGGCTTTTTTCCAATCAGCACGGTGACCCATTTTGTTGGAACGGCCGGCGCGTTTAGCTTTGCCTGAGTAGTTCATAACATTAACTGATTTGACTTTGACGTTAAAGAGTTCTTCAACAGCTTTACCGATCTCGATCTTTTCAGCATTGACATCTACCTTGAAAGCATATTTGTTCTCAGCAGCGAGAGCATTGCTTTTTTCGGTAACCAACGGGGCTTTGATAACATCAAATGAAGATTTCATGATTCTCTCTCCTTATCCCAAACGCTTGATGAAAGCATCAAGTCCGTCCTTAGTGAAAACCACTTTGTGGAAACGGAGCATTTCATAAACATTCATGCTCTGAGCCTTACGGAGGACGACACCTGCGAGGTTGCCGGTGGCGCAGACGGTAGTTTCGTCATACTCAGGCATAGACAACAGAACGGTACGTTCCATGACTTTGAGTGCATCAAGGATAGCCTTGGCACTTTTGGTCTTGTGATCGGGCAAATCAAACTTGTCAACAACGACGATGTCGCCGTCAATGACGCGTTCGGTGAATGCACGACGAAGAGCGAGAGCCATGATTTTCTTATTGACTTTTTTAGCATAGCTGCGGGGTTTCGGTCCGAAGATCACACCGCCGCCGAGCCAAATAGGACTGCGGCTGGAACCTGCACGAGCACGGCCGGTGCCTTTCTGACGGAAGGGCTTTGCACCGCCGCCGGAGACTTCGCCGCGAGTTTTGGTGCTGGCAGTACCTGCGCGCATTTCAGCGAGGAAAGCGACAACAGCGTCACGGACAGCCTGTTCGCCTTTTTCCATTTCAAGGGCAGTATCAGGAATAACGTATTCGCCGACGCGGGCACCCTTGCAATCAAGTATATCCAATGTTTTTGACATGTTATTCACCAATTACTTTCCCTGTTTTTTGATTGCCTGACGGATCAAAAGAGTTCCGCCGTTTGCTCCGGGAACAGCACCACGGACCAAAAGCACATTATCTTCAGCCATCACGCGGACAACCTGAAGGTTCTGAACGGTACGACGAACGTTACCCATGTGACCGGGCATCTTTTTACCCTTGATAACGTTACCGGGCCATTCACGGCAGCCGATAGAACCGGGACGACGAGTCCAGATACCGCCGTGAGAAGCACGACCGCCACCGAAATTGTAGCGTTTGACGACACCCTGGAAGCCGCGGCCTTTGATAATACCGGTGACATCCAAATAGTCATTAGCTTCAAAAACATCTGCTTTGAAAACAGTGCCGAGAGCGATTTCTTCGTCTTTGGCGGTACGGAATTCACGCAGAACTGCGGGCATTTCGGTCAAACCTGCCTTTGAGCAATGACCGATTTTGGCCTTGCTGCAGTTTTTGGCTTTTTTGACGCCATAGCCCAACTGGAGGGCGGAATAACCGTCACGCTCCACGGTCTTGACATCGACGACGACGCAGGGACCGGCTTCGATCACCGTTACGGGGATCAGCTTACCGGACTCATCATAAACCTGAGTCATGCCGACTTTTTTGCCGATTAAGTTTTTCATATTTTTTCCTTTCGTTAAGTACATACGCCATAATCGGTTAGCGCATTGGTACCTGTCCTGCCGGATTGTTCAGCTTTATTCAAAGCCTGCGATTCACACCGCCTGCTTCAAATATTCAACAGTCCGGCGGGACAACTTTTAATATACCCTCCGTCAACTCCACGGAGGGAACGGTCAAAACCCTTACGGGTCTTTTTCTGATTACAAACCGATTTTGATAGAAATATCAACACCTGCGGGCAGGTTCAATTTCTTGAGTTCATCAACGGTTTTCTGGGTCGGATTGATGATATCCATAACACGTTTGTGAGTACGGATTTCAAACTGATCCATAGATTTTTTGTCAACGTGGGGTGAACGGTTGACAGTGAAACGTTCGATTCTGGTCGGAAGCGGAATGGGACCTGCAACCATTGAACCGGTGCGTTTTGCGGTCTCAAGAATTTCATTAACCGACTGATCCAGGATTCTGGACTCATAAGCCTGAAGGCGGATACGGATTTTCTGCTGTTTAGCGGTAGCCATTATTTATTCTCCACTACTTTATCTTGAACTTGTTTGGGTACTTTTTCGAAATGTGACGGTTCCATTGAATAGGAAGCACGGCCGCGTGAGAGTGAACGGATCGCAGTTGCATAACCGAAAAGTTCTGACAACGGGATCTGTGCGGTGAGCTTACTGAATGCATCAGTAGTATTGGCATTCATTTCAACGATGCTTCCGCGACGTGAAGTGATGTCACCAATCAAATCACCCATATTTTCTCCGGGAGTGGTCAAATCCACGCGCATGATCGGTTCGAGAAGAGCAAGACCTGCTTTTTTGGCAGCTTCTTTAAGAGCCATTGAACCGGCGACTTTAAATGCCATTTCGGAAGAGTCAACGGGGTGATAAGAACCGTCGATGATCTCGACTTTGAAGTCGATGAGCGGATAACCGGCGAGGATACCTGACTGAGCAGCTTCGCGGATACCGGCTTCGGTCGGTTTGATGTATTCTTTGGGAATGTTACCGCCGACGACTTTGTTTTCAATAACAACACCGGCACCTCTTTCAAGGGGCATGAGGTTGATAACAACGTGACCGTACTGACCGCGACCGCCGGACTGACGGACAAATTTCATATTAGACTCAGCTGAACCGAGCAATGCTTCACGGTAAGCAACCTGAGGTGCGCCTGTGTTACATTCAACTTTGAATTCACGAATCAAGCGGTCAAGAATGATTTCAAGGTGAAGTTCACCCATACCGGCGATAATAGTCTGTCCGGTTTCTTCATCACTGCGGACGGTAAAGGTCGGGTCTTCTTCAGCAAGAGCGATAAGACCTTTTGAAAGTTTGTCGCGTTCAGCAGTAGTTTTGGGTTCAACAGCAACGGAGATAACGGGTTCGGGGAAAGTCATGCTTTCGAGAACGATGGGATGTTCTTCCAAGCAGATGGTATCACCGGTAGTGACGTTTTTAAGACCGACAGCGGCAGCGATATCACCGGAGAAAACTTCCTTGATTTCAGAACGCTGATTGGAGTGCATCTGCAGGAGACGACCGAGGCGTTCGCGTTTGCCTGTACGGGGGTTATAAACGCTCATACCCTGAGCGGCAACACCGGAGTACACGCGGAAGAAGTAAAGTTTACCGACGAAGGGGTCAGACATAATTTTGAAGACCAATGCGCTGAAGGGCTGCATATCGCCTGCATGACGGACGATTTCTTCACCGGTAACAGGGTCTGAACCTTTGATTTCCCAAACGTCAACAGGGCTGGGAAGATATTCAACAACAGAGTCGAGAAGTTTCTGGACACCTTTGTTTTTGAAAGCGGAGCAGCAGCAGACGGGAACGACTGCAGATGCAAGAGTTGCTTTGCGGAGAGCGACACGGATCTGATCAACTGACGGCATTTCGTCAGCGAGGAAGATTTCCATGATTTCTTCGTCAACTTCAGCAAGACATTCAACCAAATGGCGGAACCACTGTTCGCGTTTTTCAACCATATCGGAGGGAACATCTTCTTCAACCATCTTCATACCGGCTTCATCTTCATAGACATAAGCCTTGTTGGCGAGAACGTCAACAACACCGGCGAAGTCGCCTTCTGAACCGATGGGGAGCATGATGGGCACAGCAGTTGCGCCGAGTTTAGTATGGATTTCTTCAACAGCACCGTAGAAGTCTGCACCGGTACGGTCCATTTTGTTGATACATGCAATGATCGGAACGCCGTGTTTCTGAGCCTGACGCCAAACGGTTTCAGACTGGGGCTGAACTTTACCGACGGAGCAGAAAACTGCAACAGCGCCGTCGAGAACGCGCAAAGAACGTTCAACTTCAGCAGTAAAGTCAACGTGTCCGGGAGTATCGATCAAGTTGATACGATGACCTTTCCACATAGCGGTTGTAGCAGCAGAGGTAATAGTAATACCGCGTTCGCGTTCCTGCTCCATCCAGTCCATTGTGGCGGTACCTTCGTGAGTTTCACCGATCTTGTGGCTCAAACCGCAATAGAAAAGTACGCGTTCTGAAAGAGTAGTTTTACCGGCGTCAATGTGAGCCATGATACCGATATTACGTGTTTCACGCAAACTGATCTTGCGATCCGGTGATTCTGAAAATATTTTTTCCTTTTCCATAGTATTTCAGCTCCATCAGAAACGGAAATGAGCAAAAGCCTTGTTGGCTTGAGCCATTTTGAAGGTATCTTCTTTTTTCTTGATTGAAGAACCGGTATTTTCAAAGGCATCGAGAAGTTCGCTTGCCAGAGAATCAACCATTGATTTGCCTTTGCGGCCGCGTGAATAAGAAACAATCCAACGCATTGCCAAAGCAACCTGACGGGCAGGAGCGACTTCAATCGGAACCTGATAGTTGGCACCGCCGATACGACGGCTCTTGACTTCAAGTTTGGGTTTGACATTTTCGAGAGCCTGGAGGAAAACTTCCAACGGTTCCATGTCTGATTTCTTTTCTTTGATAACATCAAATGCACCGTAAACGATGCTCTGAGCGGTTGATTTCTTGCCGCGGCTCATAATGGTATTGATGAGGCGTGCGACCAACTCGCTGTTATACTTTGCATCGGGAATAAGTTCCCGTTTTTCTGCACTGTGTCTTCTCATGTAAACTATCCTTAAGATTAAGTTTGTTCAACTTCATCCGCTGAGACTTAAGCGGATGATTTAAGCGGCATACTCAAAGTACGGCTTATTTTTTCTTCTTGGCTCCTGCATCTTCCTGACCGGGAGCGGGGCGTTTGGCACCGTAACGTGAACGGGCCTGACGACGTTTTTCAACACCGAGACTGTCCAAAGCACCGCGAACGATGTGATAACGGACACCGGGAAGGTCTCGGACACGGCCGCCCTGAACGAGAACGACAGAGTGCTCCTGAAGGTTGTGGCCCTCACCGCCGATATAAGCGGTAACTTCCTGACCATTGGTCAAGCGCACACGGGCAATTTTACGCAAAGCCGAGTTCGGCTTTTTGGGAGTACGGGTGGTTACCTGCAAGCAGACACCACGACGCTGCGGGCAAGCACTGAGAGCTTTTGACTTGCTCTTTTTAATTTTTTTGTCGCGTCCGAAACGGACCAACTGATTGATTGTCGGCATATTTCTTACCTGTTTTTTCTTTGTTTGTCGAACCATCTCCCAGCTACTTCGGACACGGTTCTGTGTTTATATATATAAAAAAGTAGATACAAAAGTCTCATAATATAGCATTTTTTTGACTTTTTTCAAGTTTTTTAAAAATTTTTTTCAAAAAAATTATATCTTTTAAATTTTTCTCACAATATCATACAAAACAAAATGTTTCTTCTATTATGTAATATACAGGTATGACATATTTTTATTACTTTTTTAACTTTTTCTTTTTTTTGCAATAACGATATATAAAAAAGGCAGCAAATACAATCGGTGCCAGAAGCATGCACGGTGCAAAAACATCCAAAATCGCCAAAAAAAACAGAACAATAACCATGAGAATAATTCCCAACACAAACTCAAATGCTTCGCAATCGTTCGTATTACTCAATCTCTGCTGCGCCGGCGGGTTCGGAAGTTTCGGCATAGAAAATAATGCTTTTACAGCTTTACATACAACCCACCCTGCACCGTACAATCCAAGTGCCAGCCAAAATGTACCATCGTCTTTTTTCCGTCTTCCCATAATTATCTCCTCATATATAATTCTCTCTATATATATCATATTTTTTTGAAAAATCAAACCTTTTATACAATATTTTTCCTCTAATAGAGCAAAACAACTTGAAAGTATGATTTTTTGCGTTATATTTCCTATATATATTAATGTATAATACATCTCAATACAATTAAAAAGGAGTTTATTATGAAAAAATTTAACGGCAAAGTCGCTGTTGTTACCGGCGGCGGCGGTATCTTGTGCAGCGTTATGGCAAAAGCTCTCGCTGATGCCGGCGCAAAAGTCGCAATTCTTGACCTCAAAGAAGAAGCAGCAAAAAAAGTAGCTGACGAAATCAACGCCAACGGCGGTTCCGCTATCGGCATTTCCGCAAATGTTCTGGATATTGAAAGCCTCAAAGCCGCCGAAAAAATCGTTTCCGATACTTTCGGTCCCTGCGATATTCTCGTCAACGGCGCCGGCGGCAACAATCCCAAAGGAACAACCTCCAAAGAATATCTCTTCCCCGAAGACCTCAAAGGTGAACTTGAAGGTCTCACCACTTTCTTTGACCTTGACCCGCAGGGTGTCGGTTTTGTTTTTAATCTGAACTTCCTCGGAACTCTGCTCCCGACTCAGGTTTTCGCCCGCAAAATGGCTGAAAGACAAGCAGGCAATATCATCAATATTTCCAGTATGAACGCCTTCTGCCCCCTGACCAAGATTCCCGCATATTCAGGTGCAAAAGCCGCAATCAGCAACTTCACCCAGTGGCTCGCTGTTCACTTTTCCAAAGTCAACGTCCGCGTCAATGCCATCGCTCCCGGCTTCTTCCTCACCGAACAGAACCGCACTCTCCTCACCAATCCCGACGGTTCTCTTACCGCACGCGGTAACACAATCCTTGCTCATACTCCCATGGGTAAATTCGGCAAGCCCGAAGATTTGATCGGTGCTTTGCTTTTCCTTACAGATGATGAACAGGCAGGTTTCATCAACGGTATCGTTCTCCCCGTTGACGGTGCTTTTGCCGCATTTTCAGGAGTTTAATCATTATGTTTATGAAAGAATGTTTCCGCTGGTACGGTCCCAATGACCAGGTCACTCTTGAACACGTCCGCCAGACCGGCGCAACCGGTGTAGTCAGCTCTTTGCATCATATCCCTTACGGCGAAGTATGGACTGTTGAAGAAATTCAGAAGTACAAAGAAAATATTGAAGCTCACGGTCTTACCTGGGACGTTGTTGAAAGTCTTCCCGTTCACGAAGATATCAAAACCGCATCCGGCAAATACCTTGAATATATCGAAATTTACAAAATCTCCCTCCGCAACCTCGGCAAATGCGGCGTAAAAACTATCGTTTACAACTTCATGCCCGTTCTCGACTGGGTTCGTACCGATTTGCGTTACAAACTCCCCGACGGTTCAGAAGCTCTGTACTTCAATCAGGCTCAATTCGCCGCTTTTGAAATTTTCATCCTTCAGCGTGAAGGTGCAGAAAAAGATTATCCCGCCGACAAAGTTGCAGAAGCAAAAGTTTTCTATGACAGCATGTCCGAAGATGAACGCAAAGCCTTCACCTCCAACATCATTGACAACTTCCCCGGCTTCAAAGGCGTAACCCTCGACCAGGTCAAAGCCATGCTTGCAAAATACAAGACTCTGACCCGCAAAATGCTTGAAGACAACCTCACTTACTTCCTTTCTGAAGTTACTCCCGTTGCCCTCGAAGCAGGCTGCACCCTCAATATTCACCCCGACGACCCGCCCTACCCCATTCTCGGTTTGCCCCGCGTCTTCGGCAACAGTGCTGATATTGACCGCCTCCTGACTTCCGTTGACAATGCCGCAAACTGCATCAACTTCTGTGCAGGCAGTTTCTCCGGCAGTCTCAAAAATGACGTGCTTGCCATGTTCAAACAGTGCGCCCCCCGCGTCGGTTTTGTTCACCTCCGTTCAACCCAGCACGACGGAAAAGGCAACTTCTTTGAAGCAAACCACCTTGAAGGCGTCGTCCCCATGTACGAACTCGTCAAAGCTATCTGCGAAGAACAAATCCGCCGCAAAAAAGAAGGCCGCGCCGACTGGCAGATTCCCATCCGCCCCGACCACGGCCATACCATGCTTGATGACCTCGCAAAACCCCAGTGCGCCAATCCCGGTTATACCGCCATCGGCCGCCTCAAAGGCCTCGCCGAAATCCGCGGTCTCGAACTCGGTATCATGAAAGCATTCTATCCCGAATATCTTTAATGAAAGATAAGCGGATTTAAAAAGGGGAGGGAAAAAACTTTTTCTTTTAATCAAGAAAAAGTTTTTTGCCTTCCCCTTTTTAAATCCTTTTTAA
>JAZOSO010000129.1:0-55396 GCA_045657185.1 Victivallaceae bacterium | reverse complement strand
CGGTCGCGGCGGTTGTATGCGTTTATCGCATCAAGGAGTGCCGCATCGTCAAAGTCCGGCCAATACAAATCAGTGACATAAAGCTCTGCATAAGAAATTTGCCAGAGAAGAAAATTGCTGACCCTGAGTTCCCCGCCGGTGCGGATGAGTAAATCAACATCGGGGAGGGAGGGCTGATAGAGATATTTGCCAAAGAGATTTTCGTCAATATCAGCAGAAGAAATTTTTCCGTTCTGAATATCAACGGCAATTTTTTTTGCCGCATCTGCAATTTCACTTCTGCCGCCGTAGTTGAGCGCGATAGTGAAAGTTAAACCGTCGTTAAGTGCAGTTTTTGCCGTAACGGCGGCAATTTTTTTCTGTAAAGAAGCAGAAAGCTCTTCAATTCTGCCGATGATGAACAGACGGATATTTTCCTCCATGAGTTTTGAGGTGTAGGTGTCAAGGAAATGGTCAAGCAGCTTCATCAAAGCATCTACTTCTGCTTGCGGGCGTTTCCAGTTTTCGGTACTGAAAGCGTAAACTGTAATGTACGGAATAGCGAATTTTTTTGCTGCCCGGAGCAGTGATGTTATGCGTTCAGCACCTGCTTTGTGACCGGCAGTGCGGGGAAGTCCTTTTTCGGTCGCCCAACGGCCGTTGCCGTCCATGATTATTGCGGTATGGCGCGGGATTTTGAGATCGTTCATTATTCAAGCTCCTGTAAAGTTTCTGCATCGAGAATTTTAAATTCCTCACAGTGCATGGACGGATCTGCACGGAAGGTCAGATCGTGGTTGTATTTTTCTTCAATATCGGAAAGAAGGTGAGAGTCTTCATTTTTGAGACGGGCGAGAATATCGGGGTGCATGATGAGACGGAAAGGAATTTTTTTGTATTTCGGCTCTTTGAGAAGTTCTGTCAACCGCCGCTGAATGGCGACACTCATACTTTCGGCGGACATGACATGACCTGAACCTTTGCAGTAAGGGCAGGGGTCAAAAATTGAACTTGAAAGGCTCTCCTGTTCCCGCTGACGGGTCATTTCCATAAGACCGAATTTGCTGATGGGCAGGACTTTGGTTTTTGCGGGGTCTTCTTTGACAAATTTTTTCATTGCCTTATAAATTTCTTCGCGGTCTTTCTGTGTCCGCATATCAATAAAGTCAATTACCACCAGACCTCCGACATTGCGCAGGCGGAGCTGACGGGCGATTTCTTCCGCCGCTTCAAGATTGGTGCGGAAAATCAGTTCGGGGTGCTCGATTTTTTTGTGATGTCCGACTTTTCCTGAATTTACATCAATGGCGATAAGGGCTTCGGTTTCGTCAATACAGATGTAACCTCCGGAGGGAAGGGCGACTTCACGGCGCAGCAGTTCGGAGAGTTGTTTATCGACATGGTAATATTCATAAATCGGGTCTTTTCCGGAGTAGCGTTTGACTTTTGCCCCCATGCGGAGACCGCCGTGCTTGCGCAAAAGAGAGTGAATAATGCTGTAAGCGTCTTTGTCATCTACAAGAATTCCGCCGATTTCCTCTGTCATAAAGTCCCGGGCGGTGCGTTCAATGAGATTCGGTTCCTGATAAACACAGACCGGAGATTGACAGCGGGAAATTTTGTCTTCAATGCTGTCCCAGTAATCAAGGAGAAGTTTCAAATCCCGTTTGAAGAATACTGCTTTGCGGCCTTCGCCGACAGTGCGGCAGATAAGACCTACGCCTTCGGGAACTTCAAGGTCATTGAGAATTTTTTTGAGGCGTTCACGCTCGGCTTTGTCCTCAATTTTGCTGGAAAGTCCGATATGTGCGGAGTACGGCAGGATTACCAGATAGCGTCCGGCAATGGAGAGATTGGTGGAGACGCGTGCGCCTTTTGTGCTTATCGGACTTTTGACGACCTGTACGAGCAGTTCGGTACCGGGTTTGAAATATTCCGGTATGTTGTTGACTGTGAATTTGTGTTTTTTGCGTTTTTTTGCTTCGCTTGTAATTTCTTCAAGTTTTGCGGAGCGTTTGCGGTCTGATTCACGGTTTTTAACTTTTATAAGGTCATCCTGCCGTTCAATAACATCGTCACTGCCGTCAATAATATCGGAGAAGTGCAGAAAAGCATTTTTATCTGCGCCTATATCAACAAAAGCGGCTTGCAGAGAGGGTTCGAGGTTGACGATTTTTCCGAGATAAATTGAGCCTACTTTGACATCGTCATTTTCGCGTTCAACAATATATTCCTCTAATCTGCCTCCTGCAAGCAAAGCAAAACGCCGTTCCAGTTTCTCACAGTTGAGAATTATCTGCTTGCGGGTAAGTTCCATACAAAATCCTTATTTAATGTGTTATAATATATATACTTTGAGACTAAATATACAGCAATAAATAAAATATTCAAAGATAAATGAAAAAAATTACAAAAAAAACTTTATTTTCTGACAAAAAAGTGCTATATTATGTAAATGTATATTTTTTGAATTTTTAATACGAAAGAAAGTTTTTATGCAAAGCATCAGAAATATTGCAATTATTGCCCATGTTGACCATGGCAAAACTACACTTGTTGACCAGATTATGCGTCAGTCAAAAGTATTCCGTGAACATCAGGAAGTCGTTGATTGTTATCTGGATAATAATGACCTTGAACGCGAACGCGGTATCACTATTCTCTCAAAAAATATCAGCATTCAGTACAAAGGTACCAAAATCAATGTTATTGATACTCCCGGACACAGTGACTTCGGCGGTCAGGTTGAGCGAGTTTTGAAACTTGCCGACGGTGTGGTTCTGCTGGTTGACTCTGCAGAAGGTCCCATGCCGCAGACCCGTTTTGTTCTCAGCAAAGCTCTGCAGCTTGATTTGCAGCCGATTGTTGTCATCAATAAAATTGATAAGCCCGATGCCCGAGTGAATGTGGTTCAGGACAAAGTTTTTGACCTTTTCTGTGAACTTGATGCAAGTGAGAAACAGCTGGATTATCCGACTTTGTATGCTTCCGGCAGAGACGGCTGGGCAGTGCGTGATTTGAATGACCCGCGCGAATCACTGGAGCCTTTGTTGGATGCAATTCTGGAATATGTGGAGCCGCCGCCTCGCAAAGATGGACCTTTGCAGATTCAGATTGCAACTCTGGATTATTCTGAATTTGTCGGCCGTATCGGTATCGGCCGTGTTTACCGCGGTGATTTGGATATCCGCAAACCTCTGTCAGTCATCAAGCGTGACGGCAAAGTTATGCCTGCGGCAATCAAACAGATTTTCACATTTGAAGGTCTTGGCAGAAAAGATACAGGATTTGTGCCTTGCGGTGAATTGTGCGGTATCGTCGGTCTTGAAGGTATTGATATCAGTGATACAATTGCTGATGCAAATAATCCTGAAGCAATGCCTCCCATTGCCATTGACGAACCGACTTTGTCTATGGTTTTCCGTATTAATGATTCTCCGTTTTACGGTCAGGAAGGAAAATATGTCAGCAGCCGTCATTTGAGAGAAAGACTTTTTAAAGAGACTGAAAAAGACGTTGCATTGAGAGTTGAAGAAATGAACGGAGATTCATTTAAAGTTTCAGGACGCGGTGTTCTGCATCTTGCCATTCTCATTGAAACTATGCGCCGTGAAGGTTATGAACTTGCAGTAGCCAAACCGCAGGTTATCCAAAAAGAAATTGACGGCGTTATCTGCGAGCCGATTGAAACTCTCGTTGTTGATGTTCCTGATGAATATGCCGGCAAAATCATTGAACTTGCAGGTATCCGACACGGTGAAATGGTCAATATGGAAGCACGAGGCGGCAGACAGCTGGTTGAATTTACAATCCCGACCAAAGGTCTTATCGGTTTCCGCAGTAAGGCTCTGACTCTGTCAGGCGGCGAAGCCATTGTTGCACACCGTTTTCTTGAATACGCTCCCGACCGCGGTCCCGTTCCTTCAAGAAATGTCGGAACAATGGTCAGTATGGCAGGCGGTAAAGCGGCAGCTTATGCTATTGACGGCTTGCAGGCACGCGGAACATTTTTCATTGACCCCAATGACAATTGTTACGAAGGTATGATTGTCGGAGAACATTGCAAGGAAGATGACCTGGTCGTCAATGTTCAAAGAGGTAAACAGCTTACCAATATGCGTGCTTCAGGCAGTGACCGCAATTTGAAAATTATTCCCGCCCGCAAAATGTCGCTTGAACAGTCACTTGAGTACATCAATGATGATGAACTCGTGGAAATAACCCCGAAAAATATCCGTCTGCGTAAACTCTATCTTACCGAACTTGAACGCAGACGCAGCAACCGTTAACCCCCCTAACAAAGAGAGGATAATATGGAAGAAAAAAGAGAACATTTTGCAAGTTCAATCGGTTTTGTGCTTGCGATGGTAGGTTCGGCAGTCGGTCTCGGAAACATTTGGCGTTTCCCCTATATTACGGGAGTCAACGGCGGCGGTGCTTTTGTATTGATTTATCTTTTGAGCATTTGTTTTGTCGGCATTCCGATTATGTTCTGCGAAATGGCTGTCGGCAGAAGAACACAGAAAAATCCGTACGGCGCATTCGGTACGCTTGATTGCGGCAGACGGTCAGTTCTGCTTACTGCATTAACAGTCATTGTATTTATCCTTTCTGTACTGCTTTTTCTTTCCGGGAAAGTTGCATTCGGCATACTTGCATTGCTGATAGCTGTTCTTTTTTATTGGAAAGGCTTTAAATTAGTCGGATTTTTGCAGGTTTTAAGCAGTGCTGTAATTCTTTCTTATTACAGCGTTGTCGGCGGCTGGGCATTGGCTTATGTTTACAAAGCATTCGCCGGTCAACTGCATTATACGACCAAAGAGGCGGCGGGAGAAGTTTTCAGCTCATTCATTTCAAATCCCTATGCTTCAGTCGGCTGTATGCTGATTTTTATGGTGCTGTGTGTGCTGATTTTGATCGGCGGTGTCAAAAACGGTATTGAACGCTGGTCAAAAATCCTTATGCCCGCATTGTTTGTTTTGCTTATTGTGCTTATTGTCCGCAATCTCATGCTGGAAGGCGCAGGCAAAGGCGTAAGATTTTTCCTTTATCCTGATTTCAGCAAACTCAGCAGAGAAGGTGTGCTTGATGCTCTCGGACATTCATTTTATACATTGAGTCTGGCAATGGGTATTATTATTACTTACGGCAGTTATCTCAGTTCCAAGCAGAATCTTTTCAAAGCATCATTTCAGATTGCCTTGTTTGATACTGCTGCTTCTATTATGGCAGGACTTGCAATTTTTCCTGCTGTCTTTGCCATGGGCTTCAATGAAGCACAGGGACCGAGTCTGCTGTTTGAAATTCTGCCTGCCGCATTCAGCAAAATTCCCGGCGGTGCGGTCTGGTGCGGTTTCTTTTTCCTGATGCTTTCCATTGCTGCGATTACCAGTGGTATGAGTCTGCTTGAAATAACCGTGGCATTTCTTAATGACCAGTTCAAAATATCAAGAATTAAAGCTCTTGTCGGCTCTGCAATCGTCATTACACTTTTAGGTGTCGGTTCTGCATTGAGTGTTGCCAACTGGGATAATTTGGCATGGCTCAAAAAAATTCTGGACAAAATTTTCGGAGTAAAATATGTTTCAGGCAGTTTCTTTGATATGCTTGATACGATTTGTTCCAACTGGTTTTTGCCGTTGTCCGGACTTTTTACTGCGCTGTTTGTCGGCTGGGTATGGGGGACAAAGTATGCCTCCGAAGAGTTGAACAAAGGTGCCGGGAATATTATCAATGTAAATATTTGGACATTGCTTTCAGGTGTCAGACAGAATGATTATTCAGGTATGACCATAATTTCATTATGGGCAGTGCTTATCCGTTTTGCTGTTCCTGTTGTTATTTGGATTGTATTTATGAATGTAATCGGATTAACTCAAATTTTTTAACACATATAATATAAAGGAGTAAAAAAATGTATTTAGGTCGTATCGTTTCAATCGGCAGAACCAATGATGGAAAAAATGTTGCCATGTATCGTGTTTCTTCCCGTTCATTCCCCAATCGTCAAACCGTCAAAATGGGCGACAAAGTTGCTGTTATGCCCCGTCCCGGTTTTGAAGGCGATTTGCAGAAGAACCCCTACATCACTTATAACTGCGTCCGCATTGCCGGTGATTATGCAGTCGTAAGCAACGGTTCTCAGACTGACCCTATCGCTGAAAAAATCGCTTCAGGCATGCCTGTCCGTGATGCAATGACTTTGGGCTTGCTGGCATTGGACTATGAACATGACTCTCTTGATACTCCCCGTATCGTCGGTGCAGTTGAAATGAACGGAACAAGAGGTTTCCTCGGTATTGTCCGCAAAGATGCAGTATTGGTTCGTGAATTTGAACTCAAAAACGGTCAGGCTCTCTATATTTCAACTTATGAAAAGAACCGTCCCTGCGATGACAACCTTGATGCTGCTTTTGATGTTGCAAATGCTGAAGCTGCATGTGATTATGTTGTTTCAGGCGGTGTTTTTGCTGATTTTGAAAATCCTGTTGCCGCAGCATGTGTTGTCTGTGATAACGGCAATTTTGATATCGCTGTCAAAACTATTTGAGCGGAATAAAATCCATGACTTGTGATGAGATTTTAAAAGTTTTGAATCCTGAACAGCAGAAAGCTGTAAAAACTATGCATGGTCCTGTGCTGGTTCTTGCCGGTGCGGGAACAGGCAAAACACGGGTTATCACATTCCGTATTGCTTATATGATTGCTTCGGGAATTCAGCCTGATTCCATACTCGGACTTACATTTACCAACAAGGCGGCAAAAGAGATGCGTGAGCGTCTGGCGTCGCTGATTGAACCTGCTTCGGCACAAAAAGTGACACTCGGAACATTTCACTCCTTTTGTGTGAAAGTTCTGCGTCGTGATATTACGCATCTCGGTTATCTGCCGGGGTTTACTATTGCTGATACAGGTGACCAGCAGGGATTGTACAAGCAGGCGCTTGCACAGCTCGGCTGGAGTAAGGATGAGTGCAGTATGGATGTGCTTGTAAACCGTATCGGGTCATGGAAAAATCAGCTCCTTACTCCGCAGGAGGCACGTAATATTGCCGCAACAGATGTTGATGTAATGGCAAGTGCATTGTATTTTGCTTATCAGGAACTGCTTGAGCTTCAGAATATGGTTGATTTTGATGATATGATTATGCTGGTTTATCGTATCTTCAGCGAATATCCCGAAGTTCTGAAACGTTATCAGGAGCAGTACCGTTATTTGCTGGTTGATGAATATCAGGATACCAACGCCGCGCAGTTCCAGGTTATAAAAATGCTTGCCGGCGACCGCTGCAACCTCTGTGTGGTCGGTGATGATGACCAGAGTATTTACGGCTGGCGCGGTGCTGAAATTGAAAATATTCTTGATTTCCCCAACTTGTTTCCCGGAACATGTGAAATCAAACTTGAGCAGAATTACCGTTCTGTCAATAAAATTTTGAATGCCGCTAACGCAGTAATACGCACCAATGCTGCGCGGCATGATAAAAAATTGTGGTCCGCACTCGGTGACGGCGGAGATCTGGTTGCCGTTAATGCGGAAAACAGCGAAAAAGAGTGTGAATTCATTACCGCAATGATCAGACAGAAAATGGGTGAAAATCCGGATTTGAAATATGAGGATTTTGCTATTTTGTATCGCTCAAATCACCTTTCCCGTGAACTTGAAAGTGCCTTGCGTCAGGCGGATATTCCTTACACTCTGGTAGGCGGTCAGGATTTTTACAACCGCAAGGAAATCAAGGATGCCGCAGCGTATTTGAAATTGCTGGTAAATGAGCGTGATAATCAGAGCTTCCTGCGTATTCTCGGAACTCCTCCGCGCGGACTGGCGCAAAAAGCTGTTGATACTTTGAAAAATCTTTACAGTGTCAGCAAAACTCCGATGATACAGCTTATTGCTCAGGAGGAGTTTCTGAAAGCTGTTTCTGCCAAAGGTGCAGAGGGAGCCAAAAAACTTACTGCTGCATTTGATAATGCCCGCAAAGCTTTTGCCGTTCCAGGAGATTTAGCCGCCAAAATAACTGCATTTCTGCGTGAAACGGGGTTTCTTGACGGTATGCAGATAATGTATAAGGATATTGAAGACGCACGCGCCCGCCGCGAAAATGTGGATGAATTTATCTCTGCTGTCTCTCAGTATGAAAACAAATGTTCAGAACCTCCGACGCTTGCAGATTATCTGGAGAGTTTTTCTCTGCTTGAGGAGAATGACCGCACCGAGGAAAAAGAGGAAACTGGAGTCACATTGTCAACGGTCCATGCCGCCAAAGGTTTGGAATATCCGTTTGTCTTTATCGTTGCTATGGAGAAAGACTCATTTCCGCATGAACGGTCGCTTGAGGAAGGTTCTGTTGACGAGGAAAAACGCCTTTTTTATGTGGCGATAACCCGTGCCAAAAAAGAACTTTTCCTGACTTGTTCGCGTGAGCGTTATATCCGGGGACAGAGAAAAGTCCGTACCGAATCGCCGTTTCTGCATCTGCTGCCAAAAGATGCTTTGCAGACCGGCAAACCCGACGATTTTATCAAAGAGTTGTCGCAGGACGATCTGAAAGCTGCATTTGCAAAAATTTTCTCAATGTTGGATGAATAAGGTTTGTATTTTGCCGTTTATGTATTATATTCAAACAGATACAATTTTTAACATGGATGAAATATAATGAAAAAAATAAATGATGATATAGCTAAAGCATTTGAAAAATGCTTGAAAGCCGTCTCCCTCAGAGAGTTGTCTGAACGCACAGGTGTCGGCAAAGATACCCTCCGCCGCTTCAGTGACCGCAAAGGAAAATACGCTCCGAGTGAGACTTTGCGTAAGATTTATCCTGAACTTCGCCGCTATCTGCTGCTCAAAGAAGCTGAAGTTGATGAAGTTCGTCCCGTTCGTATCGGCAGTGCGCCGCGCATGGGACATTATCTTGATGAACTTACCAGTAATGACAAGGTTTTACTTGATACTTTTTCTTCTCTCGGCAAGTCAGACCGCAGAGCTTTTACTGAAACATTTGCGGATGCTGTTAATAATGAAGATGTTGTAATGCTTGAAATTAAAGAACTTTCCGCTGAGGAAAATCACATTCTTTCTCTCTTTCATGCAATCAAAGCTGAGTATCAGGAAGAGTTCCTGATGAGTGTTGTTGATTGTGCCGCAGAAGAGATGAAAAGACGCAGGAAAGCATTTTAAAATGAAAAACAAAGTAAAAATTCATGCCGTTTTAAGCAGTGCTGTTGTATTTCTTGTCTGCGGATGTTTTGTATTCTTTTTCAGTAATTTCATAAATTCGCTCAATGCCGCAGTAAGTCAGGAAAAGCAGAGGTCTTATTCATTTACCGAGGATGCAGGACAGAAAGCCAATGCTTCACGCATCCGTTATGTCACACGCAATGTAGTGGCAATTCTGCAGTCCCGTCACTATCGTTCACAGCCGTTCAATGATGATTTTTCGCATAGAGTTTTTGAAAAATATCTTGAAATGCTTGACCCTGCACGCATCTATTTTACTGAAGAAGATTTGAAAAAGTTTGAACGCCGTTACAATACTCTGGATGATGATTTGGAGAATGGTAATGCGGATTTTGCTTTTGAGGTCTATGACCTTTTTAAATCCCGCATGGCGGAATACCGTGAGTTCGCAGAGAAATTGCTCAAAAAGGATTTTGATTTCAGCGTTAATGAAAATATCATCCTTGACCGCAGCAAAGCTCCCCGTCCCGCCAATAAAAACGAGATGTATGAATTGTGGCGCAAACGGCTGAAAAATGAAATCCTCAATTTGCGCATGTATGAAAAAATGATGGCAGAGAACCATGACGGCAAAGAGAGTGACGAAGAAAAACGTATTGAAAAAATACGCGCCCTCTGGGGCAGTAAAGACCCCAAAGTTAAAATTCTCAATCTGCTGAAAGATATAAATAATGATGTCATGCAGAAAAACGTTCTTGATGTTCTGGATATTTATCTTACTGCGGTTGCTCAGGTTTACGGTCCTCATTCAAGTTATCTTTCTCCCAAAAGCGACGAGGATTTTGATATTCGCATGAGTTTGTCGCTTTCCGGTATCGGTGCTACTCTGACCAGTGAAGACGGCCTTATCCGTATTGTTGAAATAGTTCCGGGCGGTCCCGCCGCACTTGACGGCAGACTTAAAGTTGAAGACCGTATTATCGGTGTCGGTCAGGGCAAAGACGGAAAAATAGTCGATGTTGTCAATATGTCAGTTTCAAATGCGGTAAAACTTATCCGCGGTAAGGAAGGCTCAGTTGTCCGTCTGGCTATTCTTCCCGGCGACAAAGGCAAAAATGCAAAACCGCAGTTTATTGAAATTGTCCGTCAGAAAATTGAGCTTAAAGAAGCAGGGGCTAAAGGTTCTGTCCGCACTGTCGGGACCGGTGCTGATGCCAAGAAAATCGGCGTTATTTTTATTCCGAGCTTTTATATGGACTTTGAAGGTGCCATGGCAGGTAAAAAAGATTACCGCAGTGTCAGCCGCGATGTCAATAATATTTTGCAGGATTTCAATAAACAGAAAGTTGATGCTGTTGTTGTTGACTTGCGTTCAAACGGCGGCGGCAGTCTGATGGAAGCAATTCAGCTGGCAGGACTTTTTATCAACGGACCTGTTGTTCAAATTCGTGACCGCAGCGGCAGATTCGGCGTCCGTGAGGATATGGACAAGAATTATATTGCTTACAGAGGGCCGCTGGTTGTATTGAACAGCCGCATGTCTGCGAGTGCGTCAGAGATTTTTTCCGGTGCAATGCGTGACCATCAGCGGGCGTTGATTGTCGGAGACAGTACATCATTCGGTAAAGGAACTGTACTTGAAGTTGTTAAACTTAATGACCTTTTTTCACTCATTCCGATAAACTTTGATGCAGGTTCATTGCAGTATGAGTCAGCTGTATTTTACAGAGTCAACGGTTCATCGGTTCAGCAGCTTGGTATTTCTGCGGATATTGTAATTCCGTCTTTGAGCGAAGTCATGGAAATCGGGGAGCGTTTCAGCAAAAATCATCTGCCGTGGGATGAGATAAACGCCTGTAAATATAAGCCGTATTATCAGAATTTCAGTGATATATTGAATACTCTAAGCAAGAAATCAGCACAGCGTGTTGCTGCAGATAAATTTTTTGCCGCAGTTAAAAAAGAGCAAGATATTTACACTAAATACCGCAAGGAAAACAGACGCTCTCTGAATGAAAAAGAACGCTACAAAGAATATTTTGCAGAGAAAAAGATATATGAGGAAAGCCGCCGTTCTCTCAATGAAAAAGACAGCAAAAAGAAAGCAAAAAGTGACGGCGTTCTGAATGAAGCAGTAAATATTGCCGCCGATTTCGCTTCATTTGTCAAAAGTAATAAAAGATAATTGATTTGCTGTAAAGAGAGAATTTTTTGCATAAATCAATTCTTTACAGGAGAGTGTTGAATGGAAAATAAAGTTGTTGTTATAACCGGTGCCGGCGGCGGTATCGGCAGAGCTGTTGCCGTCAAACTGGCGCAGTGCCAAATGAAAATCGTCCTTTTCGGCGGTAATAATATTGCCAAACTTGAAGAGACTGCTGAAATTGTAAAACAATATACTGATTGTCTGGTTCTGCCCGGCAATCTTACTTCAGCTGATTTTATCCGTGACGGCGTTGCTGAAACGGCGAAAAAGTTCGGTGGTGTTGATGTTCTTATCAATAATGCAGGTGTGGCACAGAGTACCGCATTTGAAGATATTTCCATAGAGGAATATGACCGCATAATGGCAATCAATGTAAAAGTTCCGTTTATGATGACTCAGCAGCTTTTGCCTTATCTGAAAAAATCTTCATCTGCAACGATTATAAATATTGCATCTGTAGTCAGTCATGCAGGTTATCCGCTGCAAAGTATTTATTCCGCGTCAAAACACGCATTGCTCGGATTGACTAAAAGCATCGCTGCTGAATATTATCAGCAGGGAATTCGCGTTCATGCTGTTGCTCCCGGCGGTGTTTATACCGATATGGTCAAAGTCTCCCGCCCTGACCTCAAATCTGACGGAATGATAATGCCGGAAGATATTGCTCAAATAGTACATTTTTTCCTTGCCAACCGCACCAATGCTGTGATTGATGAAATTCTGGTACACCGTGTAAATAAACAGCCGTTTATGGTGTAAGTTTATAAGTCAGTCTTCAACAATAACTTCTGAAATATCCGATTGTGCAGTAAGAACCATAATCAATCGGTCAACACCGAGAGCGGAACCGGAACAGTCAGGCATTTTTTGTAAGGCTTCAAAAAATTTCGGAGTGGGGGGATAGTCACGCATGTTGTTGTCTGCACGGAATTTGCGGGCGGCATTAAATCTTTCCTGCTGGACGGCGCAGTCGGTGAGTTCTCCGAAGGCGTTGGCAAGTTCCATTCCTTCAATGTACAATTCAAAGCGTTCTGCAACTGACGGGTTATCGCTTTTCAATCTTGAGAGCGATGCACGATTGGCAGGGTAATCAATGAGAAAAGTCATTCTTCCCCGTCCGAGGTTCGGTTCAATATTACAGACCATAAGTTCATCAAAATCGCCGTCAATGTCTGCTTGAGCGGCAGTTTTTTGAGTGTATTTCAGAAAAGCATCGGCAACGGTGATGATTTCAGGTTCTTCTGCAAGAGAAAAAATTTTATCCTTATAAGTAAATTGTAAATCAGGATTTATCGCCCGTCCTGCTGCGCGTACCATTTCTGCTGTCAGATTGAGCATCTGCATATAATTTATACCGACTTGGTAGTATTCAAGCATGGTAAATTCTTCACGGTGCCTGGAGCCGTATTCATCGGCTCGGAAACAGGGGCCGAGCTGGTAAATTTTTTCCATACCGTCGGCGATAAGACGCTTCATGGCAAGTTCCGGACTGCAGCGGAGAAGTTTGCCGTTTTCGCAAAATATAGACTCTATAAATTCTTCGGGGGCGGCTTCATTGAGTGCAGTCGGAGTGGTGACTTCAGTAAAATCAAGGTCATCAAAAAAGTTGCGTATCGCACGGTAAATTCGTGCGCGTTGTTTCAGTATCAGATTTTTATTCATATTTACGACGGAAAAGTTTGGAACTTATTTTTTTACATTTTTCAAGGAAAGGCAAATTGTAATCTTCATTTATTGAGCTTGAGGCGATTGACAGTAATATACCGATAGAGGTCATGCAGGCGACCATATTGCTGCCGCCGTAACTTATGAATGGCGCAGGCATACCTTTGGTAGGTCCCAGTCCTGCAATGACAATCATGTTGATTATCGCCTGAAAAGCAATGAATGTCGTAATGCCGAAGCCGAGCAGCATAGACCCGCGGTTCTTGGCGTTTAAACTGATTTTTAATGCAGAAAAGACCAGAAGCACATAGCCGCCGATAACCCCGAAAAGTACAGTCAGAAATCCGAGTTCTTCACCGACTACTGACAGAATGAAGTCTGTATGCTGTTCAGGCAGGTATTTTGCTTTGAGACGACTGCCGAGAAATCCCATTCCTGTCCAGCCGCCGGAGCCGAGAGCCATAAGTGACATCCAGAGCTGATAGCCGTCTTTTTTCTTGTATTCCTGCGGATTGAGCCAGGTTATGGCACGGGACAGGCGTTCAGCATCAAAATAGTAAACGTATATCCCGAGTACGCCCGCTAATATAAATGCCAGCAATATATATCTCAGCGGCATTCCAGCCGCTAAAAGAATAAATCCTATCATAGCGGCAACAAGAATTGTCGTTCCCCAATCCCCGCCGGCAAAAATACTGCCGAGTACTACTCCGGATATAAGGAAAATTTTTCCCAACCCGTTGCGGTTGAATAAATATGGCAGCGTACGGAAATTTTTTGAACAGTAACCTGCGACAAAAAGAGCCATTACGACTTTGGCAAATTCGGAAGGCTGAATACTCATGCTCAAGCCGGGCAGATTTATGAAAATCCAGCGGTGCGCACCGTTTACTTCTTTTGAAAAAAGAGCAATAACGAGCAGTATCAGCACGCCGATGACCATAAACGGACTCCATTCCGTAAGTTTTTTATATCCTATGTAGTATGAAAAAGTGCCGCCGGAAATGCCGATAAGAATCCAAAATATCTGGCTTTTGAAAAAGCGCATTTCCTGACTGCCGTAGGAGGCTGAATAAATCATTGTCAATCCGAAAAAAGTCAAAAAAGCAGTTGTCAGAATCAGCATCCACGCATAACGGATAATGATTGATGAATTTTCTTCATCAGATATAAAGCGTCCCGCCCCGAAATTCCACGAAATTGCGGAATTGACAGGAATGTTTTCTTCTTCTGTATTATTTTTTTCGGATTGAAATAACATTTCAGTTCAGTACCTTGCTGCTTGAGTTTTCAATTTCAGTAATATTGTTTGCTTTGACATACTGTATGACATCTTCATCATCGACTGCAATCAGAGGAGATATTTCAACTTTGCAATCGGGAGTGCCGTCAGCTTTGCGGGGGATTTTGACTCCTGCGGCTTCCAGACGGCGGCAGTCGCGGGCAATAAGCATCTCACGGCAGCTTTCTGCGGAGTCAACACCGGTGGCGTTTTTGGTCGGTCCGAAAACTTCTTTGCGGTCGCCTTCAAGCACCATAGTTTTGTCAGCAAGCTGTAATGCGTCAAAGATAAAGGTTTCCAGTTTGACAGCATTGGGTGTTTCAGGTTTTATCTGATTGCCGTTTTCGTCAAGGCAGGGAACTTTTTTGTCAGCACGGTGAGCCGGCAGAGACAAAGTTCCGTCAAAAGTGAGTTTTTCAATAAATTCACGGGAAATGACATGGATTGCCGGACTGCCGGCAATGAAGCGGAGCTTGCCTTTTTCATCAACACTCTGTGCGAGGTCATCGGGGAGGTCGCTGTATTCAATGATTTGCAGTTTGCCGTCGGCGATGCAAAAGTTGCCGAGTTTTTCAAATGCATTTGTTTTGGCAAGCATGATAGCGGACATATCTGATTTTTCCAGCGCATGCAGACCTATGAAACGCGGTGAAAGAACAGGGACAAGCGGATTGTCAACCTGAAAATATGAGAGATATTCAATGCCTTTGGATTTCATATCATCCAGAGCACCGGATTTTTTGAGTGCAAGCAGAGTGCCGCCGTGACCGTCGGGGGAGAGGCAGAGACTTGATTTTGAATTCATCAGAAGTTTGCCGTCATAACCGACTGCCGGCATAGTGCCTTGAACGAAAAAGAAGACTTGCTCTTTGTTCAGTCCGAAGTATTTGTTTTCTTCAAAAAAGTCAATTGTCTGCTTATTATTGAGCAGACTGGTCATTACATACCAGGAAATTTCAGTATTGTATTTGATTTCATTGCGGCGGATTGAGAGAGCAAAATATTCAAAAAGAGAGCGGCCGGAAACAGGACCTATGGGATAAGTTCCTTTGGGACCGTCATAACCGAGACGCGTTCCCTGACCGCCTGCAACGATGAGGCAGGCAACTTTGCCGTCAGAGATAAGTTTTTTGCCGTAATTTTCTGCATCGAGATAGAGTTTCTGCTGTTCAGCATCGGCAGGAACAAGCGGGAAATAGGGTGCGGGCTGAAGGTCGGACGGAATGGAGATTTCCGGTTTTTTGAGGACATAATCTTTGATAAGTTTGTCCAGATGGGCGAAATTTATTTTCTCAAGTTCGGCTTCAAGAGCGGCGTTCTCTTCACAAGTTGCAGTTGCTTCAAAACGTAAAAGCTGCTGCTGATTGTAGGAGTTTAAAGTTTGTTTGAGTGAATCTTTCATTTTTAAATCCTTTGTTATCAGCGCAATCCGACTGCGGAACGAACTTTTTCCATAGTTTTGTCAGCTTCCTGAGAAGCGCGTTTTGCTCCGTCACGGAGGATATCCCAAACGGTGTCGAGGTCTTTGGCAAGTTCGTTGCGGCGTTCCTGCATAGGAGCAAAATACTGCTGCATTTTTTCAAAAAGAGCCTGTTTTGCGTGACCGTAGCCGTAATTTCCGGCGCGGTAGCGTGCTGCCATTTCCTCTATTTCTTCAGGAGTTGCAAAAAGTTTGTAGAGTGCGAAAACATTGCATTTATCAGGATCTTTGGGATCTTCCATCGGGGTAGAGTCGGAGACGATGCTCATAATAGTTTTGCGCTGAGCTTTGGGATTGCCGAAAATCGGAATAGTGTTGTTGTAAGATTTTGACATTTTCTGACCGTCAGTACCGGGTACAACTGCGGAAGTTTCAGGAATGAAACCTTCGGGAATGGTGAAGATATCGCCATATGTATTGTTGAAACGGATTGCGAGGTCGCGTGTGATTTCCAAATGCTGCTTCTGGTCTTTGCCGACGGGGACGAGTTCGGACTGATAAAGGAGAATGTCTGCCGCCATCAGAACAGGATAAGAGAAAAGTCCGTTGTTGGGAACAAAACCTTTGGCAGTTTTGTCTTTGTAACTGTGTGCGCGTTCAAGGAACCCGACAGTGATGTTATTATTGAGAATCCACATAAGTTCAGTGACTTGCGGAACATCTGACTGGCGGAAAAAAACGGTTTTGCTGACATCAAGACCGCAGCTGAGAAAATCAAGAGCCAGATTTACGACATTATTTCTCAAAGTCTCTGCATCAGGATTGGTCGTAAGTGAATGGTAGTCGGCAATAAACAAAAATGCTTCGCCTTTGTTCTGCAGTTCAACAGCATTTTTCATCATGCCGAAATAGTTGCCGATATGAGGAATTCCTGACGGCTGAATGCCGCTTAAAATACGCATAATAATCTCCTTGTTGTTAGTGGTAATTTCAGAACTTTTTTGAAATAGCCACGTTATAAAAAATACATACGGAAATATATCATTTTTATACAATATTTCAAGCGGAAAATCTTTTTTTCTGAGAGTTTTAAGAGCTTTGATAATTTCAGTGATATTGTCAGGTATCGGAGGATGACAGGGGTTATTATTTTTTATTTGTCATACGGGGCTTGATTTTTTGTTAAATGGCTTTATATTTTCAACATATATCTACTCCTCTTCGTTTTTAATCCGGAATTTTTCAGGAGGAGTTATGAGAGTCTTTATTCTTCATTATTATGATGACAAAAACAGTTTCAATCACCGTCTTTTTCTCAGGGAGAAAGAATTTTTTAAGCAAAAAGGCTATACTGTTGATACTACAGTACTTACTACGGATAATTTTAATCCGGTATCTGACCGCAGTAATTTCACAGAATGTGTGGATGATGGCTTTTTCGCTCAGAAAAAAGAAGAACGCATAGCATCAAAAAAGAAAACATTTCATCCTGATATAGAAAGAGAAATCGTCAAACTTGAGAACTGTGATTTCCTGCTTTGGCAATTCCCGCTCCGCAACTTTTCCATGCCTGCCGTACTTAAGGGATATATTGATAAAAATTTTGCCAACGGCAGGATTTACGGTGGGATTAACATTTACGAAAACGGATTTTTTCGCGGCAAAAGCACGCTTTTTTCTATTGTTTCAGATATGGATGAGGACAATTTCGGTCCGGGCAGACGGCATGGAGATATTTATGAAATACTTTATCCGATACATCGCGGAGTCGCTCAATATGTCGGTTTCAATGTTATGATAGACAAAATTTTTTATGCTCCGGAAGAGCGTTCTCCGTATGAACAGGAGGAGATGATAGGAGAATTTCTGAAAAGACTTGATGTTATAAGTTCAGAGTCTCCGTTTGTTTTTACACGGCATTGAAAATCAGCGGGCGTTTAATGTCAGTTGAATAGGTGTGACGGATACGACTTGTATATCTTTTGAGCGCGGAACACAGCGGATATTAAGAACATACTCTCCCGGTTTGGTAATATTGTCTGCATTGACAAAAGTATCAAAATCATTTACATTCAGGAAGTGAATAATTCTTGCCGGACCGGATATTTCAATATCAACAGTTGCCGGATTGAGTGTGAATTTAAAATTGGTATTTTTTTGAATGAGCATACGAACCGGAACTTTTGTGATAATGCGTTTGCTGAAATTGCGGGCTATTATTACTTCACAATTCACTTTTGACGGAAGTACTGCAGCGTCTGTAATTGATTCTATATTTGCAACATATTTGAAATTGTCCTGAATGGTGCTGTCAAGCGGAATAGGGGCGGTACGGACTTCGCTGATGTGTTTTATCTTTGACAGCGGACCTGATATCATCACTTCCTGAGGAATGATTTTTGTTTTGGCAATATAGTAGTTTTCTGAAAGGTTTTTTATTGAATCAAAAACAGGAGTAACTTTGACTTTTTTACTTTCAGTTATGTCAAAATAGACAGGTATGCGTTTGGGATTGATACTTTTTATGCGTATTCCGAACGGAACTTCTATATTTTTTTCGGTAAGTTCTATCACTTTGCTTTTCAAATGAGCCGGTTCAACGGCTGCTTTAATTTTGATTTTTTCTGCAGTCAGTTTTTTGATGCGGTACGGAGTTCCTTCAAGCGTTACGGAAGCAACAGGTTTATTGTCATCCAGATTGGTGATATTGTTGGGGTATTCCAATTCTACGGTGATATCGGAGAATTCTTTACTTTCTACTGATGATGAAAATACATTTGAATGCAAAAGATAGATAAGACAACCGAGAACGAAAGCCATAAGCACACGAACCCAGTCCGAACGCAGTTGTTTCCAGATTTTTTTTAACATTTTTCAGTATTCTCCAAAATTTTGCTGATATCGTTATTACTGCTCTTTTTTAGCAGAAGTTCATTGAGTACATCATAAAGTTTATATTGCGGAATGTTTTTCCACATAAAGCCTCTGGCGGCAATACTTATGCTGCCTGTTTCTTCAGAAATAACCAGAGCAATGGCGTCACTCTCCTCGGTAATACCGATTGCCGCACGGTGGCGGGTTCCCCAGCGTTTTGAAATATTTTCATTATTACCGAGCGGCAGAATTGCACGGGCGGCAACAATGCGGCCGTCACGGATAATAACTGCGCCGTCATGCAGCGGGGCTTTGGGAAAGAATATTGATTCAAGGACAATCGCCTGAACCGGATTGTCAAGCGGAATTGCATCGTTGCAGATGGAGTGCATTTGCATTTTTCCTTCAATCACCATGATTGCTCCGCATCTTTCATCAGCCATGGCGCAGCTGGCTTCAACAAGTTCGTGAATTGTTTCTTTTTGCTGACCTTTGAAGATAAAAAGAGAAGTACCGATTTTTGCAAATCCCTGCCGTATTTCCGATTGAAAAATAACTATGGATGCAACGGGAAGCACAAGCCATAGTTCGCTCAAAAGGCTTGACAGAGTTGAAAAATTGAGTAGCCGGAAAAGCAGAATTGTCACAACCAGCATTAATATCATGCCGGAAAGCACGAAAACTGCTCTTGTACGGCGCAGATAATATAATATACAATAAATAAATATTGTGATAGTCATAATTTCAAGCAGCGGAGTGATCGTACTGTATAAATTGGACAAACTTTGTAAAAACATATCATCAACTCCTTATTTTATTCATAATGTTTAAAAATTTAACGGTTTCTCTGACATTGTGTACCCGCAGAATTTTTGCCCCTTCAAGTACGGATAACGCTCCTACATAAGCACTGTAAGTATCAGAATCGGCAATTTCATTTACTTCACCGAGTTCACGGACAAAACGCTTGCGGGAACAGCCGATGAGAACAGGCGCGATTTCGGAGAATTTGCCGGTGTTTTTCAGCATGATGCAATTTTCATCGGTATTTTTTGAGAACCCCAAACCGGGGTCAACGGCAATGTTCTGCGGAGCGACTCCGTGACTTATTGCTGTATTTTTCTGCTGCAGCAGAAAGTTGAAAACTTCATCTGCAATGTTATTGTAGGTATGAAGTTGAGCTGAAACTCCTTTGCCGCAGGAGTGCATGATTATCAGATTGGCATTAAATGAAGCTGTAATTTGCGCCATATCCTCCGAGTAGGTCAGCCCGCTTACATCATTGATGATATCTGCGCCGAAATTAAGCATTTCGGCAGCGCATTTACTTTTGCGTGTATCAATACTTACAATGGCTGAAGGACGGAGTTTTTTTATCTGCAAAAGGACATTCTGCACTCTTTTGATTTCAATATCAACGGGAATTTCATCCGCATCGGGACGGGTGGATTCTCCGCCGATATCAATAATATCAGCCCCCTCATCAAGAAGTTGCAAGGCTTTGTCAACGGGGTCAAGTCCGTCGCTGCCGTCACTGAATGAATCGGGAGCGGTATTGACAATTCCCATGACAAGGACACCGTTTAAAGTGTCCTTTTGCGCAAGCATGTCATGGAGAGATGTCATGGATTACTCCTGAGAAGTTGTATTTTCTTCGGGAACGATTTCAACATCGGGAGTGATTTCGGCATCGCCTGCATTTTCAGAAGTTTCAGAATTTTCCTGAGATTTTTCACCTTCAACTTCTTTGAATTTTGCAACGCCGGTGATACGGTCGTTGGCATTGAGATTCATGATGCGGACGCCTTTGGATGCACGGCCGACGGTACGGACTTCATTGGCGGGAATACGGACGAGCTGACCGCATTCAGTAGTCATGAGGAGTTCGTCATCGTCAGCAATCTGGATTGCGGAGACGACGGATTCGTTTTCTTTGAGACGGATGCTTACGACGCCTTTGGCACCGCGGTTGGTTTTGCGGTAAGTTGAAACGAATGAGCGTTTACCCATACCGCCGTCAGTAATGACGAGGACTTGCGGGCCGCTGCCGGTGACGGGAGCTTCGTCGTTTTCAGAAACTTCTTCGTTTTCGTCAATTTCAGCATCTTCAACGTGTTCGTGGATGATTTCCATACTGACAATATCGTCATCGTCAAGTTTGAAACGCATACCGGTTACGCCGCGGGCGGTACGGCCCATGGGACGGATTTGTTCATCGGTCTGGTCAAAGCGGCAAGCCATACCTTTGCGGGTTGAGAGGATAACTTCATCGCCGTTGGAACTGACAGCTGCGCCGATGAGGTCGTCGTTTTCTTCAATGACGAGAGCGCGGAGACCGGTGCGGCGGAGATTTTTAAAGAGAGAGAGTGAAGTCTTTTTGATATAACCGAGGCGTGAAGCCATAACGATAAATTTATTCGGGTCTTCAAAATCTTCTTTTTTGACGGTGAGCATGGCGCAAATTTTTTCGCCGGGCATGACTTTGATCATGTTGACGATAGCTTTGCCGTTTCCGGTTCTGCTGCCTTCGGGAATTTCATAGACATTGAGCCAGTACATGAAGCCTCTGTCGGTGAAGAAGAATATCAGATCGTGGCTGTCGGCGTTGAAGAGGTGTTCAACATAGTCGGCTTCTTTGGTCTTCATGCCGATAATGCCTTTGCCGCCGCGGTGTTGAGTTTTGTAAGTGTCAGCGGGAACGCGTTTGATATAACCTGTATTGGAAACAGTGATAACGCAGCTGTGGCGGGGAATGAGGTCGGCAACATTGAGGTCGGCGTCGTCAAGAGTGATTTCTGAACGGCGGGGATCTGCGTATTTGGCTTTGATATCCAGCAAGTCTTCACGGATGACGCCGAGGCGCATTTCACGGGAAGCAAGGAGGTCATTGAGGTATTTGATTGTTGCAAGTTTTTCTTCATATTCAGCGTTCAGTTCCTCTGCTGAGAGTCCTGTCAGCTGATGGAGGCGCATTTCAAGGATTGCGGCAACCTGAACACGGGTGAAAGAGAAACGCTCAATAAGAGCATCTGCCGCATCCTGTTTTGTATGGGATTCACGGATGATTTTAACAACTTCATCAATGTTGGCAAGAGCCTTGAGGAAACCTTCGAGGATATGGGCGCGTGCTTCGGCTTTTTTCAGGTCAAAGCGGGCGCGGCGGATAACGACTTCCATACGGTGGTCGAGGTATGCTTCAAGGACTTGAACGAGGTTCATAATACGGGGGCGGTTGTGGTCAACGACCAGCATGATTGCGCCGTATCCTGTTTCAAGTGAAGTATGAGTATAAAGCTGATTTAAAATAACATGAGCCATTGCATTCTGTTTGATATCAATGACAATGCGGATGCCGGTACGTTTACTGGATTCATCGCGGAGCCCGGAGATGCCGACGATTTTTTTATCATTGACCAAATCGGCGATTTTTTTGACCATTTCCTCTTTATTGACCATAAAGGGGATTTCGGTAATGATAATGCGTTCTCTGCCGTTTGTTTCAACGATATCGGCTTTGGCGCGGACTTTGATGCTGCCGCGGCCGGTGGCGTAGAAACGGCGGAGAGAGGCTCTGCCGCGGATAATTGCTCCGGTCGGGAAGTCGGGACCGGGGAGATACTGCATAAGTTCGTCAACAGTTGCCTGCGGATTGTCCAGCAAAGCGACAGTTGCATCAATGACTTCACCGAGATTGTGCGGCGGAATGGTGGTAGCCATACCGACACCGATACCGGTGGTGCCGTTGACGAGCAGCTGAGGATAACGGGCGGGGAGAACTTCAGGTTCAAGACTTGATTCGTCAAATGTCGGCATCATGTCAACGGTGTCTTTATCAATGTCAGCGAGCAGTTCTTCGGCAAGTTTTTCCATACGGCATTCAGTATAACGGTAAGCAGCTGCTTTATCGCCGTCGATTGAACCGAAGTTACCCTGACCGTCAACCAGAACTGCACGCATTGAGAAGTCCTGAGCCAGACGGACCATGGCGTCATAAACGCTGGTGTCGCCGTGGGGGTGGTATTTACCCATTACTTCACCGACGACACGCGCACTTTTCATATAGGAGTGACTTTTTGTCAAACCGAGCTGGCGCATGGCGTAGAGAATTCGGCGGTTAACGGGTTTGAGACCGTCGCGGACGTCGGGAATGGCGCGTCCGACGTTGACAGAGAGGGAGTACTGGAGGTAAGCGGTATGCATGATATCATCAATGCTTACCGGAATATCCCGAAGCTGTGTTTCGCTCATAAAAAATTTTTCCTTTTCATTTTATGCAATAACGTTGTTTATATCCATACAATAACACAAAAAAACGAATAAACAAGTTAAAAAAATGATTTATCACAAAAAAAACGGTAAAAAAAATACAAAATGCCGTTTTTTTGCGTTTTAAGGCACTTTTGGCTGCGAAAGCTGTTTTTTGATGATGTAAATTTTACAGGTCAGCGAAAGTCTATCGGGGAGACTCCGAAAGCTTTTTTGAACACTCTGGTAAAATAGCCGGCATCGGTAAAACCGCAGTTGATTGCGGCTTCGCTGACACGGCAGCTGCGGTTGCGCAGCATTCTTTGTGCAGCTTCAAGTCTGACATTGGTCAAATACTCTACAAAGGAATAGCCTGAACAGCGGTCAAATGCCCGTGTGAGTGTTGCTACACTCACGGACAGTGCATTAGCGACTTGTGTGCGGTTGAGTTTCGGAGTGGCATAATTGCATTGGATATAGTATTGCGCAGCTTTAAGCAAAGATTCGGGTCTGTATGTCAATACTCTGTCCTGACGCTCAATGAAATTGTCGTTCATGAGGTTGTACAGCAGCAGTAATATTGTATGCAGGCGGCTTTGCTGGATAAAAGAAATATCTGATTTCGGTTTTGTTCCGATAGAGTTTTCACGGATACGTTCAAGAATCCAGCGCACTTCGAGCAGTTCATCAGCTGCAAATTTACGGAACGGAGTTTCCGGCGGCAGATAGTCTTTGTCACCATCCCAGAGATATGAAATAACCAGTGCTTTCAACCCTTTGCGCAACTTGAAAATATCTTTATGTTTAACATTGCTCTGCATCAGAAAAACTTCGCCCTGATTGACGGGGTATTCCAACTCTTCAACACCTGGCATAATTATAGTCATGCTGCCTGAAATAATGTATATCAAATCGTTGTAATGTGAGTTGTGCCATTCTTCACGGTAATTCAGGGAAAAATCAGCTAATGCCATATAATGAATTTGCGGTAATGAGGCAAAACTTTTCGGGAATTTTTTTTCGTCCATGATATCGGCTCCTTGATTATGTTTTAGTATAGCATAATTGTCTGAAAAAATCAAGCAAAATCACTAAAAATCCATTTAATGACTCAAAATTACATATAATGATGCAAAAATCCATGTTTTTTGACTTGCATAATTTGAATTTATAGATTATAATTATATTGATAACAATTTTTTTTTGATAATGTCAGAAAATATTTCAAATTTTAAAAGGGAAAAAATGAAAAAAAACAAAATTTTGTTAGTATGTGCTGTTATAGGTGCATGTATCTCGGCTTTTGCTCAAAAAGCTCCGCTGAAAATCGGCTGGGCAATGGAATCCATTGACCCCGGAAAAAACAGTATCATGCCCGGTTACGGTTATTTCCGTCCGTCAAAGGGGATTATTGACCCGATTTATGCGACAACACTTGTGCTGGACAACGGCAAAGAATCAGTTATTTTTGTTTCTCTCGATATTATCAATCCCAGAGATATTCCCGGCAGAGTTCGTGAGCTTGCCAAAAAAATTGCTCCCGAACTTCCGGCAGACAGATTTTTTATCAATGCGACCCATACTCACAGTTCAATCAACATTTACTATCCGATGAAAGGTGTGCCTGCTGATTTGGGGTTGATGGATAGCGATGACATTCGCGATTTTGTTGCGGAAAAAGTTGTAATTTCTGCTAAAAAAGCATGGGCAAGCCGCAAAAAAGGTAAAATTGCTTACGGTTACGGTTTGGGGGCAACATCTTTCAACCGCCGCAATGTTTATGCTGATGATTTGTCCAAACGGCCCCAAGGTCAGTACGGCAGTACAATTCCCCATGCCGGTCACGCAGTTATCCTCGGCAAAACCGATGATGATAAATTTCAAGGCTGGGAAAGCGGTTCTGAAAATTTCATGAATTTCCTTTTCACATACGATATGAATGACAAATTGACCGGCTGCATTATCAATGCTTCCGTAACCTCGCAAATGTATTCAGGACATATGAGAAAATATACCAGCGATTTCTGGCATGATGTCCGTGAAATTTTCAAAAAGAAATATACCGGAGTTTATATTCTGCCGCAGGTTTCAGGGGCAGGGGATACAATACCTTTCCAGGTGCATTACAAAGAGGCGGAGAAACGCCGTATCGCTATGAAATATGATGAAAAAATCCTGAACGATTACGCTGCAGCATGTTCATACGAAGGTATGCCCGAAGGATGGGATAAGGTTATTGCATACAAGAAGGCCCAGTGCATGGATATGGCTGAACGCATTGTCAATATCTTTGAGGATACTCTCAAATGGGCTTCAAAATCCAAACAGAGCGAAGCCGTTTTGCGTTATAAGCATCTGAATCTTGAACTTACACCCACTCCGATTCCCGCTGATATAGTGGCGAAAGCAAAGGCAACTCTTGAAAAATACAAAAAAGTTCCGTACAAAACTGACGGAACTCTCATGGAACGCGGCGAATTCAATTTCAACCGTACCAAAGCAATCGACAACGCAAAAGTGACTCTTGCCCGTGCAGAGCATTACAAAAAAGGCGGAAAATTTGCTTCTGAAGCCAATCTTGTCCGTGTCGGAGATATCGCATTTGCAAGTAATGCTTTTGAGCTGTTTATGGATTATATGCACCGCATTCAGGGCAGAAGTCCGTTTGTTCAGACTTTTGTCGTTGAACTTTCCGGTATTAAACACAGAAATAAAATGACTGAATCACACAGTTATCTGCCGATTGCTCGCGCAGAGAAAAACCGCGGTTACTCCGCAACACTCAATCAGAGTCCTGTAAGCTCTAAAGGCGGTCAGGAACTTGTAGATGCAACAGTAAAAGGTTTAAAGGAGCTTTATAAATGATAAATGTAAAAGATTTCGGTGCCGTCGGTGACGGCGTGACAATGGATACCGCTGCTATTCAGCGGGCGATTGATGCCGGCGGAGTTGTAAATTTCCCGCCCGGAACTTATCTTACAGGTACGCTGTATTTGAAAAGTTACGGCGGTCTGCATTTGGAAATGGGTGCAAAAATTGTCGCAAGCGGCAATCCCGCTGATTACAATGCAGATGATTTCTGCGTTCAGAATCGTCCCCGTCCGCATGAAGAGGCTTCAGGCGCGCATCTTATTTGCGGTGTTGAAGTTACACATGTTGTTATTTCCGGTGACGGTACGATTGACGGCAGCCGCAAATTTTTCCAGCATACACCGCTGCCGAGCGGAAAATATGAAATTGACAAATGGCGTCCTGCCCAGATGATTTATTTTGTTGAATCCGACCATATTACAGTTCGTGATGTTGAACTTGTCAATGCACCTTATTGGAGTTTGCTTTTCCACGGCTGTGAAGATGTCAGTGCAAGAGGTTTGAAAATTTTTACCGAATGGCGCACCCGCAACGGTGACGGAATCGACATTGACTGCTGCCGCCGTGTAACGGTCAGCGACTGCATTATTGATACCGGTGATGACTGTATCACGCTGCGTGCAGACTTGAAACAACTCAAGGACCAGACCCGTGTTTGCGAAGATGTGGTGGTCAGCAACTGCATTTTGAAAACCTGCTGCAACGCTATCCGTGTCGGTGTCGGTTCCGGCATTATCCGTCGTGCTGAATTCGGAAACCTTGTCATCCATGAGAGCAGAACTGCGATTTGTGCAGTCTGTAAATACGGACACGGCAATTATACCGGTGCGGATATCAGTGAAATCAAATTCCATGATATTATTATGGAATGTAATCGTCCGTTCTTTTTGCAAAGCTGTACCAGCGGTCCTGTTGAACCTGAAGATCAGCGCATGAATGATATTGAATTTACCAATATCAGCGGCAAAGCTGTCTGGGGCAGTCTTATTCAGGGAAATCCCGGTTATCCGCTCAAGCGTTTGTATTTCAATAATGTAAATTTTGAATATTCCGGCGGTGAGGATGTGCGTGAAGAAGAAATTTACCGGGCTTTCAGAAATAATGCTCCCCCCGAAGCATTCCATTTGGAGTGGGTTGCAGACTCATGCTTTGAAAAAGTCCGCATTGACTGGTCAAAAGCCAGTGAAAAATATTTGTATTCATTCAGAACTAAAAATTGTAACAATATTGCCTTGAAAGATATAACCTCAGATAAACCTGATTTCAACCAATAAGGAGAAAAGGTATGAAAAAGGCTTTCACACTGATTGAATTGCTTGTAGTTATCGCCATCATCGCCATTCTTGCAGGTATGCTTTTGCCTGCATTGGGCAAAGCCCGTGACAAAGCCAGACAGGCTTCATGTACCTCAAATCTGAAAAATCTTCAGAACGGACTTACCATGTATCAGGATGATAATGCTGACTGGTATCCTGCTCTTGACGGTATGCGTATGGGAATGCCAAAAACGCAAGCTCCGCTTCCCGAATTTCCTGAATTTTTGAAAAAAGCCAGCAAAGAAGAATGGGCTCCCGGTTATCCCGACCGTATCTGGTACTATGTTAACAATATCAAGGTTTTCAAATGTGATGCAAATCCGTTTTTGAAGGTAAAAACATGCAATTACGGAATGGTCGCAGGTTCAAATTATGATGCATCAAAAAAACTGGCAGGAGACCTTTTTTATATGCCGAGAAAAATACGCACTCTCAAACGCCCGTCTGAAACTATGGTGCTTTCCGAGAAAAATTTTGACGGTTCTTCATGGTACATTATGGGTGAAAATTATTATATCACTGCACATCCGCACAATAACGGGGCAAATGCTTCCTACGTTGACGGTCATGTAAAATGGTGGAAGGGCGAAATCGGCGATGCAGAAGGATGGCCGAATCCTAATAGCAGCAAGCCTGAATACAGTATGCGCTTACAGAATGAAGCTTTTTGTAATTGGAATAAATAAAACAGGAGAAAAGGTATGAAAAAGACTTTCACATTGATTGAATTGCTCGTTGTTATCGCTATTATTGCCATCCTTGCAGGTATGCTTTTGCCTGCATTGAACAAAGCCCGTGACAAGGCAAGACAGGCTTCCTGTGTCTCCAATCTGAAACAGCTCAACTTGGGACTGGTTCAGTATGCCGCTGATAATCAGGAATATTATCCGGGAGCAAACGGAGATACAAAAAAAAGTGATGACCTTAATCCGGCTGAACCTGCGATACCGGAAGATCCGACATTTTTGGCGACATCAAGCAAAAATTATCATAGTTGGCCTACCAGAATTTACTATTATATCGGTAACAGAAAGCCGTACCGCTGTGCCGCCAATAAACACCTTTTTGCCGGTACTACTAATTATGGTATGCCGGGCGGTAAAAATAAAGATCAGACAAAAGAAATGTTGTTCGTATATGCACGCCAGGTTTCCAAACTGAAACGTCCGTCCGATACAATGTCAATGTCTGAAAAAATCTCTCCCGGAGGTTCCTCTCCGTTTATTCTTCTTGGGGAAAATTATTGTATGGAATTGCCGCATAACAACGGAGCAAATGTCCTCTCTGTTGACGGTCACGTACAATGGTGGAAAGGCGATACCAGCAATATTACAGGCTGGAGAGAGGGAAATACTTCAAATAACTGGAACAAACATGTTGACGAACAGGCTTTCATCAACTGGAATAAGTAAGAGATTGTTATGAAAAAATTATTGTTTTCAGTTTTTATGCTGTGTATTTGCGGCTTGCTTTCCGCTGCCGCTGTCGGCAGCAGTAAATTGAAAAAACAGAACAGATTGTTTCTGCCTGAAAAAATTTATGCCGTTCCAGGTGTGGAATGTAACATTTATTTTAAAAATATTTTCCTTACTATCAACCATGACAATTATGTTTTTGATGTTGATTGCGAGGCAGGCAGAAACGACCTTAAACGCTGGCGTTATGTCCCGACAGAAAAAGACGGCGGGAAAAAAATTCCGCTGACTCTCAAAGTTTACGATGAAGACGGCTTGGTCGCTGAACGCTCAACAACGGTCTGTGTTGCCCCTGCAGATGCCGGCAAAGACCGCAAAATCAACATTCTTCAAATCGGCGACAGTTTGACAAATTATACAATTCATTCTGCACAATTGTACAAATATTGTCAGGCTCCCGGCAACCCCAAATTGACCATGGTCGGAACCCGTTATTTCAATCCGCGGGGCGAGAAACTTCCGACGGAGGTCAAACATGAGGGGTATGCCGGCTGGACTTGGAACAGGTTTATAACTCTTTTCGGAGAAAAGAAAAGCAGCAAGTTTCTCTTTAAAAAAGACGGCAAAATCGTTATCAGTCCGGCAGATTATCTGAAAAAATACAATTTGCCTACACCTGATGTTATTACATTTCAGCTCGGCGTCAATGATATTTCAAATATAGTGCCTGAAAACCGTGAGGAAAAAGTCAGGAAAATTCTTGCAGATGCAGATACTTTTATCAATGCGTTCAAAAAAGATATTCCCAATGCAATTATAGGTGTGGCTTTTATTACTCCTGCTGCTGACCAGGATGCTTTCGGTAAAGTTAACAAATGCCGCGGTACTGCATGGTTAAGGTTTCAAAATCAGTTTTATTTGAATAATGAAATGCAGAAACATTTTGCAGCCAAACATCCTGATATTATCATGATTCCTCTTGTCCTCGGACTTGACAGTGAAAATAATTTCCCGGTGAAGAAAGAACCTGCAAGCATGAACAGCAAAACTCTTGTCCCCCGTCATAATAATGCAGTGCATCCCAATCATGACGGTTACAGACAAATGGGCGATGTATATTACGCATGGCTCAAAAATATACTTTCAGCAAAATAATATTACGAACATAAAATTTTAAAAGGTATAAAATGTCAAAAAAAGTAGTATTTTTGTTTTTATTTTCAGTTTTGTTTTTGTCAACATTCGGCTGCTGCAGTACTTCAGCTGCTGTTAAAAAATTGCCTAAACAGGATAAACTGGTATTGTTTGAAAAAATTTATGCCACCCCCGGTATTGAATGTAATATCTATTTCAGCAATATTTTCCTTGCTGTCAATCATGCAAATTATGTTTTTGACGTTGATTGTAAAAGGGGGCGTAATGACCTTAAACGCTGGCGTTTCACCCCTAAAGCTGAGGACGGCGGCAAAACTTTCCCGCTCTCAATAAAAGTTTATGATGAAACAGGTCTTGTCGCCGAAGCATCAACCACGATTTATGTCGCCCCTGCAGATGCAGGCAAAAACAAAAAAATCAATATTCTCATGGTCGGAGACAGTTATACCAATCATACTGTTTATCCCGCCTGGCTTTATGAACTTTGCAAAAAAGATAACACTCCCGAATTGAACATGATCGGCACACGCCGCTTTGAATACAAAGGCGCGAATATTCCCCAAGAAGTCCGCACTGAAGGTTACAGCGGCTGGAGATGGGATTCTTTCCTGACCCGCTGGGACGGTCCCGCAAGAAAAGGCAGAAAATATACCAAAAGCAAATTTTTGTATATGAAAGACGGTAAAGTTACTTTAAGTCTGACGGATTTTCTTAAAACTTACAAATTCCCGAATCCTGATATTATTACAGTTCAGCTCGGAGGTAATGATGCTTTTCATTTGACGGATGCAAACCGCGATGAAAAAATCAAAAAAATTCTTGAAAATGCCGATAAACTCCTTGCTGTTTTCCGCAAAGATGCTCCGAATGCGATTATCGGTGTCGGTCTGCCGCCGCCGTGTGCCAATCAGGACGCTTTCGGCAACAGTTACAAATGCGGTCAGACTTCATGGGGAAAAAATAAAAACCGCTTTGCTCTGACTGTCGCAATGATTAAGCATTTCAAAAATAAAGACCCGAAAATCATCCTGATTCCGACTTATGCCGGAATTGATTCGGAAAATAATTATCCGTTTAAAAAAGAAGCTGTAAATGCAAATAATTCTACAATTATCGCCCGACAGAGTAACGGTGTTCATGCAGATATTGCAGGTTACAGACAGGCCGGTGATACCTATTACGCATGGCTTAAAAATATTCTTGCAGAAAAGTAATTTATATTGTATATAAAAATTTTATAATATAAAAGGTAAAAAAATGAAAAAAATCAGTTTTTTGTTATGTATGCTGTTTTGCAGTATGATTTATGCTGCAGAGAATGTCAAACTTATGCTGCCGGAGAAGATTTATGCGGTTCCGGGAGTGGAGATGAATGTATATTTTCAGAATATTGTTACGGTAATAAATCCTGCAAATTATGTTTTTGACGTTGATTGCAAAAAGGGGCGTAATGACCTCAAACGCTGGCGTTTCACCCCGACTGCAAAGGATGTCGGCACTTACAAATGGCAAATCCGTGTAATCAATGAAAACGGCGTAGTCGCACAGGGTGAGTCTGAATTGATCGTTGTACCTGCTGATGCCGGCAAAGGCAGAAAACTTTCACTGCTTATGGTCGGAGCAAGTCAGACAAATGCGACAATTTATCCTGCACGGGTGTATGAACTTTTTAATACTGAAGACAATCCCGAAGTCACTCTCATCGGCACAAACCACTATGAACCCAAAGGCGTGAAAATCCCGAAAAACATCGTGCATGAAGGTTACGGCGGCTGGAAGTGGCACTCATTTCTGACCCGCTGGGGCTTCAGAGGCAAGAACAAAAACGACGGAATGCATCCTGACCGTCCGATCGGCAAAAACAGTCCGTTTATTTTTCCCGACCCGTCAAATCCCGACAAAGGTGTTTTTGACCTTGAGAAATACTTCAAACTGCACAATAAAGGCAATACACCTGATATTGTGACTTTTCAGCTCGGACTTAATGATTTCTTTCTTGCCACAGATGAAAATATTGCGGAAAGAACAGCTCAATCACTTGAAAACATGGAAAAACTTATTGCTGAATTCCGCAAACTCAAACCTGCACCTGAACTGTTTATTTTCCAGCATATCCCCGGCGCACAGCAGGACGGATTCGGCAAAAGTTATGCTTGCGGTCAGACCTCATATCAGTATCGCAAAAATCTTGATTTCTACAACCGTGCATTGCTGAAAAAAGGCAAGGAACTTAAATTGCGTGTAATTCCTATGTATATCAATATTGATACTGAAAATAATTACCCGCTGCAGTCTCAGCCCGTCAACGGTAAAAATACTCATAAAATTATGCGTCAGAATAACGGCGTACATCCTGCTCCCGCGGGATATAACCAAATGGGCGATACTTTGTATTGTTTCCTTAAAGCATACCTTTCCGGTAAATAATTTTGTCGGCTGTGTTATAAAGTTTTATAACACAGCCTGTTTATTATAAATACGGAACGGAGTTGGCTTTGATGAATTGAACGGTTTTTCTGAAACCGTTTTTTCGCATATATTCGGACATTTTGCGATATCCTCCGCCGTAAACGGGGTCTTTTTCATTATTTTTTCTGTTATTGATATGGGAGCGGTTGACGGCTTTATTATATTCGGCGGCGATAGTTTCTGCGAAACCTTCCTCAATTGCGAGGTCTTTGTATTTGCCTGTGTTGTGGCGCAGATAGTCGTGAGCGAGTTCGTGTGCGATTGCATCTTCGAGGAGATGTTCGGGTGTATTGTTGAGTATGAATATGCGGCATTTCTGCTGTGACATACTGCGTTTTTTTCTGCCGCGGAAGTCTTTTTTTTCATTGATTACATAATTGAACCGCATAAGAGCTATGCGTCCGCCGCCGGCGGGGCTGTATATTTCCTGACACTCTTTTTCCAGTTCAGTCAGATTGAGAACAATCAATTCTATATGGTGATTGGGGTCAAAACCGTACATCCGACTTAATTTTTGTCGTATTTTTTTTACTTTCTGTTGAATTATTGAGAATGAAGTTACCGCTGTTTTTTTACATTCACTGCAGATATGTCTGTTGTCGGGCAGCCTTGTTGTTCTGATAGGGAAAGAGCAATAATAGCATGGCTTTTTGACTGCACAGGCGGGACAAAAAAGTTTTTGTTTTCCTTCCGGATTTATAATGACACGGCAGCTGCGCGGAGTAGGCTGATTGCAGTTTGCACATTTTGAGACTGCATTGACACAATTTTCCGAACAGTATGTTTGTTTCATAAAAGTGTAAATTCTTATACACGGTTTATTGCATTTTGTGCATTTGGGCTGCGTACTTGCAAAACAAGTTTTTGAGCAGAAAACTGTATTTTGCTGATTTTTGAGATAACGTCCTTTAATTTTTTTATCACAGACGGAACAATTGAGTGCATAGACTGCCGAAACGGACAGTAAAATCAAAAGTGTAAATATTTTTTTCATGATATAACCTGTTCAGAACTTATAATGTGTTTTAAATAAGCAAAAACGGCATCTGCAATCTGGTTGTATCCTGAGCGGTTCGGGTGAACGGCATTGACTGTTCTGTAAATCTTTTTGTCTGAATTGGCATTCAATAATTCTTCCTCCTGCGGGAAACCGAAAACGCAGTCAACAGCACAGTGAACGGGAATTAACGGAATATTCATTTTTTTTGCCGCACGCTGCAAATGCTGATGATAAATATGCAGATTGAGCCGCCATCTGCGTATATTGTAGTTTGCTCCGTAGCATCTGCCGAAAGCATCCTGCGAAGATGCTCCCGGCACAAGAGTATTGAAAGCAATATGACATGACGGGTTGCATTTTCTGAAAGAATCAATCATTTTTTTCATATACGGATAAATTTCAGTTTCCCATACTTTATCAACTTCGCTGTCGGATTTGCAGCAGAAAATATTGTTTGTGCCAAGCATAATTATAATAAATTCGGGATATTTTGAGGCATTGTATTTCCGGCAATACTGCTCAAAATCAAATTTGAAACTGTCTCCGTCGGGAAACAGAAAACTGCTGTCTCTGAGCCACGGGCGGGACGGGTCAAGTCCGTCATTTGATGAACTTGCATTTACATTGTAATTGGTAAAAAAAGTATTCCATCCCCAGCCGCCGAAACCTTCATGCGCAACTCCGCCGGGGAGGGGAGTGCTGTAATTGCTTGAGTTTGATCCGACCATATTGAATGTAATATTTTCTTCCTTTGAAAGGTGCAGATAGAGTTGGTCGGGATAGCCTTTGCCCGCAGTCTGGCTGTCGCCGATAAGGAGAAGCGAAAAATTTTGCTTCGTGCTTATTTCCCGACTGACAATAAGCTTTGACTGCACTTCTCCTGCCATACCGAATTTGTCATAAATTTTTATTGACAAAAGATGTTCTCCGATATTTTCTGCTTGCGGAATTACTGTATAGCGGCGTTTTTCAAGTCGTCCGATTTTGCATTTTACTTCAAAAAAGTAATCCTGCGGGGAAATGGCAGTGATAAGGTTGTCAAAATATATGTTACATTCTTTGCCGACTGCGGCATAAATTTTTTCCGGTATGAAAAGCCGCAGAGGTTCAGAAAATATTTTTCGTTTGAGACGGTTTAAAAAATTCATATTATACCTCCTTTTATATTATAGCATATCTGCTTTTTTTTTCCAGTTGTGCGGCAAAGAAATGCGCAATTTTGTCGCAGTGCTATGACAAAATGTCGCAAAAAGATATTTTTTATTGATTTGTCAGAAAAATTTCAAGCTGATTTGAATTTGAAACGGTTTGTTTTTAAATTATGGCACGGTTTTTGCTAACAGAAGTGTAAAAACAAATCAACTTACGGAGGTTATACTATGAATATCGAAAAGTTTACCAACAAAAGCAAAGAAGCATTGATGATGGCTCAGCAGAGCGCACAGCAAAACGGTAATGCTGAAATTACATCACTTCATTTGCTTAATGCTCTTTTAAATCAGAATGACGGTCTTATCCCGTCTCTCATAGAAAAAATGGGGTTGTCCAAATCCATTTTCCGCAATTCGGTTGATGATGCAATCAGTAAACTTCCCCGTGTGCAGGGAGCGGCAGATTTGTATCAGTCCCGTGATTTTTCGCAGGTTTTGCAGTCTGCCATGAAAAAAGCCTCTGACATGCACGATGATTATGTCAGTGTGGAACATTTGTTCCTTGCCATTCTGGAAAACGGCGGCAAAGCGGCGGAAATTTTGAAACAGAGCGGCATTTCTGCGGATAAAGTTTTAAGTGCTTTGCAGAGCGTCCGCGGCAATCAGCGTGTTGATAATCCCGACCCGGAAAATACTTTTGAGGCGTTGAATAAGTATGCCAAAGACTTGACTTTGCTTGCCAGACAGGATAAACTTGACCCTGTTATCGGCAGAGATGACGAAATCCGCCGTGTCATTCAAATACTTTCCCGCCGCACCAAAAATAATCCCGTTCTTATCGGTGAACCCGGCGTCGGTAAAACTGCTATTGTTGAAGGTCTTGCCCGCCGTGTAGTGCGCGGTGATGTCCCTGAATCTCTCAAGGACCGCCGTATTCTTGCTCTTGATATGGGGGCATTGATTGCCGGTGCCAAGTACAGAGGTGAATTTGAAGAGCGTTTGAAAGCGGTTTTGAAAGAGGTTACTTCCGCTGACGGTCAGGTGATTTTGTTTATTGACGAATTGCATACCGTTGTCGGTGCGGGAGCGTCTGAAGGGTCAATGGATGCAGGTAATCTGCTTAAGCCCATGCTTGCACGCGGTGAACTTCACTGCATCGGAGCAACAACGCTTGACGAATACCGCAAGTATATTGAAAAAGATGCCGCATTGGAACGCCGTTTTCAGTCGGTGTTGGTCAATCCGCCTTCAGTTGAAGACACTATTTCCATTTTGCGCGGTTTGAAAGAACGCTATGAAATTCATCACGGCGTGAAAATCCGTGACGGTGCATTGATTGCCGCGGCAGTTCTTTCTGATAAGTATATTTCTGATCGTTTTCTGCCTGACAAGGCGATTGACTTGCTTGACGAGGCAGCGGCTGTTTTGCGTACTGAAATTGAAAGTTCTCCTGTTGAACTTGACGAGAATGAACGCCGCGTCATGCAGCTGCAAATTGAAATCGCCGGTCTCAAAAAAGAAAAAGATGCCGCAAGTATCAAACGCCGTGAGGCTCTTGAAGCTGAAGTCGCTTCTTTGCAGGACGAGGGTAAAGTTCTCCGCAGCCGTTATGATAATGAAAAGAAAGCCATTACTGATTTGCGCACTCTGCGTGAAACTCTTGACACTGCCCGCAATCAGCTTGAACGCGCTGAACGCAGTTATGATTTGGAACGCTCAGCTGAACTCAAACACGGAGTTATTCCCAAACTTGAAAAGCAAATCGCAGATGCAGAACTCAAGATTAAGGAAGATCAGGACGGCCGTCTGCTCAAAGAAGAAGTTGATGAAGAGGATATTGCCGCCATTGTCAGCCGCTGGACACATATTCCCGTCAGTAAACTTATTCAGAGTGAAAAGGAAAAGCTGCTCGCTCTTGCTGAACATCTGCATTGCCGCGTAATCGGTCAGGATGAAGCTGTTCAGGCGGTTGCCGATGCAGTTCTGCGTGCCAGAGCAGGATTGAAAGACCCCAAGCGTCCGATTGCATCATTTATCTTTCTCGGTCCGACCGGTGTCGGCAAAACTGAACTTGCCAAAGCATTGGCTGAAAATCTTTTTGACGATGAACGCGCTATGGTGCGTATTGATATGTCTGAATATATGGAAAAATTCAGTGTTTCAAGACTTGTCGGTGCGCCTCCGGGATATGTAGGTTATGAAGAAGGCGGTCAGCTGACAGAAGCGGTTCGCCGTCATCCGTATTCAGTGGTGCTTTTTGATGAAATTGAGAAAGCTCACAGTGACGTTTTCAATATCCTGCTGCAGGTGTTGGAAGACGGAATTGTCACCGACTCACAGGGGCGTACAGTCAGTTTCAAAAATACTATTATCATAATGACCAGCAACCTCGGCAGCAGTCTTATTCTGGAGAACAAAGGCAATGCCGGAGAACTGCGAGAGGAATTGCAGACTGAACTGCGTCATCACTTCAGACCTGAATTCCTTAACCGCGTGGATGAGACATTGATATTTCATGCATTGAGCAAAGATGATATTTTGCATATCGTTGATATTCAATTGAACCATTTTGCCAAGTTGCTTAATAATAACGAGATAGCATTGCATGTTACGGATAATGCCAAGAGTTGTCTTGCTGATATCGGTTATGATCCGTCATTCGGTGCCAGACCTCTGAAACGCACTGTTATCAAGATGCTTGAAACTCCTGTATCTCGTCTGATTATCAGCGGTCAGCTTCATGCCGGACAGACGCTGACAATTGATGAGAAGGAAAAAGAAATCGTTTTTAAAATTGAATAAAAAAGTCTGAAAAAAATTGAAACTTTCACAAAACGGTGTATATTATACTCCATACCGGAAAAATAAAAAACAGGAGTAAGTCATGGTCAAAAAAAATCTCAATGCTCTCGGTATAACAAGTGAGTCAGACGATGCCGCCGAAGCAAAACAGCCAACTAAAAAGCGTGTGAAATTTGAAGTCGCAGCAGGTGTTGGCAAGACTGTAAGTATTGCCGGTTCGTTCAATGAATGGGACCCGAATGTCAAGTATTTACAGGATAAGGACGGTAACGGCGTTTATGTCTGTTATCTGATGCTTGCTCCGGGCGTTTATGAGTATAAATTTATTATTGACGGCGAATGGTGCCTTGATGATAACAACGCCAATTTTACTCCCAATGACTTCGGGACGCTCAACAGTGTCAAGATAGTCAGGTAAATAAAAAATAAGGCTTTGAAAGTTCGTTATAAATTGATATCAGAAAAATAGAGAAAAATAAAACGGCTGCTGCAATCATTGAGTTGCGGCAGCCGTTTTTTTACGGCATATCAATACTTACCTGTTTGCGGATATTTATACCGTAATCGGAGAAAACGCTGAACAGCACCAGACAGGACAGTGCTATCAATGCTATAAGTACGAGCATGATAACATATTCCGTGAGAACTTGCCCGGATGGTGATTTTTTATTTTTTCTGCCTGCTGCTTTCATTTCTTTCAGTTGCGTTGAGCGATTATATCGTTGTTTTCGTTGAGGACGATGACGCGCGGCTTGTGAGTTTCGCACTCTTTTTCATCAAAAATTGAAAATGCCATAATAGTTACAACATCACCGACTTTGCCGAGATGGGCGGCGGGACCGTTAAGGCAGAAGCGTTTTGAACCGGCTTCTCCGGGGATGGCATATGTTTCAAGGCGTGAACCGTTGTTGCGGTTGACGACGAGAATTTTTTCATAAGGAAGGATTTTGGCGGCGGCGAGGTAGTCTCCGTCAATTTCAAGACTGCCTTCGTAGTTAATTTCACAATGAGTGAGACGGGCAGTGTGGATTTTACCTGATAATAATTGTTTTTGCATAATAGAATCCTTATTTTTGAGACTTTCTATAATATACAATGTTTTTGCATAAAATGCAATAACGGAGATTTAATTATTTATTTTTTTTTGACATTTGCTTGACAGAACGGCATTTTGAGAGTACATTATAGACATACATTTTTTTAAATCCATAAGGAGTTATTATGTCAGAAAATTACAGTTTCCGCAGTCTTGTCGATGAAATCGGCAAGTCCCCCAAAGATTTTACCAAAAAAGACATTGTCAAATTCATCATGGACAATGAAATCCGCCATATCAATTTCCAATATCCCGCAGGCGACGGCAGATTGAAGACTCTCAATTTCGTCATCAATGACGGCGATTATCTGGAAGAAATCCTCTCCTGCGGTGAACGTGTTGACGGTTCAAGCCTTTTCCCCTTCATCGAAGCAAACAACAGTGACTTGTACGTTGTCCCCAAATTCCGCACCGCTTACATGGACCCCTTCTGTGAACTGCCTACTTTGAATTTCCTCTGCTCTTTCTTCAACAAAGACGGCAATCCGCTGGAAAGTTCTCCCGAATACACTTTGCACAAAGCATGTGAAGCTTTCAAAAAGACAACCGGTATGGAATTCCAGGCAATGGGCGAACTTGAATATTATGTTATCGCTCCCGATGATGAAGCATATCCCGCTGTTGACCAGAAAGGTTATCATGAATCTGCACCTTATGCAAAATTCGGTGAATTCCGTCAGCTTTGCATGAATTACATCGCACGCACCGGCGGCAAAATTAAATACGGCCATTCTGAAGTCGGAAATTTCGCTCTTGACGGCAAAATTTACGAACAGAACGAAATTGAATTTCTCCCCGTCAATGCCGAAGAAGCCGCAGAACAGCTCACTGTTGCAAAATGGGTTATTCGCAATCTCGCTTATCAGGAAGGTTTGGATGTAACTTTCGCTCCCAAAATCACTGTCGGTAAAGCAGGTTCCGGTCTTCATGTTCACTTCCGTGTTGTCAAAGACGGTTTCAATCAGATGCTCAAAGACGGCGTTCTTTCCGATGATGCCAAACGCGCTATTGCCGGTATGATGACTCTTGCTCCTTCAATTACAGCTTTCGGCAATACCAATCCGACTTCATATTTCCGTCTGGTTCCTCATCAGGAAGCTCCGACCAACGTTTGCTGGGGCGACCGCAACCGTTCCGTCCTCGTCCGTGTACCCCTCGGCTGGACCGCTAAAAAAGACCTTTGCAGCCAGGCAAACCCCGGTGAACCTTCTGCTAAATATGATACAACTCAGAAACAGACTGTTGAAATGCGTTCACCCGACGGTTCCGCCAATGTCTATTTGCTTATCGCAGGTTTGGCAGTTGCCGCCCGTCACGGTTTTGAAATGGCTGATTCACTTGATGTTGCAGAAAAAACTTATGTCAACGTCAATATTCACAAAGCTGAAAATGCCGACGTTCTCAACCGTTTGAGCGTTCTGCCTGACAGCTGCGCAGCTTCTGCAGAATGTCTTGAAGCACAGCGTGCAATTTACGAAAAAGACGGCGTTTTCGCAACTGCTATGATTGACGGTATCATTGCAGGTCTCAAATCTTTCAATGACCGCACTCTCCGTAAGGATATCGGCAACGACCAGGCAAAAATCCTTGCTCTCGTTGAAGAATATTTCCACTGCGGATAATTTGTCTCCCGTTTCAGGGAAAAGTTTTTTACAGGGCTGTTGCCGAACCTTAAAAAGGTGGGCCGCAGCCCTTTTTTTATTGTTTTCAGTTGCGGTGTTCGGTACTTTTTTTGCCTGTGCCGGCGGCGATGACTTTGCCGAGATATGCTCCTGAATTGAAACCGCAGACGGAGGCGATGGCATTAAGCTGCAGATTGCTTGTTTTCAGTAACTTTACAGCTTTCTGGATACGGAGATTTTTCAAGTAATCCGACGGAGTTACTCCGTAGTGGGTTGCAAAATCTCTGCTCAGTTGTACGCGGTTGACATGAAGGATTTTTGCCAGAGTTTGAATATTCAGTTCTGAATTTGTAAAATCGTTATCCATGATTGAGCGGGCTTCGGACAAATAATTGTTGACGGGGCGTTTTTGTTTTACTCCTGCGGCGGCACAGCATAGAATTTGAAAGCCGACAGAGAGAAGTTCCAATCTTTTTTTCAATGTGCTTTGTTTGATATCAAGTTCCAGACGCGCGAAAAGTTCTTCAGGACATTTGCCGCCGTAACTCATTCCGGGAGAAATGTTTACTGATTTGAAAAGAGAGTCTGCCATCTCGCCTTCAATCGTAAACCATCTGTAATGAAAATAGTCATCAAGCGGATGATAAAAATGTTTACTGCCGACAGGATAATACCAGATGTCGCCGGGACGGACAATATATTTTTTAGCATCCAGATAGAATACCCCTTTACCGTTAATGCACCAGAAAAGTTCGCCGAAATATGCTTTTTCCCACATGCTGTTGGTTTGGATATCTTTGATATTGAAGTGACCGACTGAACGGATGTAGGCTGAAATATTGTTGGGTATCCGCAATGAAAATTCAAAGTCGGTAAATGTTTTCTTTTTCATATTTTTTCTTTTTGATACATTATTGCAGTTATTTGTTACAAATTTACTATTGCAAATTTCAAGTTTATACCTTATAGTATAGCAAAAGACAATAATTTTGTCAAGTTAAATTTGTTAAAAAAATGCAAATAAAGGACTTTAAAATGAAAAAAGCAAATCAAATCCCGCTGGCGTCGATGTGGGATTTTAATTTCTGCAGGAAATCGCTTGCTGAAATTGATGTTGCGGAAATCATTTTTGATGATATTGCCGCAGTGCCGGGGTGTTTTGATACAGGTCATACATATTTTTTGCAGCGCGGTACGGGATGTTACCGGACTTTTGTTGAAGTCGGCGGTGAAATTGAGCTTTATTCCGAAGGTTTGGGGTTGCGGGCGGATATTTACTGGGACAAAAAGAAAGTTGCTGAAATCGACGCTCCTTTCTCAAAAAATACTTTCCGCTTCAATGCGGGAGTTGAGGGAAAACATGAACTTATATTTGCAGTAAACAATCAATTTGACGACAGTAATTCATCTCTCTGGCGCAGAGATTATGACTTTTATGCACACGGCGGCATTTACCGTCCGGTAGTAATCAGACGTGCTGAAACTGTTTTCGCTCGTGAAATAAAGATTATCACTTCAAATATTGATAACGGCGAAGTTGAAATATCCTGCATTTTTGACGGTGATATCAAAAATATCAGTGAAGCTGAAATCGTTTTTGATAACTCTCTGATTGTCAATAAATTGCCGTTATCAGCAGGGCAGGGAAGTGCAAAATTCAAAGTTCCCGCATTTCAGCTCTGGTCACCCGAAAATCCTGCACTTCATCATGCGTCAATTAAAGTCGGGGAGGTCGTTTTTGAACGCAATTTCGGTATCCGCAAAGTTGAAGCAAAGAACGGTAAACTTTATTTGAACGGAAAAAAACTTACTCTTATCGGTTACAACCGTCATGATGCACATCCTGATTTCGGCTACGCAGTGCCGACAGCGGTTATGGTTCAGGATTTGCAGCTTTTGAAACAGCTCGGCGGAAACTGCTTCCGCGGTTCGCATTATCCGCAGAGTGAAGAATTCCTTGACCTTTGCGACCGTACCGGTGTGATGATTTGGGAGGAATCTCTCGGCTGGGGCAATAGAGAATTTTCTCTGACCGACCCCGATTTTCAGGAGAAACAAAAACGCGAAACCCGCAAAGCCGCTCTTGCATCAATCAATCACCCTTGCATAATTTTGCGCGGATTTCTGAATGAAGCCGGAACTCATCTGGAAACTGCCAAACCGCTGGTTAAAGCATTGGCGGATATTCTGCATGAAGTTGACCCTGCAACTCCTGTTACTTTTGCCACTGACAAAGCACAGAAAGATGTATGTCTGGAATACGCTGATGTTATTTCATTCAATACTTATCCCTGCTGGTACAGCGGTAATGAAGATGAATTTATGAATCATACCGAATTTAAACGGGTCATGGACGGTCTGGTTGAATTTGCCTCACAGGAACAGTATATAAATAAGCCTGTTATTATAAGTGAAGTCGGAGCGGAAGCAATTCCGGGACTTCGCGGCGGTCAGCGTTGGAGCGAAGATTATCAGGCAGAACTGCATGAAGCACTTGTCCGCAGAGTGATTGAAGATGAGCGTTTCAGCGGCACATTTATCTGGCAGTTCTGCGACGCACGCACATTTGCGGGCAGTGCAGCTCAAACCAAAGCCGGAAATTTCAACTTCAAGGGCGCACTTGACAGCCATCGTGTCCCCAAAGAAGCATGGCGCAGAATTACTCAGGTCTTGAAAGAATATGAATTGTAAAACCTTAACAGAAAGGATAAAATCATGAAAAAGAAATTCACACTTATCGAACTTCTCGTTGTCATCGCAATCATCGCCATTCTTGCAGGTATGCTGCTGCCCGCCTTGAACAAAGCACGAGCAAAAGCCAGATCCGCAAAATGCGTCGGTAATTTGAAAAATCTCGGGATGATGACGGCAATTTATGAAGGTGATTTTGAAGGCTGGGTTCTTACAAACGATAACAACTGGCAATGGGCTGGCTGGTATATCAGCAACGGATATTTGGGTAAAAATCCGCATGTTACAATCTGTCCTGCACTTGCACCTTTCAAGTATGCACCCGTGGACCCTGACGACCCCGCAAGTATCAACTGCTATCAGACTTACGGCGGACGCCACTGGAGTGCATTGCCGCGTCATGTAGGTGTCAAAGGTACCAATCCGCAGCATCAGTATATGAATGCAAAAGCTGTTCGTGAACCTTCACATATGTTTGTCTGGACTGACAGCGGCAGAAATGATTCAAAAACACAGACTTCAAATTTCTATATCCACAAAAGCGTTGAGTCTGTATCGCGTGTAATGTTTATACATGAAAATGTTATGAATCAGGTTATGCTTGACGGTCATGTTGCATCATTCCGTCATCCGAGAGATTTCTATATCAGTGTGCAGAAAGAATATAAACATTCAACTTATGCTGCAGAAACAACGGGATTCAATATTACCGTTTATGATAAAGATTTTAATGCATGTTCAGGTACGTCTTCAACTATTCACTTCTGATAAATAAGGTAGTAATATGAGATTTTTTACAATTCTTTTTATTATATGTTCGGCTTTTGCCCTTTGTGCAAAAGATATTTCAATCGTCAATAACGGCAAAAGCGATTATACTATCGTTGTTGATAAAAATGCTTCTGAAATTGATAAATTCGCCGCCCGTGAATTGCAGACTTTCATTGAAAAAATGACCAAAGTCAAACTTCCCGTGGCTGAAACCGCAAGCGGTAAAAAAATCGTTATCGGTCCTGCCGCCAATATCCATCAGGACGAAAATGTAATTGACGCCGAAGATGGCAATATCCGTCTCTACGGCGGCGGTATGCACGGCAATCTTTTTGCCGTTTATGAATTGCTTGAAAATCATTTCGGCATCATGTTTCTGAATGCTTACGGCGATTGCCATATCCCCGCAGCAACAGACCTTGCGGTCAAAAAGGGCAAAACCTCCGTCCGTTACGCTTTTCCCAAACGCGGCATGATGAATTTTTTCTATGCTGATAATACTGTTTCATCACTTTATATGTACCGCAACCGCTGCAATATTCTTTTGAACGGCGGCGACCATCCGCGCCACCCCGGCAGAGAAAAAGGCATTTCCGCTTTGGAATATGACTTTTTGCAGGCTCACTCGTTTTCACGCCTGATTCCTCCCGGTGTAAAAAACAGAAATTCTTATATCCAGAATGCCGCTCTTGATTTCGTTAAGGATAAGAAATATTTCGTCACTAATCCTGAATGGTTCTCAATGGATGAGAACGGTAAACGCGTTCCCGACCGTCAGCTCTGCTTCACTAATGCCGAACTTAAAAAAGAATTGGAAAAAAATATTCAGACTTACTTCAATTTCCTCAAGGGCAAAAGCGGTCTGAACGGTGTTATTGAACTCAGTGCCAATGACATTTACAACCGTATCTGCTGCTGCAAACCCTGTCTTGCTCTCGATAATGAATACGGCGCACGCGGTGTTGCCATGCTGCTTGCCATTTGTGAAATCGCCGAAAGAAATCCGCAAATCCCGTTCCGTGCCATGGCTTATCAGCGCGGGCAGTCATTGATTCCGCCTAAAAAAGCGGTCAAATGGCCGAAAAATCTTGCTCTGATTTTCGCTCCCATCAACGGCGACTTCGCCAATCCTCTGACTTCAAAGGAAAATACCATTGAGTACAATGCAATCAAGGGATGGCGCAAATATACTTCCGATATCCTTTTCTGGTATTATCCCAATCCGTACAACCGTCAGCGTGACAAATATTTTGAATTGCCGCCGACCTTTATGACCGACCGTCTGGCTGCGGATTACAAACTTATGCGAGATTTGGGGATTGCAGGATTTTATACCGAACATGACTCAGGCGGTATCCCCAACGGTACCAACTTCTCTGAACTTCAGACCTACATCATGTTCAAACTGATGCAGAATCCCGACTGCGATACTGACAAACTCACCCGCAAATTCATAAATGCCTATTACGGCGCAGCCGCTCCTTTTGTTCAGGAATATCACGACATCCTTGCCAAAGAGATGCGTGCTTTCACCAAGAAAGGAGGTATCTGGTATTACAATACTGCTGACTATCCTTTCCTGACCAAAAATATTCTCAATAAGATTGATGAATTGCTCAATAAGGCGGAAAAAGCGGTTGACGGTGATTTTGCCTTCCGTGTCCGCGCACTCCGTCTCGGTTTTGACAGCACTTATGTTGCATTGGTCAACACTGACCACAAAGCCCGTCTGGAAAAAATGGAGACAATTTTCAAGGAACTTATTGCCAAACGCAAAGTCCGTTCCACTCTCAAAAATTTCAATAATTGGAAAAAAGAGATTTATGCCGCATCTTCAGCTAAAAAACTTCCGGCTGAACTTGCCAACATCGCTCCCGAATACATCCTTGACTATTTCGCACCGTCAAGCGGTTCAACTATTGTCAAAGACCCCGACGCTAATCTCGGCAGAGCTTTCGCTGAAAAATGGAACCGCAAAAAACCGTTTACTCTCGGTACTTATGACAGCGCAACCAAAAAATACGGTGCAGGTATCGGCATTACTCCGTCTATGATTAAAGGGGAGGGCTATCACTTTTACACTTTCCCGCGTACGGTCAAACTTACCACTCCGACCATTCTTTTCGGCGGTTCATGGAACTTGAATTTCCGTATCGGCAGCAAGGCTTTCCATGATGATGCCGCAGGGGCAGACAAGGAATATCTCGTTCATGTTTCATTGAAATTTGAAAAAGACCGTGTCCTTTGCGACCGTGTCGTTCTTCAGCAGAAAGTTAAAATTCCGCCCAAAGCACTTCCCGAAAATCTGGCAAAACTTCCCGCCTCTGATGTCATAATAATTGAAGCTCCCGAAAATGCAAAAAATCTTATGAACTGCTCTGACGGCAGCTGCGGTAAAGCTCTGTATGAAAAAATTGATACCAAAAAAGCCGCTTACGGTTTCGGTGTGTACAATCAGAAAGCCAAAAATTACGGCAGTTCAAGTCTCGGTATCAATTATAAAATTGCAAAGAAAAATGAGTTCAAACTTTATACTCTGCCCCGTCCCGGAGTTCTGCATGCAGATTCCATTCTTTTCGGCGGTCGCTGGAATGTTGTTTTTCCGATAGGCAAAGCTGTTGCCGCCAAAGGTGCAGACGCTCTCAAGAAAAAATGGCAGATAATTGTTTCTGTAAAAATTACAGAAAATAATGAAGTTTTTGCTGATAGAGTTATTCTCGTTGCCAAACCGTGATGAATAGCCTCGAAAGCCGGACGACTTGCCGAAGCATTTGCAATACAAAACTCCTGACGAAGTTTATTCCGGTATTTGTAATTCAGTAAACAGAGATTATATTAAAAAGCGGTTCATACCGTTATTTTAAAAAGCTCTGTTTACAAAGGTATATAAAAATGTTCAGTGATTTTTATAATGTTAATGCAAGGGTTTTCCGGGCCGGAGAACCCTTTGAAATTGAATTGAATGGCAGGAGTTTTCAAACTGCGCTTGAGCAATTTGCTGAAAATGAAGTCCTTTATCTGGTGCTTTTTGCCGGAAACGGAATTTATTCTGACGGCAAACTCATCCGCCGCAAGGTTATTTACAGAAAATATCCTGTTGTTTTTGACAACTCTTCTGATTACGGCAAGTGTGTGATTGATGCCATGGATGAGGGGGAATATCATTGCCGTATAGGTACTGTCAAAGATGATGGGATTGACTCTGCAATAACCAAACTTGTCTGTGAATTTGATATTTATATCCTTGAAGATGACCTTTATGAACTTACTCCGTTTAAAGGAGATATGCACGTTCACAGCAGTTATTCCCACTGTTCAAATAAAGAAAATTTTCCGCGTTATATTGCCGCATGCGCCCGCAGGAACGGTTTGGATTATATCTGCATGACTGACCACAGACAAATGACAAGTTCTGAAACTTTGACGGAATTCGGAGCTGAATTTAACAGCGGATTTAAGGTTTTTAAAGGTGAAGAGTGTCATTTGCCTTATAAACATGATGAAACTCTTTTCCGTAACGGTCAGTTTTTCGGGCATGTACATATAGTGAATTTCGGCGGCAGCAGCTGTGTTTCTGCTTATGCCAATGACCATTATGAGGAGCTTTGTGCTGAGCTTACTGCGCGTGCGGAAAAAATAGATTTGCCGTACGCTTTTGAAGTCCGCTATCTGATGGCGGGCGCAGATTGGATTTGTGAAAAAATCCATGAATACGGCGGGTTGGCATTTTTCTGTCACCCCTGCTGGATGTCGGATTATATGTTCAATATGCCTATTCCGATACGGGATTATATTCTTGAACAGGGCAAATTCGATGCTGTTGAAATTATCGGTATGGCAGTTGCTGAAAACAACTCCAAAAGTTATTCATACAGCGAAGCCAATGACCTCGGGGCGGCTTTTTATCAGGACGCCGTAATACGTTGCGGCAAACTTCTGCCGGTGGTCGGCAACAGCGACAGTCACAATGACGCGGATTTGACATTGGGGACAAAATTTACCGTCGTTTTTGCCGAAGATACATCGTTTGAAGCATTGCAGGAGGCAATTAAAAAAGGAAATTGCGCAGCAGTTATGACTTTTGACTCACCGGGTATTGCTCCGCATGTTTCAGGTTCGTTCCGTCTGGTGCGTTATGTTCACTTTCTGCTGCGCAACTTCTATCCGGAGCATGATGAATTATGCAAAGCAGAGGGAATACTTATGCTGAATTCCATGCGTACAAACAAAGCTGTCAAATTTGAAAATGATAATGTAGCAGATTATATCAGATGTTTTTTCAATAAATAAAAGGGATGAAAACATGAAGAAAAATATTTTATTGCTGCTTATTCTTTTTATTTTTGTTACTGTCTCTGCAAGCGGAATAACTGTTAATAAGGCAAAAAAAATGGATAAGTCATATTATATTGAGTTGATGGAAAAAGTTCTTGCGGCATATAGCAATGAGCATATAATCAAGTATTACAATGATGTCAAGTCTGACGGCTTGAAGGAACACGGTTATCCGCGTTTGACTGCTAATATCGGCATTTTGATTGCTCACGGCAGAAGGCTTGATTTAAAAGAGCAATTTGTTAAAATGATGGACCTTTGCTGTCGTGAATTTCTTAAAGTTCAGCATGGCATAAAACCATTTGTCGGAAATGATTTTTCAGTAAAAGAGGTGATTTTCTGCATTCAGGAACTGGAAAAAAGTAAGGTTTTTGATGCAGAAAAAACAGCCGAATGGAGAAAATTGCTGAGTCAGATTGACCCTTACAGCTGTTACAATGTGTATGCAGTGAAATCCGAAGATATCGTTTACAACTGGGCGGCATTCACCATGCTCAGTGAATTTATGCGGCAGAAAGCCGGATTGGCTGACAAGTACGGCGATTTCATTGATTTGCAGGCTTTTTCGCAGATACGTTTCCTGGACGAAAATATGATGTATTGTGAGCCCGGCGCCCCGATGGTATATGATTTTGTTACCCGCGGACTTTATGCTCTGCTTTTGAGTGAAGGTTATCAGGGCAAATACAAAAAAATCTGGGAAGACGCGCTTGACAAGTCGGCTTCTGCAACATTGAAAATGCCGTCAGTAACCGGTGAAATGCCGTACGGCGGACGAAGTAATCAATTTCTGCATAATGAAGCTCATGTGATTTTAGTGCTGGAATATTATGCCAAACGTTTTGCCCAAAAAGGCGATATGCATACTGCAGGACAATACAAGGCCAAAGTTCAACGCGCTTTGCAGAATATTTCCGGATGGCTCAGCAAAAAAAAGATATCTCATATCAAAAACAGCTTCCCTGTAAGTTCGCAATACGGCTGTGAGGAGTATGCTTATTTTGATAAATATATGATAACTGCCGCCTCTTTTCTCTATGCGGCGTACAGGATTTGTGATGATTCCGTTCCTGCATCTGAACTTGATGATTGCAAGGGTATGACATGGCAGACTTCTGATGATTTTCATAAATTATTTATGAGGGGCGGCGAATATTTTGCGCAATATGATTATAGAGCAGAGTCGCTTTTTGATTGCAGCGGACTTGGGCGTTTGCACAAAAAAGGCGCACCGTCAGAATTGTGTCTCAGTACTCCGTGTCCCGCCAAACCTCACTACATTATTGATATTAAAAAACCGTTTCCGCTTGCTGTTGCGCCGGGTATTTGTGTCAATGGCAAATGGAAATATGCTGTTGATGAAGATGTTATACATAAAATAAAATCTCATTCAGCTTCAGGAGAAACTGCGCAATCTGAAATTGAATGTACTTTCGGCAGCAAAACTCTTGTTTCAAAATATGTTCTTGACAAAAACGGATTGGATGTTACTGTTTCCGGCGGCGAAAAAATATGCTGTCTTCTTCCGGTATTTAAATTTAACGGTGAAAAATATACTGAAGTTATTTTGAAAGAAAATGTTCTTGAAGTAATTTTTAACGGTTATGTATGTCGTTATACCGTATCTGACGGAACTTTGAAAGATTTGAAACGCCCTGCACGCAATCGCAACGGACATTATGATACATTTGCCGCCGAAGGAGCAAACAGCTTGAAAATTCATATTGAAATTGAAAAAATTGCTGACGCAGAAAAATGAAAATAATGAATAATTTGATCTGAAACCAGAAAATTATAAGGTTATTTTATAACAGATAAGGAGATATAAATGAAAACAGTCAGTGAAAAATTTAATTGGCAGCGTATTACTCCGGATGATGGTAAACATTACTTTTTCGGGTACTATGACCGTAATCCGTGGGATAAAAAAATGGAACGGCACCTCGCATTGAGAGTTGACCAGTGTGAACATTTGCCCGTCAGAGGCGAAAAAGCTGAACTCGGTTATGTTATGCCCGATAAAAAGGAATTTGTTAAAATTACTGAAACCCGCGCATGGTGTCACCAGCAGGGATGTATGAATTTGTGGCATCCGCAGTATGACAATGCTGTTATGTATAATGATTATGATGAAGCAAACGACCGTATCATCACCCGCATCCGTGACTTGGATAAAGGAGAAGTAGGAATTTATGAGCATCCTATTTATGCAATTTCGCCTGACGGCAAATGGGGTGCTTCATTGAATTTCTGCCGTATTCCCCGCCGCGGTTATTCTTATGCCGATGCTGTTCTCAAACCTGAAGTACGCATTCCCGACCTTGATAATGACGGTATTTTTCTGGTTGAGCTTGCAACCGGTAAAGCAAAACTTATAGTCTCTTATCGTCAGATGGCTGAAATTCATCCTGTTGCAGATATGCTGCCGGATGTTTACTGGTGGCTGAATCACATTATTTTCAACTGTGATTCAAGTCAGCTGCTCTTCCTCTTCCGCGTTTGCCGCAACCCGGAAAAACCGTGGTCTCCGATGTGGCATACATATATGTACACATGCAATCTTGACGGTTCAAATCTGCAGTGTACACTTCCTGAACCTTACTGGAAAGGTATGATTTCACATCAGATTTGGGGCAGAACTCCAGATGAAATTCTTATTGACTGCCGCTGGGGCGGTGTTAATTTTGAATATGTTGTTTTTGATAACCGTATACGCCCGCCGCGCGGCAAACGTATTTCAGTCGGACAGGGACCGATGGGGCATCTTATTTTTTCACCTGACGGCAAATGGATGCTGGCAGACTCTTATCCGTCAACTGAGTGTATTCAAAATCTCGCTCTGGTCAAAGTTGAAACAGGAGAATTTGAAATTCTCGGCAGTTTCAAACACAATGCCGAACTCGGAGACAGTGATGTTCGCTGTGACTTGCATCCGCGCTGGTCAAATGACGGCAGCATGATAACTATTGACTCCATTCATACCGGCATACGGGGAATTTATTTCCTGCGCTGTGATGATACAGTAAAATTCTGAAAAAAACAGATCTAATTTGTCGGACTTGTCAGTTTTATCTGACAGGTCTGACTTTTTTTTGCGGCACAAGCCCCTGCAAAAAAAACGTAAATTAAAGTTATCTTCCCATATTGGGAACTGAGCCTTTGTACTTAAAAGTTGAAAAGGTCATCCTGTACCATTTCAACTTTTTCTTCTATGAGGGGGAGGGGATTTTCCGCAGCGAGTTCTTTGCGGATTGATTTCAATCCGTATTTTTCGCAGAAGGTGTCAAGTTTGGAGTAATTGGGGGCTTTGCGGAGACAGCATTCAGAGATGTTGCTGTATTTTTCCGGCAAATCTGAACGCAGAGTTATCAAGGCGATATTTTTGCGTATGATTTCGCTGTTTTCTTCAATGCGGCTGCGGATTTTTGCATCATCTACGATAGACGGATTGTCCAGAATATTGAGGAGAGAACCGTAAGATTGCAGCCATTTTGCGGCGGTTTTTGTGCCGACGCCGGGGACACCGGGAATGTTGTCAACAGCATCTCCGAGGAGAGACAGATAGTCAACAACGAGTTCGGGGGGGACTCCGAATTTTTCGTTTACTTTGTCAACAGTTCTCTGCATAAATGAACTTTTGACATCGGGGACGAGGTGAGTTATACGATTGTTGACGATTTGAGAGAGGTCTTTGTCAGTGCTCAGGAAAAAGACCTCTTTATCGCAGTTGAGAGCGAGAGCGGCGATAAGGTCGTCTGCTTCGTATTCGCATTCTTCAAGTATCGGCCAGCCGCGGCATTCAAGAAATTCACGGATGAACGGGACTTGAATTTTCAGTTCTTCGGGGGTTGGTTTGCGGTTGGCTTTGTACTCCGGATTAAGTTTCAAACGGAATTCAACCCGTCCGCAGTCAAAGACTACCGCACCGAATTTTGAGGGATACTCCCGTTCCAGTTTCAGCATGATTTTGATAAAACCATGCAGTGCATTTATCGGTTCTCCGCGGCTGTTCGTCAAACTTTGAATAGCGTAAAAAGCACGGAAAATCTGCGAATAAGCATCAACTAAAACTAAACGGGAGTCAGACATATTATCCTCAGAAGTTATGGGAAACGAGACCGTCACGCAGTTTCGGTTCGAACCATGTTGATTTGGGAGGCATGATTTCGCCTGCATCAGCAATCGCCATCAGCTGTTCAACAGTAGTGGCAAACATACTGAATGCAACTTCGTGACTGCCGCTGTTGACCAGTTTTTCCAGTTCTGCTGTGCCGCGGATGCCGCCGATAAAGTCAATATCCTGACTGGTACGGGGGTCAGCAATGCCGAGGATGGGGGCAAGGATGTTATTCTGCAAAACGCTGACATCCAGACTGTCAATAACGCCGAGTTCGGCAATATTGAATTTGGGAGCAACATTGTACCATGCGTGGTCGATATACATTTTGAATTCACCCTGTTTGGCAGCTTTGCCGTCGGCAGCAGGAGTGACGGTGAATTTTTCAGAAACAAGTTTCATAAATTCATCTTTGCTGTGACCGTTGAGGTTTTTCACTGCGCGGTTGTAGGGCATGATAGCCAGCTGGGTTGCAGGAAAAGCAACGGCGAGGAAGTAGTTGTAATCTTCTTTGCCGGTGTGGTTCGGGTTTTTGGGCGCACATTCTGCGGCGGTACGGGCGGCAGCTGCGCTGCGGTGGTGTCCGTCAGCGATATAGAAAACATCAACTGCGGCGAAAAAGTCTGAAAGTTTTGCACTTGCTGCTTCGTCAAGTCGCCACAAGGTATGGCGTATGCCGTCGGGAGCAGTGAAGTTGAAAAGCGGTTTTTCTTCCATAGCTTTGTTGACGAAAGAGTCGATTTCTGCTTTGTCTTTGTAAGTGAAGAAAGCAGGGCCTGTGTGTGAACGCAGTTCCATAACGTGACGGGTACGGTCGTCTTCTTTGTCCTGACGGGTTTTTTCATGTTTTTTGATGACGCCGTTTTTGTAATCTTCGGCACTGGCGGCACCGATGATACCGGTTTGGATATGGTCGTTCATCTGCAGCTGATAAATGTAAAGGTGTTTGCCTTCGTCCAATGTCAGAGGAGCTTCTTTGCAGAGTTTCTGAAATGCAGTACGGGCCTGATTGTAAACTTCCTCACTGTGCAAATCAATGCCGGGCGCAAGGTCGATTTCGGGGCGTGAAACATGCAGAAAAGAATAGGGATTGCCTTTGGCAAGTTCTGCAGCTTCGGCAGTGTTAACGACATCATACGGCACAGCCGCGACGAGTTCAGCCCGTTCTACGGTGGGCAAAAGTCCGTTGAATGGTAAAAATTGAGCCATTTTTTTGTTCCTTTAATTTATTGAATGTTCAATCAGAACTTTAAAACCTATAAGAATAACAGCCAGACCGCCGAGACAGCCGAGCCATTTCTCAGAAAGCGGAAATCTGGTGCTGAATGAGCCGAGCATGACTCCCGCCATTGAAATTATCATAGTGACGATACCCATGGATGCCGCTGTCAGCAGAACCGGACTTTTGATAAGTGCCAGCGATGCCCCGACAGCAAGTGCATCTATACTGGTGGCAACTGCCATAACCAGAATTGCCGGAAAATGAAAAGGGCTGACTTTCGGGGAGTCATCATCGTTTTTCAAAACTTCAAAAATCATATTGCCGCCGACAAGTGCCAATAAGGCAAATGCCGCATAGTGGTCCCATGAACTTATGAGGTCAATAACCGATTTGCCGACAGCAAAACCTATAAGCGGCATAATGAATTGAAAAGTTCCGAATGCCGCCCCCGCAATAAGTGCGTGTTCTCCCGGATGCTCTCTGTCAATCAGAGCACCGGAAAATGATACTGCCAGAGCGTCAAGCGCGACGCTCACCGACAATACAAGTATTCCGATAATGCCCATGATTATTTGTCAAAAAGCATTGAAAGGAGTGCCTTCTGGACATGGAGACGGTTTTCAGCTTCATCAAAAACGATTGAGTGTTTTGAATCCATGACTTCAGCTGCAATTTCTTCGTCGCGGTGAGCGGGAAGACAGTGCAGAACTTTGACATCGGGTTTGGCTGCTTTGACCATTGCCATTGAGAGCTGATAGGGCATGAGTTTTTCAAGGCGCATTTTGCGTTCTTCTTCAAATCCCATGGAGACGAAAACGTCAGTGTAGAGGTAGTCTGCATCTTTTGCGGCTTTGACGGGGTCGCTTTCCCAGGAAATGTTTGAAGCGCCGCCGATGACATCAGCGCGGGGTTTGAATTCTTCGGGAGCGGCAAAAACAAGTTCCATACCGGTAAGTTTGGCACCGAGAATAAGAGAATTGGCAATATTGCTCTGGCAGTCGCCGGTGAAGACGAGTTTTGTGCCTTTGACCTTGCCGCTGTATTCAAGAATGGTGAACATATCAGCAAGGATTTGGCAGGGGTGATATTCGTCAGTCAAAGCATTGATGACGGGAATAGTTGCGACTCTTGCAAGCTCCTCAACTCCCTGATGAGAGAAGGTACGGATGACGATACCGTGGAGGTAACGGCTCAAAACATTTGCTGTATCAGCAACTGTTTCGCCTCTGCCGACCTGCATACGGCTTTCGTCAAGATAGAGAGCGTTGCCGCCGAGTTCAGAAATGCCGACTTCAAAAGAGACGCGTGTACGGGTGGATGATTTTGCAAAAATCATACCGATACTTTTTCCGGTGAGCGGACGGTAATTGCTTTTACCGCGTTCTGCTTTCATCTTGCGGGTAAGTTCGAAAAGGTTTTCCAAATCATTCAAATCAATATCAGCGAGAGTCAACAAATCTTTTTTCATATTCTGTTCCTTATTTTATAAAGATGCCGCATATTCTGCGAGCGATTTTTCAATAATATTGAGAGCTTCATCTGCGATTTCTTCAGGCAGATTGAGAGCGGGGAGGAAGCGGACTACGGTTTCACCTGCAGTCAGAGCGATAAGACCGTTTTCCTGCAATTTTGCTTTGAGGTCTGCGCCGGAGCGGTCGAGTACGATACCGAGCATGAGACCTTTGCCGCGAACGCCTTTGACAAAGGAGTAGGGCTTGGTCATAGCTGTAAGTTTTTCCATCAGATAGTCGCCCATTTTGCGGCAGTTTTCAAGCATATTTTCGTTTTCAATAGCTTCCAGAGTTGCCAGAGCTGCAGCAGAAACAAGCGGAGTACCGCCGAAAGTGCTGGCGTGTTCGCCGACTTTGAGGACATCGCAATATTTGCGTGAAACAACGACTGCACCCATGGGGAGACCGTTGGCGATAGCTTTTGCCATAGAAAGGACGTCGGGCTGAACGCCGAAAGTCTGCCATGCAAAAAGATTGCCGGTTCTTCCCATGCCGCACTGAACTTCGTCAAACATAAGAAGAAGATTGTTTTCATCGCAGAATTGACGGACTTTTTTGAGATATTCAACATCGGCGGGGATGATACCGCCTTCGCCCTGCAGCGGTTCCAGCATGACTGCGCATGTTTTGTCGGTTACAGCGGCTTTGAGAGATTCAAAGTTATTGAATTCAGCCATTTTGAAACCTTCAACATCGGGAGCAAAACCTTTGCGGTATTTGGCACGGCCGGTGGCTGCGAGAGTTGCGAGAGTTCTGCCGTGGAAAGAATCAACCATGGTGATAATTTCATAACGGCCGGTGGCGTAACCGAATTTGCGGGCAAGTTTGATCATGCCTTCATTGGCTTCTGCGCCGGAGTTTGCGAAAAATACTGCGCCGTCGTAACCTGAAGTAATAAGTTTTTCTGCGAGTTTTGGGGTTACTTCGTTGTAGTACAAATTGGAAACATGAACGAGTTTTTCGCACTGTTCTTTTACGGCTTCGGATACTGCATCATG
>JAZOSO010000128.1:0-6720 GCA_045657185.1 Victivallaceae bacterium | reverse complement strand
TTTTTGAGGTTTTGCAACAGCCCTTTATATATTACTGCAATTATCAGAGTTCTTTGAGAGCAGCTTTACGGCTCAGGCGGATTTTGCCGGAGTTGTCAATGTCGATGACTTTGACAGTGACGGTATCGCCTTCGTTGCAGATATCGGTGACTGCGCCGACTCTGTAATCAGCGAGTTCAGAGATATGGAGCAACCCTTCCATGCCGGGAAGAATTTCAACGAATGCGCCGAAGTCACGGACGGAAACAACTTTGCCGCGATAGATTTTACCGACTTCTGCTTCCGCAGTACATGCAAGGACACGTTCTTTAGCTTCGTCAATGTGGGCTTTGTCTTTAGCCATGATTTTGACTTTGCCGTCATCGGTAACATCAATAGTTGCGCCGGTATCGTCAGTGATTGAACGGATATTTTTACCGCCGGGACCGATAAGTGCGCCGATTTTTTCAGGATTAATGGTAAGTTCAACGATTTGGGGAGCATTGGGGCTGATTTCTGCGCGGGGAGCGGGGATACATGCTTCAATAACATCGAGGATTTTGAAACGTGCTTCTTTGTTGCGTTCCATTGCCTGACAGAGCAAATCAATCGGAATACCGGGGAGCTTAAGGTCAAGCTGGAAACCGGTGATACCGTCACGGGTACCGCAAACTTTAAAGTCCATATCGCCGAAGTGGTCTTCTGCACCGAGAATATCGGTCAGCAAAATACTGTCTTTGCCGTCTTCGCTGGTAACGAGACCGCAGGAGATACCTGCAACAGGAGCGGTAATCGGCACACCTGCATCCATCAGAGCGAGAGTTGCACCGCAGACTGAAGCCATTGAGGTTGAACCGTTGGAAGCCATGATTTCAGAGACACAGCGGACAACGTAGGGGAAATCTTTGGGAACGACTTTGGAAACAGAGCGTTCAGCCAAGTCACCGTGACCGATTTCGCGGCGGCCGGGACCTGCAATTCTGCCGACTTCACCGACTGAGTAGTTGGGGAAGTTGTAGTGCAGATAAAAACGTTTTTCCTGAACGACATCACCGGTGGTAATGCTGTCGGCGACTTGAGCATCTTTTTCATTGCCGAGAGTTGCGACAACGAGAGCCTGAGTTTCACCGCGTGAGAAAAGAGCTGAACCGTGGACAACGGGGAGAACGCCGACTTCTGCGCTCAAGGGGCGGATATCGGTAATGGTTCTGCCGTCCTGACGGTAATGTTTTTCAAGGATGAGTTTACGGGTGATGGTACGGATGTATTTGTCATAAGCAGTATTGGTATCCATCATAAAGAGTTCGTCATCCATTTCGGGGAACTGAGGACGGAGAGCTTCACGGAGAGCTTCAAGCTGCTCATTCATAGCCTTGATGCGGTCATTTTTGCCGGGGATGGTGCAGACTTCTTCGATGGTGGGAGCGCAGAAATCCTGCAGAGCCTGAGTGAGTTTATCGTCGATGATGTGAAGTTTGGGAGTCTTTTTGACAACGTTCATCAGACGGGCGAGTTCATTCTGGGCTTCACACTGAAGTTTGACGCATTCGTTGGCAAGGTACATGGCTTCACCGAGTTCGGCTTCGGAACACATGTGAGCTTCACCTTCAATCATGATGACCTTATCGGGGAGACCTGCATAGATGAGGTCAATAGTGCTTTTCTGCATTTCTTCAACGGTGGGATTAACGACAAGTTTGCCGTCAACTTTGCCGACACGGACGGCACCGATGGGTCCCTGAAAGGGCAAATCGGAAAGAACGAGAGCAGTTGAAGCACCGAGAATTGAGAGAACATCAGGTTCATTTACGCCGTCGGAAGCAAGCAGAAGTGCGCAGACCTGAACTTCATCGAAGAACCCTTCGGGGAAGAGAGGACGCAGAGGACGGTCAGTAACACGGCAGGTAAGAATTTCCTTGTCAGTGGGACGGCCTTCACGTTTGATGTAGCCGCCGGGGAATTTACCTGCTGCGCTGTATTTTTCACGGTAATCGACCTGCAAGGGGAAGAAGTCCTGACCGGGTTTTGCATCACCTGAACAGGCTGCAACCATAACGACGGTATCGCCGAGACGGACAACGCATGAGCCGTTGGCGAGTTTTGCGATTTTGCCGCTTGAGATTTCAATGGTGCGGCTGTCGTTGGGAGCGACATTAAAAGTAACTTTTTGTTCTGCCATAATAGATTCCTTTTCTTTTTGGCTGTTGAAATTTTTATGACAGACTGCCGGCAACGCGGAATCGCGTCAACGCCGCTCGACCTTATTTTCAGCCGAAATGCGTCGACGACCCGACTCCACAGACCTTGACAGTCTCATCATAATATACTTATACATCGGTAATATATAGCTTTTTTTCAAAAAAGCAAGAATTAAAAATAATAAAAAACATAAATTTAACACACTATTCCCGATAAGAATAAATTTTTGCAGTGCAAATTACTGCAAAAAATAAATCATATTTATTTCTTTGCTTCCGAAATATTTATGTGTGAACGGTAATAAGCATCCCGTCTGACAATTCTGAAGAATGAAAGTATCAACGGAATAATCAGCAGACACAAAATACCTGCAATATAGAAAATACTGTTAATTGAAGAATAGGCAAATACCCAGCCGCTGACAACAGATGATGTCATAATACCAACACCGTTGGCAGTTGAAGAAAAACCGAAAACAGAACCGCGTTTTTTGCGTGGAGTCGCTCCTGAAAGAACTTTCTGCAAAAGCGGTGATATTCCGCCTGCGGCAAGATAAAGCATCGTTCTTGCAAGCGTAAAGCCTGCGACATTGTTGACATACCCCTGAAAAAATAATCCGACTGCTGATAATACAAAAATGGGGCCGATAAGTTTTCTTATCGGCACTCTGTCGCACAGCCAGCCGTTGATAACTCCGGATATAATTGCTCCGCCGCTGACAATGGCACTGACAATGCCGGTCCAATATGCGGCTGTGGCTTTATCCGTCATCTGTTCCACCTTCAATGCAATATATGGAGCTTCAAATGAGCGGATAAATCCTGTAAGCATGAAAAGAAGCATCATAAGCCATACTGCACGGGTGAATTTCGGCAGTATGGATGAGAAGTTTTTACGCCGTACAGGCTTGATTTTCACTTTCATCAAATCAGGATCGTCATGAGTGAACAAAACAAATATCCCGGCCATAAAATACAAAATACCGCACATCCAGAAAGCAAAAACATAATCAAATCTGGCAATAATCAAACCGCCGAGAACATATCCGAGCATCGAACCGCCCCAAATAGCTGTGGAAAACACACCCAATGCAAATCCCTGACGGTTGTCCGGCGTTGTTCTCACCAGCATAAGCTGTGATGCCGCAGTTGTTCCTGAACATGCTGCAGAAATAAATCTTATAACTATCATCCAGTTTGCAGAAACATACCCCATCAACGGAAACAGAAAACAACCGAGAAATGTTCCGCGTAAAAGCATGATTTTGACTCCGAACCGGTCGGAAAGTTTCCCCCATATCGGCAGAAATATCGCATATGCCAGACTGCCGCACAAATTAAACATGGTGACATAAAATGCCAATTCGCCTTTTTCTGTGATATTCAAACCGTTTTTAAAATATAACGGCACAAAAGGTGCCATTGCACTGAACCCGGACATGATGAGAATTTGCGATGCCCACAGCATCACAAGATTCTTTTTCCAATTTACCTGAGCCATAATCCATCCTTAAAAAATCAGCAAAATATTCCGTTTTCCAACTGATATATTTTATCAGCAAAATTTGCAACTTTTTCGCTGTGCGTAATCATTACAATAGTACATTTATTTTCACTGTGAAGTTTTTTAAACAACTCCAAAATGGCATCTCCGTTATATTTATCCAAATTACCTGTAGGCTCATCAGCAAGCAGCAGTTCGGGAGAATTGAGTAATGCACGGGCAATCGCCGCCCGCTGCTGTTCACCGCCTGACATTTCATTCGGATGATGTTTTATACGGTCGATAAGTCCGACTTCTTCAAGCAAAACAAGAGCTTTTTCCTTTGCTTTCTTTTTTGACAAACCGCAAAGCATACCCGAAAGCATCACATTTTCAAGCACGGTAAGTTCAGGAAGAAGCTGATAGGACTGAAAGACAAAACCGATTTTCTCCGCACGGAAAAAACTGCTTTCTCTGCGGCTCATATCAGCATATTTTCTGCCGTTGAAAATAATATCCCCCGATGTCGGCTTCTCCAATGTTCCGAGCAAATTCAAAAGTGTTGTCTTACCGCTTCCGGATGCTCCGAGAATAGCATTCCATGAACCGCGTTCAATATTCATATTGATATCATGCAGTACGGGGACGGAAGTTTTGCCCAGCATATATGACTTGGCAACATGCGAACATTCCAGCAAAATTTGTGTATTTTCTTCATTCATAACGCAGGGCCTTTGCAGGGTCAAGTTTAGCCGCGCGTATCGCCGGGATAACCGCACCGAGAGTGCAGAGCAGAATTGCAGCGGCACAAATCAAAACGACATCAGAACTTATTATCTTGGCAGGCAAACCGTCAAAATAATAAAACTCTTTCGGAAAAAGGTCATGCCCCGCTATGCGGGACGCAAAATCAAGAATATTATTGCGGAAATACAACACCAGATACCCCAGCACCGTACCGCAAATCGTACCGATAAGTCCGACAAACATCCCCTGATATACGAAAATACGCATACAAGTTCCGCCCGTTGCCCCCAAAGCTTTCAAAATACCGATTTCTTTGGTCTTTTTGTAAACTGAAGTAATCAGAGTATTGGTAATACTGAATGCCGCAACAAGAACAATGAAAATCAACAGAAAAAACATCATTCTTTTCTCAACAGCCAGCACTCCGAGCAAAGCTGAATTTGTCTCCTGCCAGCTCAATGCGCGCATATTGTAATTACGCAAGTCACACTTGAGAGCATTGAGCTCACTCTGCATATTATAAGGGTCGTCAAAATATCCGAATACCGCAGTTGCACTGCCGGTTCTCAAGTCAAAAAGTTTCGCAGCATCATCAATCGGAATAAATATCACACTGCGGTCAAAGTCGGATTTATTGAATGAATAAATTGCCTTGACAGTGAACTCTGAAGGCAGGTAAACCGGATTTTTCTTATTAAGTTCAACTTTGCCGGAATCGGAAATTTTCACCATACCTGTAAGTTTGCGCGGCGAATGAAGCAGAATTTTATCTCCGAGCCCAAGCATCAGACGGCTTGCCATTGTACTGCTGATAGCGATTTCACCGCGTTCAAGCTGAAAATCACCTGCAACAACTACTTTTTTCAGGTCAACAGATTTTGCAAGGTCTTCTGTATCAACCCCCATGACAAAAATTGACGGTTCAAGCCGCCGATCATACTGCATCAATGCAGGCGCATTGATGACAGGAAATGCTTTGCCGCCGAGTTTTTCAATCATATCAACATATCTGTACGGGTTCTGAAATGAATAATACATCGTACTTCTGACTTGAAGATGTGCCTGAGTATCAAGGATTTTCTCCTTCATTAAATCAGTAAATCCGGTCATCACGGCAAGTACAATCATCAGGACTGCCACACCGAGAGCCACGCCGACAATGGAAATGACTGTAATTACTCCTACTGCACTGCGTTCAGGTTTCAGATAACGCAGAGCAAGAAAAAATTCTGCTCGCTTAAACATTTTCCTCTCCGTAAAATTCCGTTATTGATTCAACTGTATATTTCGGAACTGTAAGCCTTTGATTTTCATCAAGATAATAACTTTGGTCATCATCTGTTGATATATCTTTACAGACAGGTTCCTCTGCGGGATAACCTATTGCCGCAATCGCATAAACTGTGCGGTCATCCCCGAGTTTAAGCAGTTCTTTTACTTCATCTTTCTGAAAACTGCCGAGCCAGCAGCAGCCGAGACCGAGAGCATAAGCCTGGAACTGCATACTCATCATTGCGGCACCTACATCAAATTTTACATAAGAAGCTCCGCTCTCCTGCGGTCCGTGAACGACGATAAACCAATCAGGCGCACTTTTGCCCCATACCGGAGTTCGATGCGGACGCACCATTGCCGCCCACAAAGTACCGTCAAAAATCTTTTTAAGCATATTTTTTTCAGTCACAGCCGCATAGCGCAAAACTTGTTTATTCATCGCACAAGAACTCAAACGGGCGGCATTCAAAACCAACTTGATTTTATCTTTTTCAACTTTTTTCTGCTGAAAAAGACGAATTGTACGCCTTTTTTGCAATATATCAGCAAAATCCATATTTCACCTCAAATTTTATCTTTGGCAACTCCTGAAAGCCGTAAAAAATCAGCAATGACCAGTGCGCATACAGCTTCTGCAACCGGGACAATACGCGGCACCAGACAGGGGTCATGGCGTCCGTGAATTTCCACATCGGTATTTTGATTATTCAAATCAACACTGTGCTGCAGCTGTGAAATTGAAGGAGTAGGTTTGACTGCGGCACGGACAATAACAGTATTACCGTTGGAAATTCCGCCGAGAATACCGCCGGCATGATTAGTGACAAATCCGCTGTCACGCATGGCATCATTATTCTCACTGCCGCGCCGTGAAGCAACTTCAAAACCGTCACCTATTTCAATTCCTTTGACACCGCCTACAGACATCAGGGCTTTGGCAAGTTCTGCATCAAGTTTGTCAAAACACGGATTACCGAGACCTGCGGGCAAATTAAAAATGCGGCATTCAACCACACCGCCGACACTGTCATGCATTGC
>JAZOSO010000127.1:0-4690 GCA_045657185.1 Victivallaceae bacterium | reverse complement strand
CACGGGGCGTTTCATCGCCTTTTATTTGCTATCGCCTTGGCAAAAGTTCAAAGTACATTTTTACAACGGGATATGCCAATGCGACAGCATATAAAAAGGGAGCTTGCTCTCTCCCAATTGTGGCGAAGTCCGGCGAAAGATTTGATTGCTCATTCCCCAAAAAAGGGGGAGGAGCAATCGAACATTTCGCCGAAAAACAGCCTGACAATACACAGCCGCTGACACTCACGCGCCAGCGTCATATCGCTCCTGGTCGTACCCGGCGCCGGGTGCAGGGGCGGCGTAAGCCCCTGCAAAAAAAGCACAAGATACAGCTATCTCCCTATATTGGGAACATAGCCTTTTCAGGATATTAACTGATAATTGAAAAATATTTGCATTTTCGGTTGAAAAAAATCATATCGGGTTTACATTATGTAAAACTTAAAGGGTAAATTTTATGAAAATAGCCGCATGCTGTAAGAAAAATGTTATTGCTTCTTTCTCGGAAGAGAATGTTGTTTTTGTCTTTTTTGAAGTTGTCAAAAGCAAAATTTCCTCCGCTGAGGAGATTCCTTTTATGGCGGGTTCTCCGGAGCAATGTGCTGATTTTCTGGTCAAGCATGAAGTTGATTTGCTGTTGTCGCCTGCGCTTGGCGATAAGGTAAAAGATATTCTTGATAATGCGGGAGTCCACCTGATTGATAATTTGACCGGCGATGCACGCACGCTGGTTGAGGCATATCTGGAAGGCTCTCTTTTTGATAATCCGAAATACTTTTCAAAATAAAGGTGTATGTATGAGCGAATGTTCACATAATTGCGAAACTTGTGCCTCCAAAGGCAAATGCGGTACCGATAACAAGGTCGCCGAAAAAATGAACCTTATCAAAAACAAAATCTTTGTTCTTTCCGGCAAAGGCGGTGTCGGCAAAAGTACCGTATCTGCTCTGCTTGCCGCAGCTCTTGCCCGTGACGGTTTTAAAGTCGGTCTGCTGGATGTTGACTTCCACGGTCCGAGCCAGCCGACTCTCTTCAATGTTCAGAATTCCCGTCTCGGCGCAACTGAAAATGAAGAACTTGAACCGCTGGAAATTGCCGGTATCAAACTTGTTTCAATCGGTTTGCTCCTTGAAGACCCCGACCAGGCGGTCATCTGGCGCGGCCCTGCCAAAAGCGGCGTTCTGAAACAGGTGCTGGAAGAAACTGCATGGGGTGAACTTGATTATCTTGTTTGTGACTTTCCTCCCGGTACAGGAGATGAAATTCTTTCAGGCTGTCAGCTTATTCCCGGAGACAAAAAAGCGGTCATTGTCACTACTCCGCAGGAACTTTCACTTGCTGATTGCCGTAAATGTATTGATTTCTGTCGTCAGGCGGAACTGCCGGTTGCCGGTGTGGTTGAAAATATGTCTTACTTCATCTGCGATGAATGCAGTAAAAAGCATTTTATTTTCAATAATGATGGCGGTAAAAAAATGGCTGAACAGTATAATTTGCCGCTTTTGGCAACATTGCCGCTTGACCCTGCATTCCTTGCAGAATGTGAGCAGAAAAATATTGCCGCCGCATTCAAAAATTCTGCCGTGTTTCAGGATGAATTTGTCGGTTTTCTGGAAAAACTCGGCTGATAAAAATTCAGAATACATTTGAAAATTTTATTTGCAATATAAAAAAGTAGCATTATATTGTATTTGTAATACAATTTTTAATTACAAAAAGAGAGTATTTATATGGCAGATAAAGTTGTTGCTGAAAATGTCCGTGTAATGCCGGCAGCAGATGATGTCGGCATTACTGTAACTGATGAATATCTTGTTTCCGGATATGCTTTGAAAAGCAGTGACGTAGTTGTGGAATATGAGGTCCCTCAGGCTGAATATATGTACGGATGTACCGCAACTGCAGTAGGTATGATTATCGGCTATTATGACCGCTGGGGTTATCTCGGATACGATGTTTCAAATCTGATTGATGGAACAATAGAAATTGATTCAAGAGGAAATGACGGCAATGCTTATGATATGGATGCATTTGATACCGTACTCGGTTCAGCTATCGCCTCAAAAGAGTATGTTGCGCGTTTCTGGGAGCAGTCTGCGGAACATGAATTGTATTATACTTTTGTTGACGGAAATAAGAACAATCCTGTTTTGAATACTTCAGAATGGAACTGTCTGGCGGACTATCTCGGCACAGGGCAGTATTGGCGCGGCAATGGTGATTTGGCAACTTCTTTTTATTATACTTCTCTATCTGCAATGTTGTCAAGCAACAGTAAAACTAATATCAACGGTGTATCAATGCCGTACAGATATGCAGATTTTATATATGGATTGAGTTTGTATGTTGAGGATGCAGGATACAGACTTGATGCCGGAAAAAGCAAAACCGAAACAACGGACAATAACGGCGGGACATTTACTTTTGAAGATTATTGTGCGGAAATTGATGCCGGGCGTCTTGTTGTCGTGCATATTGACGGACATTCCATGACGGGTTACGGCTATGATAAATCAACAAAAGAGATTATTTTTGATGATACTTATAAGCATGACCAGCGCATGAAGTGGGACGGGGTATATAATTACAACGGTGAATGCAGATTGAGGTCAATTTCTACGATTGTTTTTGATATTGCAAGCGTTACACCTATTCCCGAAAAGCCTGCGGCTCCGGAAATTACTCTCAGTACGGAAAAATGGACTTCTTCCGATGTTGTTATTACTGTATCTTTTGATGAAAAATCCGTGCTTAATGAATATTCTTTTGACGGCAGAACATGGCAGCAATACACCGCACCTGTGAATGTTGGTTATAATCGTTATGTCTATTTCCGTTCATGTGACCAATACGGCAAATACAGTGATACAGCTTCACGCAGAGTTTCCAATATTGATAAGGAAAATCCGTATGCTGATATCAGCGGCAATGTCTCAGAATTGACCAATAAGAATGTTGTATTGACTGTAAATGCCTCCGATGCATTGAGCGGAGTCTCCCTGATTGAGTACAGTTATGATAATATAAACTGGAAAAATTGCGGAGAAGAACTTGTTATAGACAGAAATTGCAATGTCTATTTCCGTATAACTGACAATGCCGGCAACAGCGTTTTATATACAGAAGTAATAGATAAAATTGACAGAACTCCGCCGACAAAGGTGCAGGTTTCCGCCGATACCGTATTGCCGACTAAAAATAATGTCAATGTGACAGCCGAATTCAGTTCCGACAGTGTCAAAAAACAATATTCATACGATAAAATAAACTGGTTTGATTACAGCAAAGCACTTGTATTTGAAGAAAACGGAACAGTATATTTTCAAGCTGTTGACAAAGCGGGAAATTTATCAGAAATTACAGAATTCAAGGTTGAAAATATTGATAAAACCCCTCCGGTCCTGACTTTGACTGCCGATACGGAAACACTTCTGGAAGAGACAGTTTTAACTGCATCAACTGACGACGGTTCGTGGATTTATTACAGTACTGATGAGAAATCATGGTTTCTTCTTTTTGATGAATTAGTAGTAAAAGAAAACGGCACATATTATTTTAAAGCAACTGACAGAGTCGGTAATACTGCTTATAAATCAGTTACTTACACGAATTTGCTGAATTCCGCTCCGACTGCTTTGCAGGGAACTTCGAACAGCATGTCATGGGACAGCATGGCAGGAAGTTTTCATTTTGAACTTGGCAAAGACAATTCAGATGAGGCATTTATATTGCATGTCAACAGCAACCAGTTAGATTTTTTCGGGATGCCCTATGGAACTTATAATTGCCGGGTTAAGTCAGCAAACGGTATTTCATGGAGTGAGTCTGTCAAAATAAATGCTGACAGCAGTCGTATTCTGCCTAAATATTTTAAATCTGATTCCGACGGTGCAGATGATGTGTTTTTCGCTGATTCATACAGTAATTGGACGCGTCGTTACGGTGTTGTTCATGTCGGAGCAAAAGACCGCTGGGACGGAACCGGAGAAGTTGTTGAACTTCGGAATAAACTTCAAATCAAGGATATTTATGAGGGTTCTGACGATTACAGTACGCTTGTTCTGACTGATTATCTTTGCGGTGATGCTGTAAGTGCGGATGATATTTTTTCCGCTTCACCGATTGAAGTTCAAGCTGTTCGCCTGAGTCAGATAAATGAGATTTTTGCCGGGGCAGGGGATGACGTTATTGATATGACAAGTCAGCGTTTTGAAGTGTCAGGAAGTATGAAAATCCACGGCGGTTCAGGCAATGATGTTATCTGGGCGAACAGCGGAGAAAACAAACTTTTCGGGGACACCGGAAATGACCGTATTGTCGGCGGCATTGATAATGATATTATTGTCGGCGGTGCGGGTAATGACTCATTGCACGGCGGCGGCGGAGATGATGTTTTCGTTTTCGGTTCCGGCTTCGGTAATGACATTGTTGAACAGCTTGCAAACGGCAAAGTTAAATTGATTTTTGAAAATGAAAATGTTAAATGGGAAACTGCAAGTGCATCTTACACTGACGGCATAAATTCAGTTACATTGAACGGTAATTTAGAAGTTGAAGTCAGATACGGCACAACTCCCGAACTTGCCGCCATCGGCGCATTCGACAACTTCACAACTGAAAAAATCTTTGGCTGTGTCCTAAAAAATGACTGATTTTTGCAGGGGAGAAGAAAAAATTTTTTGCATTCCACCCGCCTTTTTATACGGTT
>JAZOSO010000126.1:0-10814 GCA_045657185.1 Victivallaceae bacterium | reverse complement strand
TGTCATTTCCCATTCGCAATAAATGGCAATGCCGCTGATATTGCGGAGATTTTCTGCCGCTGAAATTGCAGACAAAGCAGTTGAAATATTTTCAACTTCAGGATGATGATAAGTAACTCCGATATCTTCGTAGGCAGGTATCCCGAGCAGGATTTCAGTATTTGTGTCATGCAGAGCTTTTGATATATCATAAATCCATTGTTTATAAAGATTGATATAAAATTTACGGTACGGAATTGCCGTATCATACATCATTATTGCCATCTGGTCAGCACGTTTGCCGACTTCGGTCAGATACGGTAAATCCCAATGTACGGAAGGAAATCTGTGCCAAACCGTCGGCGGCGGATATGCGGCAATACTCAAAATTTTATCCGGTAATGCCTGTTTTAATTCTTCAAGCAATACGAGAAAATATTTATTGCCGCTCGGCAGAGGTTCGATATTTATTTGCACTCCTGTCAAACGCGGATGTTTTTGCAGTAATTCAGTGATGGATGAAACAAAATTCTGCCGCCATTTTGTATCGTCGGGATGGGCGGATTCATTCAAAACGCCTCCGAACCACGGGATAATTTTGATTTTATATTTTTCTGCAATATCAAGAAAAAGTTTGACTTGTCCGTTATCGTAAGCGGCGATTTTGCCGTTGATTTGAGTAGGGCAAAGGTGCGGATAAACTGTTTTTATATCATTATCGGCAAGTTTTTTGAAAAGAGTTTTGAGTTTTTCAATATTTCTGAAATCGGAAATATCTTTTCTGTTGCGTTTAAACCATAAATCATCACCAAGCCAGCCGTGACCGAGCCAAATCGCATTATTTTCAAACTTCGGCAGCACATCATTGCTTCCCGGCTGCCACAACGCATACGCAAGCAGTACAACCCCGCAGAAAATTGCCGCTGCCGTCGTAATACGCAACAAACTTTTTAAGATTTTTTTCAACATAAAAACACAGTTTTCCATTTTATGATATCTGATATCAGAAAAATCATCAGTCACTCTGTTTTTCTGAATTGATGAAATTTACAAAAAAACTTATTTTTTAAAATATCATAAAAAAATAAAAAAGCAAATCATGTAAAATGTTATGAAAAGGATGATTTTCAATTAAAGATATCACTAAATATTAAAAAAAATGTGACGGAATATTGATTTAATAAATTTTTGTGCTATTTTCAAATAACGGAGGTTTTTATGTGGGATAATTTCTTTTTTCCGAAACTTGATTGGAAATTTGCTTTGCGGATTGCGATTGCAGGTGCAGCGGTATGGGTAATTTGTTATTTCTTTTTCATGCCGTGTTTTATAAACGGGCGCAGTATGCAGCCGACTTATGATTCCGTCGGATTTAATTTTTGTAATAAATTGCGTTATGCAAAAAAATTGCCGACTTACGGAGATGTGGTTATTTTGCGTTATATCGGAAGACAATATTATCTGAAGCGTGTCATAGGATTGCCCGGCGATACGCTTGCTTTCCGCAACGGAATTTTGTACCGCAACGGGGAGAAAGTTGTTGAAGAGTATGTAAAACTGCCGTGCAGCTGGGATATGCCGCCGTCTCATGTCAGGGAAAATACCATTTTTGTCGTCGGCGATAACCGTTCCATGCCCATCGAACAGCATCAATTCGGGATGATTTCACAACAGCGTATTGCAGGGGCGCCGTTATGGTAAAAAAATTGATAATTGCAGTAATTTTAATTGTAACGGCAGTTGCGGCGTATTTTATTTTTTTCGGAGAGAGTGAAGAACAGAAAATCCGTAAAATGTTGAATAATTTATGTGCGGATTGTGCGAAAAATAAGGAATCATCATCGGCGGCGGCACTTATTGTTAAGACAAATGTTCTCAAAAATTATTTTACTGACCCCTGTACGCTTTCCGTGCATCATGGATTTTTACAGGGGACATATTCGGATGTGCGTATTGCCAATGAAATAATGCGGGTGAATTTGTTTTTTGAAAATTCAGAGTTAAGCTATTCCGATTTGATGCTTGAAATTGATATGCCGCAGGCAACGGCGGTTTTTTCCGGAAGATTCCGTGCGGTTCTGAAAGGCGGCGAAAAAGTTGACGAAGTCCGTGAAGTTGAGCTGAAACTCCGCAAGGTTGATAAAAAATGGAAGATTTATTCCGCCGAAGTTCACAAGATATTGTCAAAATGATGATTTTGTGAAAATGTATATTAAAAGCAGACCTTGATTTTTTACAAAAATGCAGTATATTTCAACAGTGCAATTAAAAATAAAAAAGAGGTATTTTTTATGGCAAAAAAACAATTCAAAACAGAGGTCAAGCAGCTGCTTGATCTGGTAATTCATTCGCTTTATTCCAACAAGGATATTTTTCTGCGTGAACTTGTAGCTAATGCTGCCGATGCTATTGATAAGGCGCGTTTTGAGGGCTTGACTGAGCCTGCTCACAACCGTGAATGGGCGATACGAATTGAGCCTGACAAAGAGAATAATACTTTGAAAATTATTGATAACGGTATCGGTATGACTGAGGATGAAGTCATTGAAAATATCGGTACTATCGCGCAGTCCGGCACCAAGGCTTTTCTGAAACAGCTTGAAGAGAGCAAAAGTGCCGATGCCCCTGAACTTATCGGTCAGTTCGGTGTCGGTTTTTATTCTGCATTTATGGTTGCGGAAAAAGTTGTTATTGAAACCAAAAAGTCCGCTTCTGACGCTCCCGCCGTCCGCTGGGAGTCAACAGGCAGCGGTTCTTACGATATCCGTGAGTCAGAGAAAACTGAACCCGGTACTGAAATTACTGTCTTTTTGAAGGAAAATGACGGTTTGTATCTTGAAGAATGGAAAATTTCTGAAATCATTCACAAGTATTCAGACTTTATCGCTTATCCGATTATTGTTCCGCATGTCACAGTCAATGAGGACAAAACAGAGACTGTTGAAGACAGAACTCTCAATTCACAGAAAGCTATCTGGCTCCGTAAACCCTCTGAAATCACCGAAGAGGAATATCAGAGCTTTTTCGCTCATGTTTCACACGGTCAGGGCAAGTACGCCAAAGCAATCCATATTGCCGCTGAAGGTACTTCTGAATTTAAAGCATTGCTTTTTATTCCTGAAGTTATGCCTTTCAATCTTTTTATGCCTGATTTTCAGAAAAAGGGTCTTCAGCTTTATGTTAAACGTGTTTTCATCACCGATGAATGTAAGGAATTGATTCCTGATTATCTGCGTTTTGTCAAAGGTGTGGTTGATTCCGGCGATTTGCCGCTCAATGTTTCCCGCGAAATTCTTCAGGATAACGCAATTATCGGCAGAATTCAGAAAGCAGTTACCGGAAAAATTCTCGGCGAACTCAAAAAAATGCAGGAAAGCGAACCCGAAGCATATAAGAAATTTTTCAAAGAGTTCGGAAAAGTTCTTAAAGAAGGTATTCATACTGATTATACCAATCAGGAAAAAATCAAGGCTCTTGCTCTCTATGAGTCAATGAATACTCCCGCAGGCGAAATGATTTCTCTTACTGATTATGTTAACGCCATGCCTGAAAATCAGAAAGATATTTATTTTATTACCGGTGATTCCCGTGCGCATATTGAGTCTAATCCCGCACTTGAACTGCTCCGCAGCAAAGGTTTTGATGTTCTCTATATGACTGACCCGATTGATGAATGGGTTATGCAGTCAATGTTCCAGTATGAGAAAAAGAGTTTCAAAAATGTCACCAAAGGCGAATTTGAACTTGACGGCGACGAAAAAGATGCCGCTGAAAAACTTATTGCTGAGGCAAAGGAAAAATTCAAACAGCTTACTGACGCGTTGCAGAAGAAATTTGAAAAAACTGTCAAAGAAGTCCGTTTCACTTCCCGTCTGGTTGACAGTCCTGCCTGTCTCGTCGGCGATGAACACAGTATCAGTCCGCAAATGGAACGTATTTTCAAGGCAATGAATCAGGAAATGCCTGAGACCAAACGCATCCTTGAACTTAACGCCAAACATCCCCTGATTGAAAAATTGCAGACTATGGCAGCTGAAAATGCCGATGGAGAAGAGTTTGAAATTTATACAAATTTGCTCTATGACCAGGCATTGCTGTCAGAGGGAAGCCCGCTTGAAAACAGTTCGGATTTCTCTAAAAATCTGGTAAAAATCATGCTTAAAAGTCTTGAAAAATAAAAAAGGATAAAGTTATGAATATGAAAAAAGTTTTTTCTTTATCTGCAGTTGCAGTAATGCTTTTTTTGAGCGGCTGCACTACAGTTTTGTCAACAACTAATTTCAAAACTATGACAATCGGAGAGTCCCGCAAGGAACCTGTCGCCCATGTCCATGTCAGAGTTACGGGAGTTTATATTTTCGGCTGTCTGCCTTTTATGTGCGGCAGTCGTGCTGGTGACGGCAAAACTTCATTTTTTCAGGACAACTGTACTGTTGAAAATGTTGTCAATCTCGCATGCAAAGAGGCAAGAGGCGAGGGGGCTAACAATATCCTCAATCTGGTTACAGACTACACTGAAGTCAATTTTCTTTTGTGGTCAAACCGCATAATAAGCGCATCTGCAACTGCAATTAAATAACTCTATCGGCGTATCTCTTCAACGGGGTACGCCGATTAACAATATAAATTATTGTTATTATTTATTGAAAGGATAAACTAATGACTGCGATTGTTGTCTTTTGTGTACTCTCTATATTGTTGGTATTGGGGAAAGTTTTGCGGAGTCTGATCCCGTTGTTTCAAAAACTGTATCTGCCGAGTTCTGTTATCGGCGGCATGCTCGGACTGGTGATTTTCAGCGTATTTGCAGATGATATTCCGTCTGAATTTGTCGGCGGTATCAAAAAGATACCGGGGTTTATGATCAATGTGATTTTTGCCGCACTTTTTCTCGGAACTGTTACTCCCAAACTTAAAACTGTATTCAAAAGTGCTTTCCCGCAAATTTGTATGGGACAGATGCTGGCGTGGGGACAGTATGTTATAGGTCTCGGCTTGACCGGATTTATTTTTATTCCGCTTTTCGGACTGCATCCGACATTCGGAAATTTGCTTGAAATCGGTTTTCAGGGCGGTCACGGAACTGTCGGCGGAGTTTCTGAAGTTTTTCATAAATTCAAATGGGAGGACGGAATTGCTCTCGGTTATACGGTTGCAACATTCGGTATGATTATCGGTATTGTGATCGGTATGGTGCTTATCAGCTGGGCATTGAAAAAAGGTTATGTCGGCGAAATCAGAACTTTTCAGCAGAGGACACTTTTTGAAAGAATAGGCGTTTATCCTGATAAATTCCGACCGTCCGCCGGTGTGCAGACGGTTTTTTGCGACTCTATTGACTCATTGGCATTTCATATTGCCCTTATCGGTCTGGCGGTCAGTGTCGGGTTCGGAGTGCTTGCATTTTTGCAGAAAGCTGAAGTTTTTCTTTTTCCTGATTTAAAGGTTCGTCTTTTCAGCGGCTTCCCGCTTTTTCCGCTTTGTATGATTGGCGGTGTGCTGCTGCAGCTGCTGCTCAATAAAATCAAGCTCGGCAGTCTGGTTGACAGAGAGCAGATGCAGAGACTTTCAGGAGCGTCGTTGGACTATCTCGTAGTTTCCGCAGTTGCTACAATTCAGCTGAAAGTAGTTGCAGATAATTTTATGCCGCTTTTGATAATGGTTTTTTGCGGTGCAGTTTTCAGTGTTTTAATGATAATTTTTGTTGCTCCGAAACTGCTCAAAAAAGACTGGTTTGAAAAAGGTATTGCCGAGTTCGGTCAGGCAACCGGTGTTACTGCTACCGGGTTGATGCTTCTGCGTACGGTTGACCCCGAAAATAAAACGGATGCCGCCGCATCATTCGGTTATAAACAGCTTATTCATGAACCGATTATGGGCGGCGGACTCTGGACGGCATTTGCCTTGACGCTTGTTTTTACCGTCGGCTGGCTGCCTGTCTGGATTATCTGCTGTGTTATGTTTATTGTTTGGAGTGTGATTGCTGCAATTATTATGTCTGCAAAGTAAATTATTGATTTGAGGAAATTTTATGCGTATAGGTTATTTTGCTCATTGGTTTCGTCCGCATTGGAGTTTTAATGACTTCATCCGGGAACAGGGATTTGAAATTGAAAAAATTGATTATTCTCAGAAAAATTATTTGGAAAAATATGATGTTGCTCTGATTGAGCAGAACGGTTTCAATGATTATATTGAGAATGATGAACTTTATATACGCGACTGGGTTTCACGCGGCGGCATTGTGCTTTTTATGCATCAGGATTATGAACGCTGGGCACCGTATTTTCTGCCGCATGAATTGGGCTATACTCAGCTTATTCACCGCTATGTCAGAACGATTGCAAGTTGTGATGACCGTCATGAGATATATTATCATTACATGATGCCGTGGTTTGAGGGAAAAGGCAGAGAATTGCTCAATTATCCTGAAAAAATCACTCCCGATGAGATGCTCGGCTGGAATCTCAGAGTAAATACTTTCCGTCTGGTTATGCCGCCTGATAAAAGCGACACAACGGAAAATATTCTCTCCGCCGCGCAGTCCTGTTTCCTTGCCAATCCGAAATGGGAAATCCTCGGTTCTTACATGGACCCCGCTGTAAAAGACGGTGCATTGGTTCTGCAGGGCAGATACGGCAAAGGCATGTATTTCCTCAATCAGATAATGGTTCCCGAAGAGTTGAATAAAGATGCTGAACGCTGTCTGAATTTCTGGAAAAAATATCTCAAAAATCTCATGGCATATTTTGAAAATTTCAAAAAAGGCATAACTCCCGCCATTCCTGCAGTCGGAGAAATATCTGCTGATAAACGCAATTACAAAGTTGCAGTTCACATGCATTCTCTGGATTGGTACGGCTGTGACTCCGCTCCGGGAACAATCAATGCCATGATGCGTTATATGAATTATGATATTTGCAGTTTTGCCGTCAAGGATGCCGCTCCCTATGAGGGGGGACTTGACCCGGTGAAATATTCTGATGACAAAGTTCTTTTTCTTGACGGACAGGAATATCATCCTTTTAACTGGAATGACCGTTTTGAGCATCTTTCACACAACGGGTATCACATGCTGGCAGTAGGCGTTGACCATGATTCCTATACTCCCGAATTTACCCGCAGTCTTTTCTCTGATGCGGAAGTTGATACTTATTTGAAAAAAGCTCTGAAATATATCAATGACAAAAACGGAGCGTCCATTGCAACTCATCCTAACGCCAATGCTTACTGGCATGATTATCCTTATGATGCTGTTGATACAGAACCTTTGAAAAGTATTGCCGGGACAAATATTGAAGAGTTTTATCTTAAAGGCAAAAAAATTGCCATGATGGTATCGGTTGACTTGTTCGGTTTTCAGCGGATACTGGACAACCCCGCTCCCAACTTCATCTATCTTGAAGGGGAAAAACCGTCCCGTGACAGTGTGGTAAAAGCAATTAAAAAAGGTCATACTATTGCTGCTTGCGGATTCAGTGAAATGGATATTTACTGTGACGGAGCACTGCCCGGTGATGTAATTTCAGGTACGGAACATACAGTACATATTACCGCCCGCCCCGATGTCGGAAATATTACGGAAATCCGTATTTATGCCGATGATAAAGTTATTTACCGTGAAAATCCCGATGTTGATTTCATTGAAAAAGATATTGAAATTTCTGCCGCAGATGCAGAACACTTTATCCGTGTTGAAATCTCAGGGCATAACGAAATAACAGTTGCAATATCAACTCCGTTTTATTTGAAATAAAGGTAACAGAGCTAAAAATGAAAGAGTTATATAATCAGCTTTTAAATAATATCGACGGCAATGATTTGGTGCGCCGTACCAAAGAATTGAATAAAATTGATATCGGTCAGACTTTCAAACATTATCATCTGTCTTGTGAACATATATTGATGGAACTGAAAAAATACAGTATCCCCAATGCTGAAATAATCAATTTCCCCGCTGACGGCAGGACCGTTTATCAGGATAAGCGTATGCCGATTGCATGGGATGCCTCTGTCGGCAGACTTACTCTCAATGACAAGGATAAAACCGTTGCTGCAGATTATTCTGTTCAGCCGTTCAATCTGATAAAAGGTTCATGCGGAATTAAGTCCGGCGGCGAGACCTTGCGCATTATCACGGAGGAACAGTTCCTTGCAGGTGAAGACCCGACTGATGCGCTTGTTATGCTTGCAAGCTCAACCTGGCCGCGTGCAAAAGTTCTTACTCCGATTCTTAATCAGGGCGGCCGCGGTATTATTTCTGATTTTCTTACTTTCCGTTACGACTATCCCGATGCGGTTCAGTGGGTAAACGCCTGTACAGAGGGCAATAATTGGCATGTTCAATGCGACGACCGTGATTTTGTCGGTTTTTCGGTTTCTCTGCGTATGGGGGACAAAATCCGCGACCTTGCCAATCGCGGAACTCTTACGGCTTTTGTTGAATGTGACGGTCGGCGTTATGAAGGAAAACTTCCTGCAGTTACTGCGTTGATTCCGGGTAAAAAAAGTGAGGAAGTATGGCTTTTGGCTCATGCTTTTGAACCGTTGCTGGACGATGACTCAAACGGTATTACTGCCGCGATTGATGTTGCCCGTCTGGTCATGCAGAGAGGAACACCGGAATATTCATTGCGTTTGATTTTTGCTATGGAACTTTACGGATATGCCGCTTTTCACGCCAATTTCAAAGGCAAAGTTATCGGCGGCTGCAACATTGATTCTCTTCCGGCATGCAGCAGTCAGTATTGCCGTTTTGCTCTGCCGATAGGACCTGAAACTTTTCAGGGAGTTGAAATACTCAGAGAAATCGGTAAAGGTTTTGACGGCTGTCCTGAATTCAAAAATGAGGCGGTTCCGCAGTGTTTTGATGATATGTTTCTGTCCGACTCAACTACCGGGGTGCCGACTGTATGGCTTTTGAAAAATGATAAAAACGGTAAAAATCTCTGGCATACTTCTGTTCAGACGGAGGATGATTTCCTTGATGCTGAAACATTCAGAAGATATACTGCACTTGCTGCGCTCTGGACGATAAAAACTGTATTCTATCAGGGAGCAATGCCGCAGGAGATAAAACTTGATGTCAAAATGATTGATACTCCATGGCGCAGACATGCCGCAGAATATGTTTTTGCACGCAATACAACAGGATTTCCGCAGGATCTGGTGAATGTTCCCAAAGACAAACGCCGCAGTGTCAGTATGATTTATGATCACCTCAGCAATGTTTTCGCCCGCATGGACGGAGTCAAAAATATGGCGCAGGTAATTGCTGAAGCAGAGGCGGAACGCAAATGTGAGCTTTCTGAAAAAGATGTAAAAAAAGTTTTGAACTCCTGCAATTATTATGCTGAATACGGTTATTTGAAAGTTGTCAGACGCCCGGAAATTTCACGCGCTATGATTGCCGATGCCTTGACTGAACTCGGTGTAAAAAAGGATGATGTTCTGCTCGTTCATGCTTCAATTTCAAATTGCGGTTTCATTGATGGCGGTGCAGAAACTGTTATCAACGGGATAAGTGATGCTGTCGGGGAAAACGGTGCTGCGCTTTTTACCGCATTTACCCGTCCTTATACTTATCTCGGCGGTATCAATAAAATGTGGCTTTATGCTCCTTATGACCCGCAGGATTTTTCTCAAATTTGGACAGGCAATATTGCCAAAGTCCTGCTTGAGAAATTCCCCTCAGCCATACGCAGTAAACATATTACTCACTCATGGGCGGGTATCGGTGCCAAAGCTGCTGCATGTCTCAATGCCCACGGTGCAGTTGATGCCCCGTGCAGTAAGACTTCTCCGCTTGGCAAAGCTCTTGAAATGAACGGAAAAATTCTCTTTTTCGGTTCCGGTCTCGGTCCTACGACTTTTATTCATTATCTTGAAACTGCCGTCAATGCCAACTTCCTTGAAACTGCGGTTTGTACAGTGAAAAAAGAGGATGGTTCAGTTGAACATGTTGCTGTGCCTCAGCATCTGCCGGGACATCGTGACTTTTACCGCTTTGATGCCGAAAACTGCAAGTTCTATAAAAAACTTATTGCCGCAGGATTGGAAATCCGTGAAGTTGAACTCGGCATGGGTAAACTGCATCTCATTGATATCAGGCAATTCCATGACCTCGGCTTGCCGATCATGCAGGAAGATTCCGATATCATCCTCTGTGACTCCGACGATTGTCTTTTCTGCAAAAAATACCGCAAAAAATAAAAACGCTTGTATGAGCATTTGATAATTATTGGTGATTTGCAGTATTGTTTCATTGTCGGTTTGCTTCTTTGTATTTCGGGGATATTTGTACAGTAACCCCGAAACGAAAGGAGATTATTATGTCGTCAATAAAACTTTATGACAAAACAGGTGACGAAAAAGCCGTTATAATTCAGCAGGAACTCAAGAAACAATTCGGTAAACTGCCTAATGTTTTCAAAGTTATGGGACGCAACGGCGATTTTCTTGAAGCTGTTATCAAAGTGGCTGACGCCGCCGGTAAAGGACTTGACCAAAAGACCAGAGAACTTATCATCATCGCCGTCAGTGCCGTCAACGGATGTACTTACTGCCTTGACGCTCACCGCTCAGTCGCTTTGACAATCGGCGTCACCGATGAGGAAATCACTGCCGCTATCGAAGTCGCCGCAACAATTTCCCTGTTTAACAATTTCAACAAAGCCATTAATCTTGAAAGCGATTTGAAGAGCAAGTAAAAAGCGTGGTTTTGTTTTCGGGGAGGTAAGGAAAAAACCTTGTTGAAACAAGTTTACTTTCCTTCTCTCCCCGAACCCTACCCTTCCTTTTTTCAAAAACTCTAATATTTTTTATTTATCTTTTCC
>JAZOSO010000125.1:0-7141 GCA_045657185.1 Victivallaceae bacterium | reverse complement strand
AAAACTTCTTCTTGAGTCTGCTTATCTCAAAGCATGGAACTCGCATAAAAATAAATTGAAACTTGACCGCAAAAAATTGCAGGAAAGTATCAGTAAAATGCTTTATCCCGTATTGCGTTCATTTTTTGACCCGTCAATTTTGAGTAAAAAAGTCGTTGATGATGCTGACCGTTTTTATGCGGAAAAAGTTGTGTTTGATAAAACTCAGAATATAAAAGCTGTTCCTGTTACAGATTTTGCACAAAAACATCCGCAGGCAAAAATTATCGAAATCGGTAAAATTTCATGCAGCAGCGTGAAAGTGAATGATGCTGATTCTCCGTATGGCAGAGCGTTTTCACATTCAGGCAAATACAACGCAAAACAGCGGGAAGAACGCCATAAGCGCCAATTTATTTTCGGTATGTACGAAAAAAGTTATACCAAATATCTTGTCCACGGTTCTATTGCTCCGAATGTTATTCCGCAGGATGAAAAAAATCACTGGTATTATGCAGGAACGACCCGTATGTACAGGCAGTTGAGTTTGTGGCTGCATTGGACTTGGGGGATGAGCGTAAGTCTCGGCAAATATTATGATGAAAATAATCCTGACAAAAAATATGCAGTCTATTTTCTCATTAAACACCAAGGGCCGGCTTATGTAAAAGATTCAAAGAGTCTGAATGATATCCGCCTTGCGGCAATCGCTTTGGAAGAAGTCACTGCGAAGTAAAAAAAACTTATTTTTTCTTGATTATCCGACTTGACAAATAAAAAATATGTATTATAGTATTAGTACATAAGCCGAAGTGGTGAAATGGCAGACACGCTAGACTCAAAATCTGGTGCTCTCGCGAGCGTGTGGGTTCAAGACCCACCTTCGGAACCATTAAAAATTCAAAAGACTGTTGCAAAAAAGCAGCAGTCTTTTTTTGTATAGTCCTCAATGCAGGCAGATAAAAATATGATATTTTTCAAAACGCTCTGTTTCCATTGAGGGGAGATAATGAAATTATTTTTTTGAGAATAAAAAAATGAGGGGTTTTGGGGGCGTGCCTCCCGCTTTTATATGCGGGAGGACGAAACGAACATTTTGCCGCAATTACGCCTGAGTGATGGTGTAGGCGTTGATATTTGCGCCTGAAGCGTCAATGCGGACGAATTTGATATTGTCGCTGACATCTGCCATAATGAATTCATTATTTTTGGCATTGAGAGTCAGATTGGCGACGGATTTGCCGTTACTCATAAAGTTTACGACATTGTAATTTTCGTCATAGAAAGTGAGTTTGACAGCGGCTTTGGCATCAATTTCAGTATCGAGGGCAAGACTGAAATTTTTGCTGTTGTCAAGGCAGTAGAAGTCAACGCTGTCGCCTTTTTTGGCAACTGCGGATTGAATTTCGCCGTCAATGTCGTCTGCACTCTGGAAAGTGTTGTTGCCATAGTCGTACTCAAAGGTCTGTTGAGTGAAGTCAAAATATCCTGCGCAAGTTCCGGCTCCTTTGTCGGAGGTTGAGACTTCAACTTTGTACTTGCTGTCGGCGGCGAGATTGACTGTGAGATTAGCGGCGGTTTCCTTGTATGTTTTTGCGTTATAGGAGGCGTTGGCGGAGGAGACTTTTTTCCATGCGCCGTTGACTTCCTGATAGACAGTCACGGTGAATTTTGTATTTGCGCTGACTGTTCCTGAAATGTTGTCAAGAGTGAAAAGTGCCATTGCGCCTTCACTGCCGAATGTATCAAATTCATAAGATTCTGAAGCTTTATTCAAGCCGAGGTGCCATTGATTGCCGTCTGTTTCCACAGCTTCGGCTTTGAAAGTGATTTTGTTGTTGTCGGCAGAGCTTTTGACATAATAAACTTCATCGGCATCAAGCATGACGGAGTTGTTATAGACATTTACTTTGGCGAAACCGCCTTTGCCGTTATCCTTGTACAATGTGTAATTTGTTCCGTAGAAGTCGGCATAGTAAACGCCTTCGCCGTCAAAATTGACAACAGCGTATTCGTTTTTGGCAAGAGTCGGGGAAATTCCCTCTGAAATCTGTTGGTATGGAGTGTTCTCTATTGTCAAATCGTAAGCGGTGTTTTTGGCTTTTGCATCATTGGCGTAAGATTTGGAGGTAACTGCAATGTAATATTCTCCGGCGATAAGGTTGTCGGCGGTTATGGCATTATCTTTCAGTTTGTATGAAGCTTTTACGAGAGACTGCACACCGTTTTTGTCTGTCTGCACGCGGTAAAGTGTGATTGTACAGTTATTTATATAATCGGGAGAGAGCGTGAAAACTGTTTTGCCTGCATTATTTGCAGTGACTGTGAAGCGGTAATAGTCAATTCCGTCGCCGTAGCCTACCCATTGATTTTGAATACCGTCGGTGATATCTGCTGCATTTTTCCATGAATTGTTATCGGAGATAACGGCGTTTTCATATTTTTCTGAACTGCTCAAAGTGAAGTCTTCGGCAGTAATTTTGACGGAAGTGCTGAAAAAATATGTTCCGGGAGCGAGAATTGTTTCGTATGCGGCAGTGATTTTGACGGGTTTATTTTTGCCGTTATCCTGTGTGATGGTAAAGTTTTTGAAGAAGTCGCTTTTCAAACTTGTATGTTCATCAACAGTCAGGACATAAGTTTCGCCGCTTTTGAATTCCTGCTGTTGAGCAAAGTCGGCAAAAGTATCAGCATTGACTTTGACGGAGTAAGAGGTATTTTTTGAGTCATTCGCTTTGTTGCCGCCGGTGATTTGCAGGTAATAAGTTCCTTCCATGAGCGTCAATCCGTTTGTTTCTGCATAATAGATATCGGTTTGGCGGTTGAAAAGAGACGGAGTTTTGAGAGTGGCGACGGACTGCAGCGGTACAGTTCCTGCTTTGCCGTCATCATAGAGGCGGTAAAGTGTGACTTTTGCGCCGTTGGCGATTGCACTTTCAACAGTGAAGGAGTATTGACCGGCATCGGAGACTTCAAATTTGTAAAAGTCGCTCAAATCGCCGTAACCGAGGTATTCATCTTTGATAAGATAATTATTTTCCGCACTGAGTTCAGCGGCGGCGGCATTTTGAGCGGTATCATCGGTGTTGTCGGCGTGAAAAGTATTGCCGTTGAGGGTGATTTTATAATCCGCAGTGCTGCCTTTTGCGGCAGTTGTGTCGGTTACGCGGACGAAGTATTTTGCTCCGTCAACGGGATTGATAAAGAAATCTTTGGTCGTATAATTTTCAACAGCGGCATCGAGAGTCTGTTTGCTGATTACTTTCTGTTTACCGTTGAATATTTCCAGAACTTCAAGTTGAATTTTTGAGTCGCTTTTTTCGGATTTCTCAAAGGAGAGAGAGTATTTGCCGGGCTGTTCAATGTCAAGTTCTCTGTAATCAACAGTATCGGACGGACCTGTCCAATCGGTGATTGTATCATTTATCTCTGTGCTGTCGTAATTTTTTTCTGCGAGCAGTGCGTTGTCGTCAAGAGTTGAGGCGTTTGGATTGTCAAAAAGTTTGACGGATGCCTGCAAGTCCCAGTTGATAAAACTTGAGTCGTCAGCTTTTATTTCAATATAATAAATACCTTTGTCAACGAGGATTTCGGGGAAGTTGAGAGTTGAATTGCTGACAGAACCTGCGGCAGAGAGGATTTTTTTGAGTTGTGAGCCGTCGTTGATTGCCTGATAAACGTTGACGGTCACTTTGCCTTCAATATTGTTGAGGGAGCGGAGTTCAGCAGAGATATTGAGCAATCCTGCCTGACTGATATTCAGTTGTCTGTAATCAATATTGTCGCTTGCGCCTGTGTATTCATTGGATACATTTATTGTACCTGATTCTTCAAAATCAAAGATATATTTTTTGCCGGTGAAAACAGTTGACATAGCGGGGAGGGCTTGCCATGAATTGTCTTCGTTGTCAGAATTGTCAAGCGAAGAATTTGTCAAAATTGCTTTGATTGAGAAATCTTTATCTGTATCGTAATTTGAGTTGAGATTGAGTTTGCAGTTGAGCTGACCGTCTGCAACGGGAGCGGAGAAGATTTTTTCTCCGATAACAACGCCCTGTTCAATTATTTGAGAACCGATGAGGGTATTATTGCTGTAAAAATCAATTGTTCCGTTCAAAGAAAGAAAAATTTGCATTCTTTCGGTGGCAGTCAAAGTCTGTTCAGGGTCGTAAATGTTCAAATCAACTGAGTACAGCCCGCTGTTATTGTTCTGTGCGCCGATAAGCTCACCGGAAGCACGGGATGAACCGTTTTTGAAATTCAGGAAATCGGAAATTGTATTGTTGGTGAAATCCACGGTATAATCTTTTGAAGTTGAGTCATAACGCAGAATATAACCGTTGCCGTAGAGGTCATAAACTTCTTCATTGAGGACGAGTTGATTGCCGACTGAGAAGGTTTTTTCGCCGGCAATATTTTCCTGCACATTGATAATGGATATAGTTTTGTCAAATTCTTTGCCGACATTGATTATGTTGTAGGTGAAATTTTTTGTATCGGCGTCAGCCATTTCATCGGTAACTGAATTATGTACATAGTAATCAACAGAATTGCTTAATTTGTCGTACATGTTTTTATTGAGTACGGTTATGGTTCTGTCGGTCATGCCGGAGAGGTCAATACAGAAATCAAGTTCATCGGTATTTGCCTGAATGGTGAAAGATTTTGCCGCAAAAAGATATCCTTTAAGAGTTGACCCTGCGGCAAAGGAGACATTTGATTGCTGTGAAAAAGTTACATTTTCCAGAGTTGCACCGTGGGATGCGTAGAGAGTTCCTGAATGTACGACAGTATCAACGGCATAACCGCTTTTGATTTCCATTTTGCCGCCGTTGACTTTTGTATTGTAAGCGATGCCGCCGGTTTTGACGGTCTGGGTACCGCCTTGCAGGATGGTGGTATTTTCGGCAATGCCTTCAGCTTCAAATTGTTTATAGTATTTACTGCCTGCACTGTCTTCGGCAAGTTTGCTCATGCCGCCTTCGCCGACGGTTTGAGTACCGCCGGAGTGGATAATTGTTCCGTAAGTATAACCGCCTTTTACAGCTTGTATGCCTCCGTCATAGATTTGAGCGTCATAAGATTCTGCGCGAACGGGAGGTTCTGCTTCAAAGACTTTGGAGGTAAAGGACCAGTCGTAAAGAACATTTTCCGTACCCTGTTTAATAACCGTATTTGAGGCAACTGCTCCTGCATGGAGATAGAGTCCGCCGCCGTCAAGAATAGTTACATTTTGAGCGTTGACGAAATCTTTTCTGACTTTGGCAGTTGTTCCGTCGGGGAGATAAGCAGTGGTAATAGCGTCACAGCGGCAGAGATAGACATCACCGCCGTCTATGGTTATTCCGCCGTCGGGGAGATAAAGCAGTTTGACCCAGCCTTTGCTGGAATTATCATAAGGCTCAAGAGAGTTGTTTATTGTTTCATATTTGGAATGTAAATGGTCGTAATCATTGTATGCACTGTAAACAATAGCCATAACGCAAAATCCTTTTCTTTATATACAATATAGTTTAGTGCAATATAGCATTGCGAAATAAAAAATGCAAGAAATGAAAATGAAAAAAACGCATAATTGCGTGATAAAAAACGCCCTTTTTTGCCCGGTTTTATAATTTTTTTTTTTTTTTTTTTTTTTTTTTTTTTTTTTTTTTTTGAAAAAAAATTTTACATAAAAATAAGTAGAAAAAATATGAAAAAAAAATAATAAAATCTTTATTTTTTTAAACTTTTTTACTTGACATATTAAAAAAATGATGTATAATGTTCATAAGCACGGGAATTTGATCACTCCTGTGTCATTAAAAACGTTTTTAGGGGTAAAGTTAAAATGTTTTGTTTTGGTGAAAAAACAAATGTATATATTGCAGAAAATGTCTCTGCGATTTTTTTGTACCCCGATTTTACCCCCGAATCTGCTCTGTTTGAGGAGCAATCTATTTTTTCTGCACCCGTCTGCGCACTTCTTTCCGGCGATACCCCCGCTGATGTGATTTGTGTTGAGCAGGAGTCAGAATACAGTGTTGTCCCTGAAAAAAGCGATGAGGTCTTTTGTGTTCCGGCTGTAAAATGTTGTGAAACAGACACTATCGGCTGCTCAGGGGAAATTTTCAACTCCGCAGAAGTTATTACAGTTCAAGCTGAACTTGCGGAGGATTGTCCGATGTTTCAATTCAAGAAACATATTCCGTCCAACTTCTATATAACCGTCTGCAACGGAGACTTTTATGATTGTTTCTCTGCAATTGCCGGGAGCAAGTCTGTAAATTACTGCTGCAGTTGCAGGGGATTTGTCCCTGACGGTATGGAGTTGAAAATCCGAGTACAGAATTTTAAACTATGAACCAATAACTCAGAATTACTCAAAACAACCCGAAAGGAAAGAAAATTATGAGTAAAGCCAAAGATCTGATCGACTATACAGTTGATCCCGAAGGCGTTGCTGAAGAAGTTGTAAATCAGCTTCTCGATAACGCTTCCACAGTCGTAAACGGCAAAACCAAAAAAGCCAAATTCGACAAAAAAACAGGTGCTGTTTCAGGACTTGAAAATGCAGTTGAAATCGCAGGCACCAACGGCGTATTTTACGCTCTCGGCACTGCTGATGTCAAAGCCTATTACTTCAACGAAAAGTTGTTTGATGCAAACTTCACCGTTGCTTCTTCTGTTGCAGCAGGTGTTTTCAACAACTACGGACAGGCTGTTGACAGCATGACTTTTGCCCGTGGCGCAGCTACTACCAAAATTTATGCTTACGGCAAAGATGTTACTTTGCTTGACACCACTGCCGGCGATATCTATGCCGCAGGTTTCAACAAATATGACAAAAAGAATGTTGATGCCAAACTTGAAAAAGTTGAAGGTGATGTTGAAGTCAACGTAATCAACTCCACTGCTGCAAACATCTATGCAGGCGGCGAAGGTGATGTCATTTACAACGGCGATGTTGTTATCAACGTTTACAACTCAAAAGTCGGCAAAATCTATGCAGGCGGCAAAAACGGTTCTTATACCGAAGGTGATGTCACCGTCGTCGTCTCCAACAACGGCAACAAAAATGCCAACGGTACCAACATGGTTTTCAGCGGTGCTGTTTTCGGTGCTGCCGCTGACAAAAACTCCATGAGCTGGGGTACTACCAACGTTGTTATCAACGATTACA
>JAZOSO010000124.1:0-8824 GCA_045657185.1 Victivallaceae bacterium | reverse complement strand
CATTGTTAAAATTGACATTGGTAATGGTCATAAAAAGAGACTTTACAATAAAACGTCCAAGCTGCCTGTCAGCATTCCGGGTCAGAGCGATAAGTTTGAGTTGCCAGATGAGTTCATCCATCAAATTTGCAGTTTCAGCTTTTTTACCGCACATTCCCGCAAGGGTACATCCGGTGTTTCGGCAAGCTTCCTGACATTGAAAACAGAACATTTTTTCTTCCATTTTATACCTCCTGGTTGGACATTGACGGTTATTTTATCTTAAAAAGTGTATCCCATGTATCAAACAAAATAGTACTTTCAGAACATAAATCAAATGCTTTACCGCTCATTCCATACTGTTTTATCAACAAACGCAAGGAACCGGCAAGCATACGGAAAATCATTTCCGGAGCAATGTCATTTCTGATGACTCCATTCTTTGATGCAATGACAATATTTTCCATTATCATGTTCCAGTGCTTGTGCATCATCTCTTTCATAAGATCGGCATAATCGCTGTTGTGGATAAATAATTCTTCAGAATAGATCATGTTCGCCAATGCCGGTTCGGTTTTTACTTGTTCAATGCGATGAGTAAAAAAAGCCTTGATGAATTGCCATCCGCGTTGTGTATTCTTTAAATTTTCCACGTCATCATCGAAACACCCAATCACCGCCTGGACGATTTCGGCTTTATTAGAAAAATGCCGATACAAAGCCGGTTCAGAAATCCCAACGGCTGCAGCAAGGGCTTTTGTTGTCAAACCTTCGATCCCATTTTGGGCAATCAGGGAAATTGCCGCCTCAATAATCTCTTTCTGCCGTTTGCTCCAATCCATGATCTTCTCCTGTCTTGATCGCTGTTAGTTATCATTCACTAACTTAATATAACTGCAAAAATCAAGAATACAAGTGCAGAATAAAAGTTTTTTGAGAAAATCTGACAAAGTTCTCAGTATACCATGCTTCCCCTTACCCCTTGCCGTAACCGCCGCGACATGCCCCCCAGTAAACGCAAATCTGCAATAAAAAACAGAATATTAGAAAATCCCGTTCTTTACAATTGAAAAAATACAAGATGAAAAGTATATTATCATATAAATAATATGTATAAGGATTGTTAAAATGAAAATAATTCTTCTTATCAGCATCGCCGGAGTCATCGGAACATTGACAAGATATACAGCAGTAAAAACTATAAGCATGTTTGTATCTGAATCATTTTGGGCGACTTTGGCTGTAAATATTGCAGGTTCTTTTCTTGCAGGTTTCTGTTTTGTTATGTGCAGAAATAAATTTTCCGGTTTTCAGGAATATTTCCCGGTTTTATTCATCGGATTTCTCGGCGCATTTACCACTTTCAGCACATTTGCGCTGGAAAGTGTAAAATATTTCACAGATGCACTGTATTCTAAATTCTGTATGAATGTCTTATTACACAACTTCGGCGGACTGGCAGCTGCCGCTATCGGTTTTTACCTGGCAAAAATAATTTTCAGAAATTAAGATTATTTCTGATTCTTTTCAGAGGCTTGTATTTAGTTTTACAAATCCTACCGTTCCGGGAAACCGAAAGTCACAGCAGCATATTTTTTAATTTATTTGCATTTTTAAAAATGTGTGCTATATTATGTAACTTTAAAAACCTTAATTCTGCAAAAGGAATTGACCGTACCGTACAAATACTTGACAATACGGACAGCGTTTTAGCTATGTAAAACGCTACCCCATAAGGTGTTACATACACTTGAATTGTCTCTGTATCCCCACGGCAAAACATCCTGCTGCTCAATTAAAGTTTTTTGAATTAACGTTTAAAGCAGGAAAGTGGAAAAATGAAACTGTCATCGCACATTTGTGTCTATTCCGGCTCCGCCAATCCGGAGTTGTCGCAGGCCATTGCCGATTATTTGGGTCTTTCGCTCGGCAAAGTGCATCTTACCCGTTTCCCCGATGGGGAGTGCTTCTGTCAATTTGAAGAAAATGTCCGTACCGCTGATGTTTTTATCATTCAGCCGACATGCGCTCCTGTCAATGATAATCTGATGGAAATGCTTATTATGATTGATGCCGCACGCCGCGCTTCCGCCGCACGCATCACCGCTGTTCTGCCCTACTACGGTTATGCCCGTCAGGACCGCAAAGACAAGCCCAGAGTCCCCATTTCATCCAAACTTGTCGCCAATATGATTACTGCCGCAGGTGCTGACAGACTTATTACATTGGATTTGCACTCACAGCAGATTCAGGGTTTCTTTGATATTCCGATGGATCACCTTTATGCACGCCCCGTTCTCGTTCCTGTGCTTAAAGAAATCCTCGGTCCCGATCCTGTCGTTGTCGCTCCCGACTCAGGTTCTGCCAAAATGGCTATGTACTACTGCGACATGCTCGAAGGCGGTTTTGCCGTTGTTGCCAAACGCCGCATCAACGCCACCACTGTTGCTTCCAGCCACCTGGTCGGTGAAGTCAAGGACAAAGTTTGCGTCATCACCGATGACCTGACAAGTACCGCAGGCACTCTTTGCGCAGCCGCAAAAATTCTTAAAGAAAAAGGTGCCAAAAAGATTTATTGCGCCATTTCTCACTGCATGCTCGGTGAAAAAGGCAAAGAAAAACTTCTCGCAACCCCTGAGATCGAACAGCTTATTACTACCGATGCTGTTCCGCAGACTGATGATCTCGGCGGTAAAATCAGAGTCGTAAGTGTAGCACCGCTTCTGGGTGAGGCAATCCGCCGCATCCATGACGGAAAATCAGTTTCTACACTTTTCTATATTAAACATTAACCACCATCACACAAGTTCAGAACGAAAGGAATTTCATGAGTACACAAGGTTATGAATTGAACGTGGAAAGCAGAAATGTTTTCGGTAAAGGCAACGCCCGCCGTTCCCGCAAAAACGGTCTGATCCCTGCAGTTGTTTACAGCAAAGGCAAGGAAGCTCAGGCAATTTTTGTCAAGGAAGGTGACTGGGCCGCTCTCGCCAATCACGACTTCGAAGTCGTCACATTGGTCGAAGGTTCCAAAAAAACCAATGCTGTAGTCAAAGAAGTCCAGCGTAACTACCTCAAAGATTACGTTGTTCACATCGACTTCAATGCTATTGAAGCATAAGCTGCTGACTTTATGAGTGAGTATTCTTCAAACATAGTTCTGGTCGCCGGTCTGGGAAATCCGGGCAGAGAATATGAAGAGACCAGACACAATATGGGATTCATGGTCATTGACCGTGTTTTGGAGAAACTCAATGCGGCATCTGAATTTGAAAACGGATGCAGCAGTATCTGTTACAAGCTCAAATATAAGGGAAAGCAGGTGATTTTCGCCAAGCCGCAGACGTTTATGAATTTAAGCGGCAACGCAGTTCATCCGCTGCTGACAAGAGAGAAACTTGACAAAAACAATTTGCTGGTCGTTCACGACGAACTTGATTTGCCGCTCGGCCGCATGAGAATACGCAAGGGAGGCTCTTCCGGAGGTCATAACGGAATCAATTCCATTATTGAATCTCTCGGCAATCAGCAGGACTTTTTGAGAATGCGCGTAGGCATAGGCAGAGACAGAAATGTCGTTGATTATGTCCTCGGCAAATTCAAAGATGAGGAAAAAGAATTGCTCGGCAAAGTCATTGACAAAGCAGCAGATGCGGTACTTGAACTTCTCAAAGCTCCCGCATCCGCAGTGATGAACAAATACAATTCCCTTGATTTGAGTGAAAATGCACAAAACAAAGAATCTTAAGAAAAAACCGGAGGTTTTATTTTGAAAAAATACGAAGCTGTGTTCATTTTGGACATTCGTAAGGTCGATGATGACGGCAAGGCTTACAGCAAAGAATTGACCGAATTTATCGAAAGTCTCGGCGGTAAAGTCAATGAAGTTATCGCTATGGGCAGAAAACAGTTCTCTTATGAGATCAAAAAACGCAAAGGCGGTATCTACTGGAACCTTTTCTTTGAACTCGATCCCCTCAAAGTCATCGAAATCAAAGAAAAATATATGCTTGATGAACGCGTTCTCAGAAACATGATCATTGTTGATGAACGCCCCGCAGAAATCCGCAGTTTGAAAGTTGTTGAAGAACAGTAATTTGCTTCAGCTCTCAGTGTTAAATGTTGAAAGGAGTTAAAAATGGCTTCGTTGAATAAAGTTTTTTTGCTCGGTAATCTCACCAGAGATCCTGATTTGAGATATACTCCGTCCGGTGCAGCCGTATGTGAATTCGGTATCGCCGTCAGCCGTCGTTTCTCGGCAAACGGAGCCGAACAGGACGAAGTCTGTTTTGTTGATATTGTCGTCTGGAGCAAACAGGCGGAAAACTGCAAACAATACCTCAGCAAAGGTTCTCCCGCCCTCATCGAAGGCAGATTGCAGTTTGACCAGTGGGAAGACCGCAACGGCGGCGGCAAACGCTCCCGTCTCCGCGTTCTGGCTGAACGCGTTCAGTTCGTCGGTTCACCCCGCCGCAATGACAATCCCGACGGCGGATCCTACAACGGCAACGACTCTTACAACAATTCCTATGGTAACAACAACTCTTACGGAAATAACAACGGCAATGCCCCGCGCGGCAATTACAACAACGGCTACAATAATAACGCCAACAGTAATTTCAACCGCCCTGCCGCCCCCCCGATGCCTCCCATGCCTGAAGAGGCATTCAATCCTTCCGACGGCATTGATGACATTGTCCCGTTTTAACACTGAAATATCAATTTAATGAAATAATTTTTTATAGATTTGAAAGGAATCATAAAATGCAGAAAAGAATCAGCCGCAGAAGACAAGCTGCCAAACCCAAAAGCTGCCGCTTTTGCGAAGCCAGAGTAAACTACATCGATTTCAAAGACGCTGAAACTTTGGCAAAATTCCAGACCGAAAAAGGCAAAATCATGCCCCGCCGCATCACAGGTAACTGCCTTGACCACCAGAAAATGCTCGCCGCCGCTATCAAACGCGCCCGCATTGTCGCTTTGGTTTACTAATAAGAACAGGAGAGTTTATCACTATGGCTAAAAATATTGAACTCATCATGCTCGAAGACGTCGAAAACCTCGGCCTCGCCGGTGAAAAAGTCCAAGTCGCTCCCGGTTATGCCAGAAACTACCTCTTGCCCCGCGGTCTCGCTGCCAAAGCTACTGCCGGCACACTCCGTCTTCTCGCTGCCCGTAAAGAAAAAATCGAAGCTAAACGCGCCGCTGAACGCGCTGCCGCTACCGAAATCGCAAACAAAATCGCCGCTCTCAATCTTGAGATCCCCATGCAGTCCGCTGCTGACGATCAGCTTTTCGGTTCTGTAACTCCCCGTATCATCGCTGAACGCCTCAATGCTGAAGGCTTCTCTGTTGAATACACCAAAGTTCAGATCGATACTCCCATCAAGACTCTCGGCGAATTCACTGTTGTCGTCAAAATCTATCACGACATCAAAGCTGAACTCAAACTCACTATTGTCCGCGCTTAATCTGCGCGCGGGGGGGGAATACAATATGAGTAACGAAAACACTTTCAAAGGGAAAAAAAATGCCGATTCCGCTGAAAATACAGCTGCCGGCATCAAATATCCCCATAATTTAAGTGTTGAACGCTCGGTTCTTTCTGCCATGCTCAAAGAACCGGCGTGCATTGATATTGCAATTGAACATCTCGGAACTCGTTCCGAGGTGTTTTTTTCGCAAATACACCGCATTATTTTCAGTGCAATTATTGACATGCACAAACAGAAAAACGAAAATATTGATGTCGTTTCTCTGGCTTATCACCTATCACAGACCAAGCGTCTTGACGAAATCGGCGGCGAAATATTCCTCGCCGAACTCTACTCTGAAGTCGCAACTACCGTCAATTTGGAGGGATGGTGCAAAATCCTCCGTGATACTTTTATCCTCCGTCAGATGATTTCCGTCTGTTCAGATTCTCTGCACCGCTGCGAAAATCCCGAAGTTCCCATTCATCAGCTCGTTGACGAAATTGAAAGCGACATCTACAAAATCCGCAACTCCGAAGCCAAAACTTCTATTGTTGAAATCCGTGAGAGTATGCGGGGTGAATTTGAAACTCTTATGCACATGATCGACGGCGATGTTGAAGTCGGTCTCAGTACCGGATATACCGCCATTGACGATTTGACAGGAGGCTTGAAACGAGGTGAAATGTTCGTTCTCGCCGCCCGTCCCTCAATAGGTAAGACCGCTATCGCTTTGAATATTATCCGCAATATGGCTCTTGACCCGCAAAAGCCGCGCAGAATTGCTTTTTTCAGCTTGGAAATGACCGCGGCGCAGATTTCACGCCGTTTTCTCTGCTCCGAAGCACGCATCTCTGAAACGGTTTTCTGGAATAAATCTTTTGACCGCAACAATATACCGCGCCTGACTGCCGCTGTTTCCAAATTCAGCAAAGCAAAAATTTTTATTGACCCGACTGCCGGTATTTCAGTTGCGGAACTCCGTGCAAAATGCCGCCGTCTGCAGAAAATGCACGATATTGAGGTCGTTGTCATTGACTATTTGCAGTTGATGAAAGGGGACTCCCGCAGTGACAACCGTCAGCAGGAAGTCGCCGAAATCTCCAGCGGTTTGAAACAAATCGCCAAAGATTTGAATATTCCCGTTCTGGTTCTCGCTCAGCTCAACCGTGACGTTGATAAATCTATGCCCAACGCCTCTCCGCTGCCCAAACTCAACCACCTCCGTGAATCAGGTGCGATTGAGCAGGACGCCGATATCGTCGCATTTCTCCACCGTGACCGCGATAAGGCAAAAGAAGTTCTGACCGAAAACCAGAGTGTTGACGCCCTTTTCATCGTCGAAAAAAACCGTAACGGCAGAACCGGCATGGTCTCAATGAACTTCTTCCCGGCTATCACCAGATTTGAAGTCGCCAGCAAATATAAAGACGGTGACGGTCCTCCGCCGGGTACTGCGTAATAAAAAATCAGTCTGTGTTTCCGGTAAAAGTCGGTACTTGAGAAAGAAAAAGAGGCTGTTGCTCACCTTTTTTGAGGTTTTGCAACAGCCTCCATGCGAAAAACTTATCTATACTTGACTTATATTATCTGATACAAATCATTTTTCAAGACATGAATCAAATCCGGAATTGATTTGACTTGATAATCCGTACAAATTGCTGAAGTTGCGGCATCCTGAACCTGATGGCAATCGGAACCGGCAATTTTATGCAGATTAAACTTATCCGCCCACATCATGGCAATATCATTGCGGCTGTCGTGTCGGGGATGTGTATTTTTAACCTCAATACCGAAAAGATATTGCGGGTCGATAACTGACATTCTGTTGCGGAACGGATGCGCCTGATAAAACAAAAGTCCGTTGGCGGCGGCAAATTCGGAAAATTCTTTTTCTTTCATTGCACAAATCATCCGCCAGTCTTTACACATTTCAGGAGTCATGCCATAAACAAGATAGTCGTTTTCATTATGGTCAAAGCGCAATTCACAACCGCCGAGAACCATCAACCCCTTGCTTTTGCCGACTTCAACCGCATGGTTGACGCAGTCAAAATATGCTTTATGAAAATCATTTATTCCGCGTTCAGCAAGGATGTTTGCGGTAATGGTATTGAAGTGATTGCAAAGCAGCATGATATCATATTTTGCCGCGGCATACAAATCTGTCAATTCCTCAACTGATAAACGGCCGCAGTTTGAAATCTCTTTTGAATGGGTATGTAATTCTATTTTCATATCAGTTTCCGTTATAAAATTCAACCAGCTTATCAAAAGCAAGGCACATATCATGGATTGAAGAATTTAAATCTCTTCCCGGCAGGATAACTTCATTCTGCAAACAACGCAAATTCGGTGCTTTCGCCAACAGTTTCATTATTTTTTCCCAATCAATATTGCCGTTGAAAGGTGTCCAGTGTTTATCTGACATACCGTCATTGTCGTGCAGGTGGCAGGTGACAAGATACGGCAGCATCTTTTCCAGAATTTTATCATCCCATGCAGTCGGCATTTTGAGCAAATCAAAAGCAACATTGGCAGGATGTGACGGGGCATTATTCGGACGGCACATCAAATTTGCATGTCCCGCATCATAGCACATTCCGAGATACGGTGATTTAAAATATTCACAAAATGCAATCAATTCCTCCGGAGTATTCGTCGGGAACCAGATATTTTCAATGCAAATCGTTACTCCGTAACGCTCTGCCGCAGGCAGCAGTTCCTCCAGAGCTTCACGGATAAGTTTACGGTTCTCCTCCAATGACACCCCCGGGAAACGCGGATTGCCGGAATGTATTGTTATGTGACTTACTTCACATTCATTACAGCAGGCCAAACTCAATTTGTGCAGCTCAAGCAGCTTTCTGCGCTCATCTGCAAGCGGACAATTCAAATCCAAACGAGGGCCGAAAGGAGAGTGTGCATCAACAAACTTCATCCCCGCATCTTTGACCTCTTTCTTTATCTGAGTCAATTTGATTGTCGGGGAATCAGCCGCACAGACCATGCTCAAAATATCCTCAGACAAAACAACATTCTCCGCTCCGTTAGCCGCTAACTCACGAAACATAAAATAACGGAAGTTGTCTTCAAGTCCGCCAATAAGCAAATAATGCGTTAAAGGTATATTTTTCATAAAAAATCCTTTCTGTTAATAATGATTGAGATTGTCAGGGGAAAGGAAAAAACCTTTCTGAAGAAAGTTTCTTTTCCTTTCCCCCGACACCCTCTATCCTTTTTACAAAGACTTTTATCCAAATACGCTTTTTCATTTACTTCGTAAATCTCAAAAGCGTATTTTTAACATTTTTTCTTTTCCTGACTTCTGCCGTTTACAAATTTTTGAGTAACGCTTCTGAGTTTTTGCG
>JAZOSO010000123.1:0-6596 GCA_045657185.1 Victivallaceae bacterium | reverse complement strand
TTTTAAGGGGCGTGTCGCGGCTCTTGTTCCATCAGTCGGCTCGTTGTTCGGCAGTACTTCTGATTGCCGCTGTGTTGCCCTGTTTTTGCAACCTTTCCAACTCCGTTGTCAGCAGATTGTATATGACCATTCCCCATTGCCCTTTGATTTTAAGGTAAGAGGTCTTTCGCAGAGGTCGCCGGTTGAGTAATAGCGGAAAGTCGAAATTCGGCATATTTAATTTTATTTGAAAAATCTAGTATATCAACAGGAAATAAAAAACGACTTTGTGGGACATTTCTCACTAAAATACACCATAAAGTCGTACTGTGTTCAAAACATACAACACAGAATACGACACAGAGTCAGATGTTTTTTTATTTTTTTGCGGACGTCAACATTGTCTTTAAAATAACCTGGATTTATATTAAAAGCAGAAATAAAAAAATCTTAACTCTTTTATTATAAAGTAAAATGAAAATTTCTTCTGAAAAAATTCAATCCGCACGCAAATTCGTATTGCATTCATTATACAGCACTGTCATCGGAGAAAAACTTCCCGCTGTACGTACTCTGATAAAAGAAAGCAGCTCAAGCCGTGCCGCCGTTGAATTTATACTTGACGAACTCGAAAAACAAAATCATATCAAACGTATTCCCCGCAGCGGTATCATCCGTATTGCAGGGCATATCAAACCAACTTTTGAACTTATTGCCTGCCATGACGGAGGTTATATTCAAAGCGATTTTCCAAATTTTCTCTCTCAGGTAATCAACGGTCTTTTCAAAAGCGCAGAAACAAAAAATTACAATTTGCGCCTGCATTCCGTCAGCATAGATGAATCAGCCGAACACTATTGCCGTATCGCAACTCTGAATGATTCATGCGGTTTCATACTTTTGCAACCCAATATGTCGGAAATAATCAACCTTTTCAAACAGACAAATAAACCTGTAGTTGCCGTTTTCCCCGAAGGTCGTTTCCCCGATTGCGACAGAGTTGTAACCGCAACAAGCACTATCTCCATGCAAATGCAGTATATGCTTCAAAAAGGTCATTCACGCATTCATTATTTGCGGGAATCCTATCATAATTATCACTCCATGACTCTGATGTTCCGCAGACTTGAATATTACAGACTTATGGCGGAAAACGGTCTGAAAATTGAAAAACACTGGCAGAGTGAATACCCGCCGGACTGCATACTTGAAGCATTGGAGAAAACATTCAGTACCGAACCGATGCCGACAGCTCTTATTGTCTGGGACAAGGATGCGGAAATCGTTTATGATTTTCTCAAATCTAAAAATCTCGTCATAGGCAAAGATGTTTCAGTAATCGCCACTGACGGAGATTTGACTCTGGCAAATCTTGACCCGCCCGCCACAACAGTTTTCAGTCACTGCGAACATGCTGTACAAAACATCTGGAATTTAATCGAAAAACAGTTGAACGGCGATTTTATACCACAGAAAATCGAAGTCATGCTGACTATCCGTGAAGGTCTCTCTGTCGGCATGGCTCCTGCCGATAATATAAATTAACATCCGTAAGGATCTACACAAAAACACAAAAAAAGGAGTAAAAAAATGAAAAAACCATTCACTTTAATTGAATTGCTTGTAGTAATCGCTATTATTGCAATTCTCGCAGGCATGCTTCTGCCCGCCTTAAACAAGGCACGCGACAGAGCAAGAGATATTTCATGCAAAAACAACATGAAACAGAGCTTTTTTACCTACAACAGCTACATGGATGACAACAACGATATCGTTCCGCTGAACAACTGGGACCCGTCCGCAGATAAAAAGAACTGGTGGCGTGCAGTTGCTCTCTATGCAAATTATGTACAATACGACAGACTCTGGCTGATTGAAAATTACGGTACCCGCCTTACAAAAACAATTCCATTCTGGCATTGTCCCGCTGAAAAAACAGTTCTTACAACTCCATATTACACAATGAGCCGCTCATTTCAGACCAAAGCCATATCAGGCGGCAACGGCAAACGCAACCGAGTTCAGAACCCCAGTGTAATTCTTTTTGTCTATGAAGAAGTTCCGAATAAAGATTATGTCAGCTCAGATATGTGGGGCAAAGATTACGGCACCGCAGCACAGGATGTTTCAAAACGCCACAACAACAAATCAAATATCCTCTTCTTTGACGGTCACGTCGGTGTTCCTGCAAAAATCACCAATACTGAATGGTACTGGAAAGGTTACGTCTGGTAATCGGTGCTGAAATGAAAAAATTATTATCATTTTTACTGTTCGGGGCATTACTCGCCAATGCCGCCGGAAATGACGGTATTTCACCTGAAATACAGAAAAAACTTGCAGATTTCAAACCCGGCATCTCCCGCAAAGTCATTTACAATACAGGATTTGAAGCGCCCTTCGGAATCAACGGTATAAAAGAAAAAGGCTATTCACTTGCACGTGAAGGCATCAACGGCAGCGGATGTTTGAAATTCACCCGTTCAAATCCAACAGAATACAGTGTTTTTGCCATTCCGCTTGACTTAAAAGCACAGACAGATTATACCGTTGAATTTTATGCACGGGGAGAAAATTTACGCCGTCATAACGGATATGTTGGTGTCGGACTTGTCTGTATTGAATACACTTTAAACGGCAAATATGTCAAAGGTGAATACCCCTCGATAATGCCGACAGAAGAGTTCAAAAAATACACTCTGAAAGTTTCAACTGCAAGCCTCGGCAAAAGAAAATTTGACAAGGCACGCATCGTTTTTTATTTACGCAAAGACTGGACAGGCACAGCATGGATTGACGATTTAACTGTCACCGGCGGCAACGGTGAAATTCATGCTGTCGTTGTAAATGAACCCAAAATGCTGACTTTCCGCAATCAAAACGGCAAATTCAAACTCGTTTGCGATTCACGTTTTGGCCATATGCTCGGCGCACATGTCACGCTTCGCAACGACGGCAAAGTCCGTGAATTACTGCTTAAATCCGACAAAAACGGCGTTTTTGAAGGTGATTTCGGAACTTTGACAGTCGGTAACGCAATCATGCATGTTCAACTGCTTGACCTCAACAAAAAACTTTTTCTTGAAAAACAGCAGTTCAATTTCTCCGTCCGTCCCGCCGATGATAAAATTCCTGCCAATGCAGCTTTTATTGACAAATACGGCAGACTTATCGTCAACGGCAAACCTTTCATGCCTGTCGGCTGTTACGGTTATGCGGCTGCGAGGTCGCTCAAAATGATTGAGGAAGCAGGATTTAACTGTCTCCTTGATTACACTAATGTCAAGTCCGACCGTCAGAAAATTATTTCCATGCTTGATTTGGTTCAGAAACACAATTTGAAATACATATTTTCATTGATTCCCTGTGAACCCGGTTCAGGCGGTGTATGGTACAATGGCAAAAAAGGTGAACTTGACATTCTTGAAAAGATTGTTGCAGATATCAGAAATCATCCCGCACTTCTTGCTTATTATATCGGGGATGAACGTCCCCTCGGCTCCCTCCCGAATCTCGTAAAAATGCGCGAAGCAATCAACAAACTTGATGTCTGGCATCCGGCTTATGTCGTAAGTATGGTTCAGCAGAGTTATCTTTTTCCGCAATACGCAGTTGCCATGGATATCGGAGGTCTTGATATTTATCCATACGGAATCAATGACAAAAACATCATTCCCCAGCTGAAACAGCACATTGAAGCTTACAAAAAAATGGATAAAGCCCGCCTGCCGCACTGGTGTGTACCGCAGATGTTCAACTGGGGCAGTTACAAGGCGAAAAATAAGGAGGAATATAAAAAATTCCGTTGGCCGACACCCGAAGAAATGCGTATTCAAACTTTAATTCATGCAATTCTCGGAGCCAAAGGTTTTATATTTTACAGTCAATCTGACATCATAAAAGCAGACCGCTTTGAGCCGGGTATTTCTCAAAAACGCATGGCAATGGCAAAAGACCTTACTTCCATGCTCCGCAAACTTGAACCTTATATTATGAGTGTCAGGCAAGCTCCCGCAATAAAAGTCAAAGCCGACAACAAAGATAATCTGCTGCTCAGGGCTTTCTCCGATGAAAACGGCAGACTTTGCATCATCGCTGCAGCTTTCGGGCCCGTCAATGCGGAAATAACTCTCCCGGCAAATGCAAATTTAAAATCTGAATACGGCAGATTCAAAAAAATCTCCGATAATTGTTACCGCTTTACTGCAAAAAACATTGATTCAGATATTTTGTTCCCCGCACAATAAATAAAATTAAAATATAAAACCAATAAGGATAAAATATGACAAAAATTTTCTGTAATGAACTTCCGAACATTCCGTTTATCGAACGTCCCGCAAACTGCAAGGACACTGTATGGCGGCATCCCGCCAATCCGATAATCAAACGTCACGGCAACATCGGAGCACATAATATCTGCAATTCTGCGGTAATTCCGTTCAAAGGCAAATTTGCGGGAGTTTTCCGCATTGAATTCGGCGACCGTGTACCTTTTCTTCACCGCGGATTCAGTGATGACGGCATCAACTGGGATATTGACCCTGAACCGATAAAATTTACAGGATTTACCGATATTCAGGATTACGGTTATGACCCCCGCCTGACTGAACTTGAGGGAAAAATTTATATTACATGGTGCAACGGTCTCAAATGGGAACCGACAATAGGCGTTGCATGGACCGATGATTTTGAAACATTTCACCAGCTTGAAAATGCATTTCTGCCCTGCAACCGCAACGGTGTTCTTTTTCCTCGCAAAATAAACGGAGAATACAAAATGCTCAGCCGTCCGAGCGATCCCGCGCATACACCTTTCGGCAATATTTATATCAGCTCAAGTCATGACCTTGTCTATTGGGGCAAACACCGTGAAATAATGCGCCCGACTTCAGGCTGGCAGAGAATGAAAATAGGTGCAGGTCCTGCTCCGCTTGAAACAGATAAAGGCTGGCTGCTTTTCTATCACGGAGTGATTCAAAGCTGTGCAGGAATGCTTTACAGTATGGGTGCGGCACTGCTTGACCGTGACAATCCCGAAAAAGTCATTGCCAGAAGCCGCAAACTTCTTATGACTCCGATTGAAAATTACGAACAGTGCGGGGATGTTCCGAATGTGGTTTTCCCCTGCGGAATGCTTGCCGACAGCAAAACGGGACGACTGGCAATTTATTACGGCTGTGCTGATACCTGCGTCGGAATAGCTTTTGCTTATACAGACGAAGTAATTGACAGAATAATCAAAGAATCGGAATAATTATAAAATGAGTGTTGATTTTATACGCAGAAAAATACTTGCTCCGAATAAAAATTGTCCGTGGACGGAAAAAATGGTGCTTAATCCCCCCATGATTTCCGACCCCGACGATGATAATATCATTTACATGCTTTTCCGTTCAACAGGAGCATGGCACGAAGCACAAATTGACGGGAAACCTGCACCCTACCCGATTTTTCTCGGATTCGGAGTAAGTCACAACGGCGGCAAAGATTGGGATTTCGATTTCTCCCGTCCCGCAATGATTCCCCGACTGGAATACGATGAGCAAAAATTCCGCTTACAGTCATTCCGCAACGGCCAAATGGCTGACTACGCCAACGGCTGTATTGAGGACCCCCGTTTGTTTTATTTTGAAAATGAACTTTATCTTACCGTTGCCTGCCGTGCGTTTCCTCCTGGTCCCTACTGGGACCATGACGACCCGGTTCAATGTATGCCCGACTGGGCATTTGATAAGAGTAAATATCCACCGTCAATCACCGAAAACCGTACTGTGACTCTATTATACAAAGTTGATTTGAACGAACTAAAAAAACGCAATTACGAAAATGCGTTTAAGTTTATTACACCTCTGCACCGGGGAGATATCAGCGATGACCGTGATGTTGTACTTTTTCCGCGCCGTTTGAAAATAAATAACAAAGAGCATATCGTTTGTATTCATCGTCCCAAAGAGCCATGGAATTATGAGACAGGCAAAAATTGCAAGGCTCCTTCGATTTTTCTTGCTCTCGGTGATAATTTCACGGATTTTGCCGACGGCAAAGCCGTGGAATTTCTCTTTGCCGTCCCCGAATATGAATGGGAAGCTAACCGTATCGGAGCAAGCTGTGCGCCGATTGAACTTGAAAAAGGTAAATGGCTCTTGCCTTATCACGGCAAACAGGATGATATTGTCGGCTACACTCAATCATTTATGATTCTTGAAGAACAGAATGACGGCTTGCCGAAAATCATAAAAAGACCTTCAGAACGATTACTTTTTGCTGAAAACGCTTGGGAACTTGAGGAAGATTTCACGATTCCATGTGTTTTTACCTGTTCCATGCTGGTACAGAAAAACGGCAGAATGCTTTTCGGTTACGGTGCAGCCGACAGAGTTGTCGGCATTGCTGAATGTGATTTTTCTTCACTGCTTTCTGTTCTTTAAAAAATTCTATCGCAGATAATTTCAGGGTATTTTTTGCTGTTTTTGCGTTCTCTGACTGAGAAACAGCGTTCTCGCACACGGAATGATTATTTTACATTGCTTTTAGCAGTATTGATGGAAGAAATCAATGTTATGCGCAGTTCGCGGCATAATGACTCCAAACGGTCATATTCAGCAGGGAGAATATAA
>JAZOSO010000122.1:0-6034 GCA_045657185.1 Victivallaceae bacterium | reverse complement strand
CTTTACTTTGATTGAACTTCTTGTCGTAATCGCTATTATTGCTATCCTTGCAGGTATGCTGCTCCCCGCTCTCAATCAGGCAAGAGAAAAAGGCAGGTCCGCAGCTTGTATGAACAAACTTAAATCTTTCGGTACTGCAGGCGTCATGTATTCAACCGATAATGAAGACTGGGTTGCTTCCGATGGTATCGGTCCTTGGCCTGAAACCGGACATTACCGCGTTGCCTTTAAACTGAAACCGTACATCGGCAGCAATAACTGGACTTGTCCGAGTGCAAATTATAAAACCTGGGTACATAGTACAGATATGCCGCTCCCGCAACATTATGCTGTTGAAATGGCTCTCGGTGTATGGGTAACTGCGTCTGTAAATTACAGACCGGTCAAAATGACTAAACTTAAAGAACCGACAAAAGTTGTGTATATCGCGGACCGTAACCAACCTGCAAATCCCGATAACGGTATCAATTCATACAACTATGCTTTCGCTCCTTTCGGTTCTTATGACGGAAGAAAATGCTGGGATGCACGCCATGCAGGCAGATTCAATGTCGTTTTCGTTGACGGCAGTGTAAAATCATTCAAAGGCGGACCTTACAAAACTGATTATTCCAACCCCAGCACAGAATTTACCAATTATATCGCAAGCTATAAACCCGGCACATGGAGTGCTCCGAAGAAATACAAAGAATAAGATATAACTGCTTTTATTTAAGGACTGTATAATATTATGAATAAGAAAACAATTCTTTTTTCACTCGGACTGTGTTTGTCTGCAACTTCATTGCTGCACGGTCTGGAAGTAAAATATCAGGGCAATGTTCCTGCGTTCAAAAATGCCGCTGCTGAGTTGCAGAAATATGAAAAACTGCTCTTGAACGGCAAAACTTCCAAAGCTGTCTTCACTCTTGATATTGATTCAAAACTTCAAAGCGAAGAATGGAAAATTCAAAGCACTAAAGACGGTGTCGCCCTTTCCGGAGGTTCTGCAAGAGGTATCACCTATGCGCTCTATCATTATCTGGAAGATGTCTGCGGTGTGATTTTTATGAATTTCAACGAAGAATACATTCCCGAACTTGCAGATTTGCCGACCAAAAATATCAAACTTCAGGGTAAACCCGCTTTCCCGTATCGTTCTCTCGGTTCTGTGCATTTCGGAAAAGGAGAATTTAATGCCAAACGCCGTATCAATATGAGCGGCTGGTATCGTATTGCGGCGGAATACGGCGGTGATGCTTCTGCCGGACGCCCTGCACCGTGTCACTCTCTTGCCACATATTATCTTTTTAATAATGCGAACAAAAAAGCTCATCCCGAATATTTTTCCTTGGTCAACGGGAAACGTATCGGCGGTCAGTTTGTCGGACAGCTCTGCTTGAGCAATCCCGGACTCCGTGAGGAAGTACAGAAAAAACTTTATGCTTTCATGGATGCAGACAAAAAAGATTTTGAAGCAGGAAAGCGTTTCAGTATTCCTCAAATTTATGATATTTCTCAAAATGATAATCAGAATTACTGCCGCTGTGCAAATTGTACTGCCATTGCAAAAAAATACGGAAATACCCAGTCAGGTCTTATGCTTGACTTCGTAAATCCGCTGGCAGAAGCCGCAGAGAAAAAAGCCCCCGGAACTTTTATCACCACTTTTGCCTATCAGTACACTGAAAATTTGCCCTCAAATATCAAAGCCCGTGATAATGTTATCACCATTCTTTGCGATACCATGGGCAACACCGCCGCACCCCTGACCGATGCAACTAATGCGCAATCCCGTAAAAAAATTGAAAACTGGAGCAAAATCTCCAAACTCGGTTTCTGGGATTACGGCGACCAGTTCTCTGAACCCCGCAATATGCCTGTTGCCTCTGAATTTGCTTATGCTGATAATGTAAAATATCTTTTGAAAAACAACATTGTTCATAACAAACTTGAAATAAGCGCAACCAAATATCCTGACGTCCGTGAGTATAAGTATTATCTTATGTCCAAACTCATGGAAAATCCGGATGCCGATTTCAACAAATTGTCAGAAAGTTTTGCCAATGCCTATTACGGCCCCGCCGCAAAACTTTTCCTGCAATACCGCAGTTTGCTCAATGAATCTGCCAAAAAACGCAATCTTTTCGTTCCCATGTATCCTTACGGAGGCGGTATTTATTCTCACTTGGATATTCAGACGGTATTGAAAGCACATGAGATTTTCGCACAGGGAAGAATTCTCCTGAAAGATAATGCAGAATTGCTCAAACGCTGGGATTTGGCGGCACTTGCGCTTGACCGTGCAACTCTCTGGCGTCTGCTTCAGCTTAAAAATGAATGGTTCAGAGCCGGCAAAAAAGCCGCAGATTTCCCGATTAAAGATTTGCAGACAATTCATGCCCGCGCCAAAAAAGTTCATTTTCAATATGTAAACGAATTGAACGCTCTTCTGAAACCTACTGCAAGAAATAAAGACATCCACAAAAAACTGATTGCTTCTCTTGAAAGAGAATATAACAAACTTGATAATATCATCAAAGTTTTCAGCAAAGATATTGCCGTTCCCGCAGAGTTCAGCGATATCGACCCTGCCCGTATCCACATAATTCTGCCCCAGCAGTTCAGCAAAGCAAAATATGTTGATGCCCCCGATGCTCTTTCAGGCAAGGCAATCGTATTTTTCCAGCAAAATGCCAAAAAAACTGCAAAAATCAAGTTCCCGCTCCGTATGGAACATTTTGATTATCACGCATGGAAAGGTGCCTCCGCAGGCTGGATCGGACTTCCGTCATTCCCCGACAATGAATTTAAATGGGTAAAATTCGGTCGTGTCAATAATGTTACATCTTCTGCAATTTTTGCAGTTAACAGCTGGTCGTTGCTCTGCTCTTTCGGCGATGCTTACACTCCGGGCGGAGTCAATAACTACGACGGCTGGATCCGCATGAAAGTTGTGAAAGATGCTGATAAAAAAGTTGAACGCGTTCTCATCGACAGTATTGTGCTTGTCCGTGATTTCAAACTCAAAAAAGCCGCCGGAAAAGAACCCGCTGTCCGTGTCAACAACACCGCATCTTATGCAGTGCAGAAAACTGCTGATAACAAGTGGGAACTTGAATATAAACGCATTTTCGCAGATAAGGCGAAAGCTGACTGGATTGATGAAATTGAAAAAAATGCCGTCCGTAATTGGCGCATTCATCCCAAATACAGCTACATTCAGGGCTACAATCACAATATTCAGCTTAAATTTGATTTGCCGCCCAAAACTGAAAAAATCAATATTTCATGCAGAATCGGCAATTCAGCAGACGCTAAGACCAGAACTTTTGCATTGCAGATTTCCGAAGACGGCAAAACTTATAAAACTGTCAAAGAAGAACAGTTTTTCCCGAAACCCGGAGTCATAAATTATGTTTATGATGCCAATGGCAAAAGCACTGTATGGGTACGCTTTTTACGAAAAATTGAAAAAGGCGACGGAGCCGCTTACGGTTTCGGTGCATTGTTCAAAGAGTTTACAATCCGCTTTTCCGGACAAAATTGAAGAAAAGGATTTTTATGAACTTTAAAATTTTTACCGCATTGGCAGCAGCATTATCTTGTGCATTTGCCGTAGAAGTCAAATTGCCTGCCAATCCCTCTCAACATGAGAAAAATGCAGCAGATTTGTTGAAAAAATATGCTGATAAAATTGACAGAAACAGCCAAACTGTTGTCAATATTACTGTTGACTCAAAAATGGACAAAGGCGCATGGAATGTGTCAAATGACGGTAAAAAGGTAATTCTGCAAGGCAGTGCCGACGGAATTTATCTCGCCGTCGGACACTATCTGCAGGATGTCTGCGGCATGATATTTTATTCTCCGTTTGAGCATGAAATCACCAAAAAAGAATTACCGATAAAATTCAAACCGATTTCCGGCAAAAATGCTTTTGTCCTGAATGAAATTCATTCTGCCTACGGCAAGGATAACGGTGATTTTGCTCTGCTGCGCGGACTTAACAATGACGGTTATTTCCGTGTCAGCAAGCGTCCCGGCTTCGGGCGTATTTTCGGCCGCCCGTATTTTGTCCATACTTTTGCAAGCTACATCCCGACAACCAAATATTTTAAAACTCATCCCGAATGGTTCGCAGAACTTAACGGCAAACGCGTCAACAACGGCGCAAGCGGAGCATCAGGCAGTCAGCTCTGTCTGAGCAACAAAGAAGTCCGCAAAAAAGTGCTTGAAGTTCTCCGCTCTTTCATCATCCGAGATATTGCAGACGCCCGAAAAAGCAATCAGTCTGCCCCGTGGCTTTATGATATTTCACAGAATGACAATCAATCATACTGTACTTGCAGAGAGTGCAGCGCACTTGCCGCCAAATACGGTAATTCTCAAGCCGGACTGCTGCTTGATTTCATCAATGAAATAGCCCGCAATATCCGTAAGGAATATCCCGATGTCATGATATCAACTCTGATTTATCAATATACGGAAAAAGTTCCCGTCGGCATTAAACCTGAAGCAAATGTCGTTCCCGTTCTTTGTGATACTCTCTCAAATGTTTTGCAGACTCATGACGGAGGCAAGAATAAATATTTTTACGACTTGCTGAAAGATTGGGCAAAACTGAGTTCAAATATCCGTATCTGGGATTACAATATCACTTATACTGCACCGCGTGAAATGCCTTATAACAGTGAGTGGACTTATCAATCTGATATGAAATTTTTCCGTAACAACGGAGTAAAACAGGTATTCAGCGAATTTGAAGAACCCGTTCTTGCCGATGTCCGTGACTACAAATTATACCTTAAAACAGCATTACAGGAAAATCCCGATGCAGATGTCAGAGCTGTCAGTAAAAAATTTGCTGATAACTTTTACGGCAAAGCATCTGATTTATTTCTGCAATACCGTGAACTGCTGAAAAAATCACAGGATGAAAAAGGCACTTTCCTCGGCATGTATCCGCCTACAACTGCAAGCACTCATCTTGATTTGGCAACTGTTACTGAAGCGCAGAAAATTTTTGATAAAGGTGTTGAGTTACTCAAAAATGACCCTGTCCGTCTGAAACGCTGGAATTATGCCCGTCTCAGCCTTGACCGTGCAGTCTTGATTATGGCGCGTTCAATGATGTCAGAATATCTTAAAAAGAACGGCTCTCTCAAAGGATATCCGCTTGCAGACCGGAATGTTGTTGCAGAACGCATTCTTGCCGTTGCAAAGGAGCAATCCGCACTTCGTCTGGAAGCAAAAGATGCAGCAAAATTTATGAAAAACATAACTGCTGAAGTCAAAAAATATACTGCGCCCATTACCGAACGCAGTCTGCATACTCCTGAACTTTTCAAAAATATACCTGCTCAGAACCTCTTTGACTTCTCATTTGAAAACAGCTCCCGCTGGTTCAATTATGTCGGACTCATTGACGACCCGGATTCCGATATCGGCAAAGTCGCCTGTATCAGTTTTCCGCACAAAAATCCGAAAATCAAGCTGAAGGATTATCAGTTCCCCATACTTATCGGAATTTATTCTCCGTCAATCAAACGACCGCTTTGGGGATATGAATTCCGCAAAAACCGTGTCACCAAACCCGGTTATAACTGGTATAAACTCGGAGAAACAAAATTGAGCGGCGACTGTTACATGTTCATTTTCAAATCATGGAACATCAAACTCGGAGTTTCAAGTCCTTATGACATGAATGAGCCTGACCGCAAATTTGAAGTCTGGGCACGCATAAAATTCACCGGCCCCTCCTACCCCTGCGGCAAAGCCGATGAAAAAGATGCCATCTATTTTGAAAGACTGATGCTTGTAAAGAAATAAACTTTCCGCATATTTTCATAAACGCTCTGTTCCCATTGAGGGGAGATAATGAAATTATTTTTTGAGAATAAAAAATTGAGGGGTTTGGGGTTTAGTGTTTTGCGTAAGCAAAACAGGGGGCGTTTCATCGCCTCTTATTTGCTATCGCCTTGGCAAAATCTCAAAGTATATTTTTACAACGGGGTATGCCAATGTGACAGCATATAAAAAGAGAGCTTGCTCT